>CAYQZW010000066.1:0-10182 GCA_964422065.1 uncultured bacterium | reverse complement strand
GTCGGGACCGGCGTATTCCACGGGGAGTGCCCGTTCGAAGGGCTCATCCTTACGGCAGACCTCCAAGGCATGGTCCTCAAAGACCCTACAACAAGGGCGTGGAACACGGATGCCTATCCCAAGATCACTCTGGCAGAATTCTACCGGATGGAGCAGGAAGGGCTCGTGGAAAGCGTGCCGGTCGGCCTGGTTTTGCCCGAGATCTTGGCGGAAATCGTGCGGGACATGGGCATGCGCCCCGAACGGGTGGCGGTCCTCCTGTGTGGAGACCTGTATGGCTCTGTTGAACGAGGAGCTACGGGGGATGTGACCTCGGTGTGGGCTGCCTTTGAGGAGGTGTTCCCCAGGGTCGTCGGGATCCTGGGCAACCACGACCTTCTCCCTGAGTTTGCGCCCTTCGAGGTCCTGGATGGCCATGAGGTGTCTTTGGGGGAACTCCGGATCGGTGGGGTTTCTGGAGTGATCGGGAACCCGAGGAAGCCGAACCGGAAGTCGCCCGAGGACTATCGTCAGTCCCTCCACCGCGTCTTGCGCCATCCTCCGGATCTCCTCTTGCTCCACGAAAGCCCGCGGATCGAGGGGGTGAATCTGCCTGGACGTGCGGATCTGGCCGAATGGCTCAGCCAGACCTCCATTGGGACCCTCATCTGCTCCGGCCATGTCCCCTGGGACACCCTGACCGCCGACCTTCCCCCTCACCAGGTGCTCAACGTGGACCAACGGGTGGTCATCCTCCGAATCCGGTCCTGACCTCCTGGATTGGCGTTCCCGCTCCAGCCAGGGATTGCCGGAGGAGCATCGCAGAGGGCCTCCATGGGACGAAGTCGACCCCGCCCACGCCCGTCAGGGTCTTACAGGATGGAGTGTTCAAAGAGGAATGTTCGCACCTGTTCTGCGATCCACTGGTGCCCCCGGGCATTGGGGTGGAGACCATCCCACAAAAGCGGGGGATGCCCGAACTGGACCATCGCATCGTAGACCTCAACGAGGGGCACATGGTACTGGTCGCTGAGATTTCGGAGGACGCGGTTATACCTCTGGATCTCGGCATTCAAATAGGACTTGTCGGGATTCCAGGCCACGGGTGCGGTCTTGGATTCATCCACGGGCGTGATCTCCATCAAAACGACCTTTGAAGCCAGGGTCTGTGCATCCTGGATCAACCGGTGGAGGTTCTGTTCGAACCGTTCGAGGGGGACCCGATTCGTGTTCCGGCTCCGGATGTACTGAGCGTCGTTGATGCCGATCGCGAACAAGACCACCGCCTCTTCTGCGATCTCTTTCAGGCGCTGTCGGGCCTCAAAGGCAAACCGTTCCACCAGGGCGTCGGTATCATTCCCGGAGATCCCCAGGTTATACACGAGGCAATGGAATTCCGGGTCTGACAGGGTTTTCTGATCCAGGGATCGTTTGAGTCGTTGGACCCAACCGCCGCCATCTGGGTCCCACGCGCCCCAGGCGATGCTATCGCCGAAAACCAAAAGAACTGCCATGTTTCCAACCTCCGTGAAAGATTTCAATTTTATGGGTACACGCATCCAGACGTACGGAGGGGCGTACAATTGAACAAGTGCGAAATTGTCAATTTGTAGCCTCGGAGGGCATCCAGGCCCCGCGGTACCCGCGATCAGATGCACGAGATGGATCGGATTGACGAGCAAGAGTTGGCCTGACCGTCCTTCAAATGATGGCAAACGCGGGACGGATTCTCGCTGGACAGGTGAGGGGAACGACCCATCGTGTGCCGACCGGGGTCGTGGGATTGCCCAAACCCGCGCTCTGTGATGTCCGCGCCGATCTTTTCCTGGAAGATATCGGCATCCATCGGGCGGTGTTTGGGCGTGTGGGAATCCCGGATGCCCCGGCCTTCCCCTCTGCTTACTGGCTCCAACGGATTCCCCTTGAACCGGACCGCTTCAAAATTCGTCTGTGAAAGAGGAGCATCCCGAGTCCCAAGAACATTGCCGTCTCCACCATCAGCAAGCCTGTGGATAGAAATACCTGGGAAAGGGGTTCCCCCTGGACGAAGGTCGTCTTCAAAATCACGGCGGCATGACGCCACGGAAAGAGGTCCAGGAGCCCGAAAGAAAACGTTCCACGGTGAAAGATTGTGGGATTCGGCAACGGGAAGCCGCTCCCCGAGAGTGCGACAAAGCCCAGGATGAGCCCTACGGTGTTCGCCACCGCGGTTGCGGTCTTGTGATGTTCAATCCATGCCGCCAGCAAAAAGACCAACCCCATCGCACTCAGAAATCCAAAGGCGAGGGGCAGGACAAGGGCAGTCAGACTCCCGTGATGCGTAAATCCCATCAACCGCGCAATGCCGTAAAAGAAAACCACCTGAACTCCTCCGATCGCGAAGAAGACCCCTGCCTCCCCGAGCAAGTACTCATGGGCTCGGAGATGGGTCAGCCGATAAAGGTCATGATAGCCCTGCTCCCGTTCCATCACCAGCGATTGGGTGAACCCGATAATCAGCATCAAGACGTTGAAAAGGAAATAGCCCGCGACAATGTAATCAAAGACCGTCAAGTCCGACGGAGCGACGGAATGGGGGACCAGCCGAAACTCAGGCTCTGGGGGAGGCTGCCACTGGGGTTGCCACCGTCTGGCCAGCGAATCGCTGACCGCCTCCAGAAACCCCTGGATGGTGCCCTGGAGGATCTGCCGCCCCATCGCATATTCTACGGTCCCCGCGACCCCGTAAAGGGGCACCTGCACCTGGATCTTTGGATGCTTTAGGGAAGTATCGGGATTCTCAGGGCTCTTTTGGATCCGCGTCTGGGCATAAGCCAGAACCGAGACACTGAAGTCTTCCGGAATCCTCAAGAACAGTTGCAGACGTCCTTTCCGCAGGGCTTCTGCAATCCCACTCGTATCCTGGACTTCCCGGATGGAAAAAATCGGGCGACCGCTCTCGGGATACTGCAAGTTGCTCAAGGTTTGGAGGAGTAAAGTCCCAAAGTTGACCGATGGACCGCCTGCCAGGTCCGGGGATAATCCCCGGTCTTGGTTCTCAACGGCTAAATCCAATGTTGGTTCCGGGGAATAGACGCCGTGATGGAACGCGAGGGCGAAGACGGTCAGGAAGAGCAACGGGAAGGCAAAGGTAAAGAACAACGCGACCGGTAGGCGTGTCCACGCATAGAAAGACTTTTGAAAGATGGCAGCAATTCGGTGCACCGGGGCCTCTCTTAGGTCAGGTGGTGGATCTGGACTCCACGCTTTTTAAACTTCAGCCAGGCTCGATCCGTGGTATAGATTTCCTGAGCACCGCCGTGGATCAAGGACGCGAGGGTCAGGGCATCCAGGCTGTGGAATCCTTCTCCGTGACGGAGTCCAGCGGCATATCGGGCGATCTCAGGAGTCAACGTCACGACCTCGACCTGGGAACTCAACAAAGCAATGAACTTTTCGCCTGCACGTTTCTGGTTTTGTCGGAGGAAGAGGCTCAAAAGTTCGAACAAGGTGATCACCGAGACCACGGCTTGCACTTCGCCGTCACGGATGCGTTGCCAGACTCGTTGTGCCGTCGGATGTTTTGCCACCCATTGCACAAAGAACCCGGTGTCCAGCCCTACCATCGGTCCGTTTTCCTTTCGTTTTGGATGGCCTCAAGGTCTTCCAACGCCTTCTGCACATCCAATTGGCTGAGGATTTTCTCTAATTCGTTGATTGTCTCGGAGCGGGCTTGGACTTTGAGGTAGGCTCTCAGTGCCTCACGAACAGCCCGAGACAGGGGAATCCCCCTGCGTTTCACTTCCTTCAGAAGTTCTTCATCAATGTAGATGCTGACCGTTCTTCCCATATCCAAATGTTATGTTAGAACATGTTAGAAATCAATCCCGGAGACGGCGTCCCGTTAGGCTAAGGAAGACATCTTCAAGGGTTGGGCCACCGTAGCGTTGGATCAGATTCTGAGGGGTATCGACATCCAGCAATTGGCCGTGATCTAAAATTGCCACACGATCGCAGACGCGCTGAGCCTCCTCCATGAGATGGGTAGAGAGGAGGACGGTCAGACCGGCTTGCCGTTTCCTCTTGAGGAAATCCCAGACGAAGTGCCGGGACTGGGGGTCCATGCCACTTGTGGGCTCGTCCAGGACCAGGAACTCCGGCTCGTGGACCAGTGCCAGGAGCAAAGACAATCGGCGTTTCAAGCCGCCAGAAAGTTTGCGTGCCTGGGTACGCGCATGGCTTTCCAGCCCTAAGTCCTGGATCAACTGCGGGATCCGACGGTTGAGAAGTGTCCGTGGAATGTCATGGAGCCTTCCGAAAATCTTTAGATGTTCGGTCGGCGTCAAAGCGGCGTAGAGCAGGCTCTCCTGGGGCTGATAGCCAACGGACGAGGGCAATCCCGGTTCCATCACGCCGTCGTCCGGCGGAATCAGCCCCAGCAGGCACCGGATCAGGGTAGTTTTCCCCGCACCATTCGGTCCCAGAAGTCCAAAGATTTCCCCTTGATAGATCTCCAGGTTCACACCGCGAAGCGCCTCCACCGGGGGATTCCCAGGATAGGTCTTGCGAAGATCACGAATCCTCAAAAAAACCGGATTTGGCATGAGTGCGTTCCGCCTACTGTTGTGATGTCTAAAGGGCTTCTAAGGGTCCCACGAAGACCTGGAAGGGAGAACACTTTGGACGACCCTTGGGCATCATGGGTTCGCATGGCTCGGTCTCTCAGGTCCATGGAGTCGGGACATGTTCTTGGTCGAGGGTCTGGCCGATTTGAGTCAGGAGTTGCTTGAACATTGATCGCCCTCGCAATGCGGATGTCTATCTCTATGTCTTCCAAAGGGTCTTTGAGTGGGAAGATGCCGAGGGCTCTCGCCTCTTCGTAAAGCGCTTCAAGAACTTGAAAGTTCTGTTCAAGATCGGATCTTTCGGTATGGATAAGTTCGTCTTCCAGCGATCTCAGCAATCGGTCTCTTTCTCGCTTCCACTTCGGTGTCATGGGTTTAAGGCACATGGTGGATTTTACGCTTCCATGAGGGTTGTCAGGCTACTGTTTTTTCATCGGAGCATGAACCACCTTGCCGAAGAGGAGCATGACCTGTGCGGAGTAGTGGATAGGGCTCAGTTCTGGGGCGTTGAAGACCTTACCACCGTCTTCAAGGGACCACTTCTTCGCCGTAGGTGTGTAGTACACGCCTGCCTTCAGACCGAGGGCAAACGGACCCGAAACGGGAAAGATCAGCATCCCACTGGCACCGATCAGGACGCCGCCGGTGGTCAGAATGGCAACCCGACGGGGCGAGACAACGAGACTATCAAAGTCTACATCGCCCAGTTTTGGGCGGAATTTCAATTCGTAGCCAAACCCTCCGAGGGTGGCCATTGCTGCGAACCAGCCCGGTCCCGCTTGCCAGATTTTGCCGATTTCAAATCCGCCGCCACCGCCTGAAAATTCTACGACCATGTCGGTGTTCTCTGCTTGAACTGTGCCCCCGTATCCGAACCCACCAAGAATTACAGGTCCTCCGAAACCGTAGCCGGCGCCGCCGGTGAGAACCATGGGGGAGCGGAGATCCAGTCCATACGATTTGAGCCGATCGTTCAGGGACTGGATTCCCGGATATCCCGCACCGAGGGTGAACCCGCCCAATCCCCCTGCGCCTCCAGCATAGAGTTGGGCTCCGACAAAAATCAAAGCCCATGTCCAAGATCTTCTCATCATCTTACACCTCCTTTGTGGTTTTTCTGCTTTTTAACGGTTTGCCCTGCCCCTGGGTGGGGAGGCGTGGGTCCGATACAACGAAAAACTATAGGCAGTCATGAGTGCCGCGATCACGAGGTACGCCCAAACTCCCAGGGTGGTATGGATTGCTGTGGCCAAGGGGATTCCGAAGATGCCGAGGATGCCGAGCCAGAAGAAGCCGGGCGCCAGGATCCCGGAGATGAACAGTCCGATCCCCAAGGCATACCCCCACAAAACCATGGAGAGGAAGTCCCAGGGGAGGTCGGAGGGAAGACGCCGAACAAAGATGGAGAATATCAGGCCCATGCCGCCCATCAGGATCCCCCAGGCCCATCCAATCTTTGGGGCGATCATGACCTTAAGGGGTCTGGGTTGGATACGGCCCTTTTTGACGGCGATTCCATAGAGGAAGAGATAGGCGAGGACCGCGGTGGCAATGATACAAAGGATGGTCAACCAGCCCATGCCAGTCCAGGTCCACACCAGGAGGGGAATCAGGCCAGCAAGGGCCCAAGTCACCAGGGAGAGGGGCCATCCGACAACCGGACCGGTCGTCGTCAAAAAGGCGACATACAGCAGGGGCCACCAGACGTTCCAACCCAGCACTGCGGTCAGAAAGGTATTGAGTGTGGCATATGCGCCCCAGATCGTCATGTACCTTGCGAATTCACGCACTTCTCCCCTCCCTTTCATGGCTACCAATTTCAAGACATCCAGGGTCTGGAGGACGTCTTCAAGGTTAGGGGGGAGATGTTCTCGGTTTTTCATAGGGAACCTCCTTTATGCAGAATTTCAGACAAAAAATCTGTCAAAGTTTCCAAATAAGAGAGGAACCGGCGGCGGCCCTCGGGGGTGAGGTGGTAATACGTTCGGGGTCGGCGGCCGACAAAGGTTTTCCGGACCGCGACATAGCCCCGTTCTTCGAGGAGCCTGAGGTGGGAGGCCAGGTTGCCATCGGAGACCCCCAAGGCCGCTTTGAGATCCCGGAACGAGAGTTCGTCGGCCTGGGCCAGTAGCCCCAGGATCCCAAGCCGAACGCGTTCGTGGATCACAGGATCTAAGCCTTCAAGGTCCATGCTCTACTCCTTTGCATCATCTTGAACTTTGTTGCACAAAGTATAAAACCGATGCAAAGTCTTGTCAAGACTCTGGGGGTTCCCCTCTGGGGACGAATCATTGAGGTCGAGTGTCCCCCATTTTACCTCTCTCCCAACTCCCTTTATAACTAAGGTGTGGGAACCCGGCCTTTACGGATCCTTCACATCGCAACCGCCTATCCCCGTTGGCCTGGGGATGTCATCTCCCCATGGCTGGTCCAGATGCTGAAGGGGCTGCGCCAGCGGGGACACCAAGTGAGTGTCTTCACTTCCTCCTATCGGGGTCTTGGCCACCAATGGGACGAGGGGATCCGTGTGTATCGTTTCCGTTATGCGCCCAAACGGTGGGAAATCCTCACCCACGACATGGCGATTCCGGAACGTTTGAAACAGGGGGCGATCTACCAGGCGTTGGTGCCCCTATATCTGATGGGCGGGATCGGAGGCGCCCTTCGGTATCCCGAACCCCAGGATATCCTCCACATCCACTGGCCGATCCCCCACGTCCTCTTTGGACTTCCAATGGTGGTCCGTTGGCGAGTCCCTTTCTTCCTTTACATTCACGGAAGCGAACTGAGTCTTCTGAGCCGACTCCCCGCCCCAATCCGGCGGTTCTTTTGGGCTTTGATGGACCACGCCGATGGAATCACGGTCAATTCTTCTGCTACGCGCACCAGGGTGGATCAACTGGGTTTCCATGTCCCCGTCCATATCGTGCCCTTTGGAAATCCTCATGCTACCGGGGATCCGGTCCCCTTTCGTAAAAAACCCCGGAAGCGTATCCTCTTTGTGGGCCGCCTGATCGAGGTCAAAGGCGTAGAAGACCTGCTCCATGCGTTCTCAAAGATCCGAAAGCATCACCCCGACGCAGAACTCCATATCGTCGGGGATGGGCCCTTACGCCACGATTTAGAAAAATTGGCTCAGGAATTAGGGGTCGCTCAATCTGTTGTTTTCAAGGGCTATCTAACAGGTGAGGCGTTGCAAAAGGAATATCTGGAGGCGTCGGTGTTTGTGTTGCCCTCCAAACCGGACCGGATCGGCCAAACGGAAACCTTGGGCGTCGTCAATATCGAGGCCCTTTCTTATGGCCTGCCGGTGGTGGCTTCAAGGCTGGGCGGGATCCCGGATGTCATTCAAGACGGCAAGACCGGCCTCCTGTTTCCGCCAGGCAACGTCGAGGAATTGGCCCAGAAAATCCTCCAAATTCTGGATTCGCCAGCGTTGGCGGAGCGGTTGGTCCGCGTGGGCCAAGCGCACATCCGGGAACACTATGCGTGGCCTAAGATTATTGAACGACTGGAAACGCTTTACCGCGAGGCCCTGGCCCGCAAAGGCCGTCGCCGGTAAATCGTATCCCAAAACTCGGTAGCCTTCCGCTCAATGATCACGGTCTCGTTCGGCGGGATCCAGAAGTCGATCGGAAATTGCCGCATCTCATACTCGCCGTCCTGCAGCGAATTCTTCACCGCATAAACGCCCGGCGGCCCCTCAAACGCGACACACAGTGGCCGGTCTGTATTCTCCAATCGGACCAAAATCAGATTGCCCTCTTTTTGGACCTTTAGCCGTGCCTTTCGATAGGCCAGCAGGTACCCTGCGACCGTAGAAACGCTTTCCAGCCAGAGCCGTCGGTTTCGGGCCATTCGGACATGCCGTTCAAAGGTGATCGGGAGCACCGAATACGTGTTCTTCACGCCATGTTGCATCATGAGTTGGAGTTCCTTGGCCTCCTTGGGGAAAAGATGGTGGTATACCCAGATGGTCCAGGCCCCTGTGCCCTTCTCCAGGATCTCCAAGAAGTCACGGAGCGCAGGCCGCTGTTCAGAGAGGACGGCAAAACTATGGAGTCGTTTGGGGTCCAGGGTCGCCACGGCGTTGTACTGCTCCCCATGGAACCGGAGGAACCGGAAGCCGGCCTTTTGTGCGGCCTGGATGACCGACCGCCGTTCCCGGGAATACGGGACATGGAGGGTTGAGACCTCCTGGCCGACCAGGTCTTCCAGGATGCGTTTCGCACGGTGCCAGAGGCGCGCAATGGAATCGGAGGGAAGGTCATAGATCTTCGGGTCATGGTAATACCCATGGGCGGCGATCTCATGGCCTGCTCTTGCGAGGGTCTGGAGTTCCTGCTGGGACATACGGAGGGTTTGAATTTCGTCTTGAGGGCCCTTGAGAAGCGGGGTTTGTCCTACCCACGAAGCGACGATGCCGAACGTCGCCCGAGCCCCATATTTCTCCAGGATCGGCCGGGCATACCGGAACTGAGTCAGGTCCCCGTCGTCAAAGGAGAAGGTCACGGCCCCGTTGTAGCCCCAAGGGAAGGGGAGCAGCCGGACGGTCATCCGAGTCCTGGGGGTCCTGCGCACGCGCTGTTTTCGGAAGGTCGAATCGTGTTCTATACGAGGCAATGCCCGTGCGAGGATGGCATAACTCTCCTTGAGGTGTTCCCGGTACACGGGTTTCTCCCAGGGTTGCCACCGGTAGCGTGGGGTAAAGGAAAGGGGCCGGGCCTTGGGATCTGGCCATCGGACCATCTGACCGTTGTGGATCCAGAGGATCGCAAACGCGAAGCCGTCCGTTTTGACGGCCTCTAGTTCAGGGGTCGTAGGATCATCAAAAAGGATGTGGAGACTGGAGGGGTCGGTGACATTCAACAGGTTCCAGCCCAACCGAAGTTCCAGGATAGAGTCGCGGACATACCAGTCTGTCAACGAGTTCTCTTGTTGTTTCCCAAAGATCAGTCGGCCGGGATAGAACCGGTGTTCCGGGATCGTATCGCCGAGGAGGGTCACCCTCGCCCGATTGGCGAGGAGTGCCGGCTCCACCCACCCATCCGATCCTTCTGCCAGAGGTCGCATTTCGGACCGAATATCCCGGATCCAGTCCCGGAAGATCTGGTAACTCTGGGTTACCCAGACTTTCCCGGACCCTGCGAGGACCACAGCAAATTCGGCCCCGTTCTGCAGGCGTTGATGGCGAACGGGGTCCACTTGAGATCCCAGATCTTTGCGATAGGTATCCACGAGGAGGACCAGGGTGTCGTGGGTCCGGTCAAAGGCCTCAGCCAGGTCCACGCGCGCGTAAAAATACACCGGGTCCTGGGTGACCCAGAGGCCCCGGATGGGCAGTCCGGAAGTCCGGACCCAAGGGTCGAGCCTGTCCCAATCCGAGGGATCGCCATCAATCTTGACCACTTCGGGGTCAAAACTCACCAGGCCATAGGTCTGTTCGGGATCGTAGATGTTATGCCACAGGGGGTTCCGGTGCATAGGGTTCTCAAAATCCATAACCAGCCAGTTGCGTTTGAACCACTCGTCCATCCAAGCGAAGACCAAAAGGGTTCATACCCTGCCCTTGTGGGCTCCCACCGGTTCCTGCTACAAG
>CAYQZW010000065.1:0-10241 GCA_964422065.1 uncultured bacterium | reverse complement strand
GTCGGCTCTTGCCCACACCCATCGCCGTCGGCCTGGCTACAGGACTCGCCATCCTCGTCGGTGCCATTGCTGCAGCATTGGAACTGGGATTTTCCGGGACGTTGCCGCTTCCTCATACACTGATTGCGATGGTCCTCGCGACCTTGCCCCTGAGTCTCATTGAAGGAATCCTGACCGCCTCTGCATGGAAGGCGATGAAACGCAATTCCTCTTTTTCACAGCCATGACGTGGATCAAACTCGTGGCCCTGATTGCCGGATTATGGGGCATTTTAGTTGCTCCCCTCCCGGTCTTAGTGGGGGCAACGGTCCTACTCCTCCCTACGGTCTTTTACATCTCCAAACACCGGCTCCTTCATGTTGTGCCCTTTTGGGCCCTCTTGGCCCTTCCGATCGCCTTGGGAAAGCCAGACCGGGCGGTATTGTATGCATTACGATCGCTGGATAGCCTCTTGTGGGTTGGAGTTGGACTGGCCATCTGGACGTCCAATGACTATCGGAAGGTCCTTTCCGTGCTCCCCTCAACCCTCCGGTGGGTTGTTCTTTTGATCCTCAAGCACGCCACAGTTTTTCAGAGCCGGCTGTCACGGAGTACAGCGGCCCTTCGGTTGCGTTGGGGGCGGCCCTCGCCCCATCACTATGGACCCGTTTTCCGGGGGTTGATCCAACTCCTGGATCAGAAGGCTCGGCGGATCACCTTCGCTTTAAAATTGAGGGAATTCGAATGACGGCGGTCGATGTTCAAAAGTTCTCTTTTGCGTATCACCGAGGCGTCCCTGTCCTCCAAGCGGTGACCTTTCGGGTCGAAGAGGGGGAACGGGTTGCGCTCGTCGGACCGAACGGGGCAGGAAAAACGACCCTGTTGCTTGCCATCGCCGGGCTGTTGAAAGGGGAGGGGAGGATCCGCGTGTGGGGCCTCGAACAACCCCGCGACTTTCAAACACTCCGAAAACGGATTGGGTTCCTCTTCCAGGACCCGGAGGATCAATTGTTTTTCCCGTGGGTCTATGATGAAGTGGCTGCAGAAGTGCAAAAGCACGTAGGGCAGCCGGCGTCCCAGGATGCGGTTTGGGCACTCCTGGCTGAGGTGGGGCTGGCAGAGAAGGCACGAGCCTCCGTCTCCTCTTTGAGTCCTGGCGAGAAAAAGCGTCTTGCCCTCGCGACCCTCCTTGTCCGACGCCCCCGGCTATGGCTCCTGGACGAGCCCAGTGCGGGATTGGATCCAGGGATGCGCCGGACCCTCATCCATTGGATCCAGACACTCCCGGGCACCCTGATCCTCGCAACTCACGACCTTGACCTGGCCTTGGTCACCTGTCAGCGAGTCCTTCTGCTCGATCGTGGCGAGATCATTGCTGAAGGCCCGGCCCTGGAGATCCTCTCCAACGAGGAACTCCTGGAGCGTCATGGCTTGACCTTACCCTTGACTCTGCAAGGAGTCCGCAATGGGCAAGGTTCGGTTTAGTGTTTCCATCGATCCGGACCTCCTGGAGAAGTTTGATCGCTGGGTCCGGGAACATGGGTATCAGCAACGGTCTGAAGCGTTTCGCGATCTCGTACGACGAGTCCTGGTGGAAGAGGAGTGGGAACGGGCGGAAGGGGATGTTGCAGCGGTGGTGGTGTTGGTCTATGACCACCACGTGCCGGGCCTCTCCCAGGCGTTGATGAATCAAGAACATGAACATCACGATGTGGTCATTGCCCGGACCCATGCCCACCTGGACGCCCATAACTGCTTAGAAGTCGTGCTCTTAAAAGGACCCGCTGAGGTCCTGAAGCGTTTGGGGAATTCCATGATCGCCCGTCGGGGGATTAAGTTTGGATACTTTTTGCCCGCCACAACAGGCAAGGCCTTAACATAGACCTCGGTTCCTTGTAATTGCCTTTCTGTGCGATTATCCTTTGTTTCAGAAGGGAGGCGGACGATGAAACACAAGAAGGAACCCGTCGAGACTTCTTCAGATCCTCCGACCTTTGTAGGTTCTCCGGACGTGGAGGCCTTTCGCTCCTATCTTCGCCAGCACAAATCTTTTGACCTCAAAGAAAAGGTGATGACCGAACAAGAGGCGGTGGCGCGGTTCGTCTCCGATGGCGACTACATCGGCTTCGAACTCTATGGAACCGTCCGGTGCCCGATGTCCATTGCCCGAGAGATCGTCCGACAAGGCAAGAAACACCTGAAGGTCTTGGGACAGGGAATCCTTGAGGTGGACCTCTTGCTGGCGGCGGGCTTGGTGGACTACATGGACATCACCTATGTGGGCTACGAGGTGTACGGCGTGTCTCCAATCCTCCGACGCGCGGTGGAGCAAGGGAAGGTCAAGACCGCGGATTGGTCCAATGGCGCAATTGCCTGGCGCCTCAAAGCGGCTGCGATGGGCGTGCCGTTTATCCCCATCCGCAGCATGTTAGGAAGCGAGATGCTGAAGACTAACGGTGCTGTGACGATGACCGATCCTTATACCGGATTGGAAGTTCTCCTTCTCCCTGCCCTGGTCCTGGATGTAGGGATCATCCATGTGCATCGTGCCGATCCTTACGGCAACGCCCAGATTGACGGCATTCACGGATTTGCTGCGGAACTGGCCCGAGCATCCAAAAAACTGATCATTAGCGCTGAAGAGATTGTAGACCCGGAAGAAATTCGGAAGTATCCAGAACGCACCATCATCCCATACTTCTTGGTGGATGCGGTCGTCCATGCACCTTTCGGGGCCCATCCCGGAGAAATGGCGTACCTCTACGAACGGGATGAACCTCACCTGAAGATGTACCTCCAAAGGATTCGGACGGAAGAAGGGACTCAGGCTTACCTGGAAGAGTATGTCTATTCGACCGCCAGCCACGAGGAATACATTGAAAAAGTCGGTGGATGGGATCGGATGAAGGTCTTAGCCAAACTGGCGGTGAGACGATGAAGCAGGACTATACCCCTACAGAACTTTTGATTTGTTTAGCGGCTCGGCTTTTTGAGGATCGGACCACGGCCTTCATCGGGACCGGGATCCCGATGCTGGCCGCAGCGCTCGCACGGAAACTCTACACTCCCCACCTCGTACCCATCTTTGAGTTCGGAGGCGTCGGGTCTCCCCTGGAGTACCTCCCTCGTGCGGTCGGCGAAGCCCGGACGTTCCACCGCGCGGTATGGGCGGCCGGGATCTGCGAGATTATGGAAACCTCACAACGTGGATTGGTGGAATACGGCTTCCTTGGAGCAGCCCAAATTGATCCCTATGGGAATCTCAACACAACCGTCATCGGACCGTACAACCACCCGAAGGTTCGGCTCCCCGGTGCGGGTGGTGGGAACGATGTGGGCTCACTCTGCTGGCGGACCATCATTTTGATGAAGCACGAGCGACATCGGTTTGTCGAAAAATTGGATTTCCTGACCACCCCTGGGTATCTCCAAGGTGGCCGAAGTCGTGAAGAGGCGGGATTGCCCCATGGAAGCGGACCGTATCGAGTGGTCACTAACCTCGCGGTCCTTGGCTTTGACGAGGAGACCAAACGCATGAAACTCCTCGCCTTAAACCCTGGTGTCACCGTGGACCAGGTGGTGGAGAATACGGGCTTTGAACTCCTGATCCCGGATTCCATAGAGGTCAACGATCCCCCAACGGAAGAGGAACTCCGAATTTTGAGGGAGGAGATTGATCCTGAGGGGTTCTATCTTGAAACGGTATCCGGCCGTGCCCTGGACTTTGTGGACCATTTCTGTGCAGTCCATCGGAAGAAGGCGGTGGTGGCCGTCCAGCGAGACCGCACGGGGCAAATTGTAGATGTCCTGGCCTGCAGTGCTCAAGAAGGGGCCTGTGCGACGGAGTGCCGGACAGAAATCCTGAAAGGATCCATCAAAAACCAGCGATAAGGAGGATTCCATGGCGACCATGAAGGCTTTGGTTAAGACACGGCCCGGAGTAGGGGCAGAGATTCAAGAGGTTCCGGTCCCGACACCGGGTCCGGGAGAGGTGCTCCTCAAGGTTCGAGCCACCTCCATTTGCGGGAGTGATCTCCATTTGTATTTTTGGGATGAATTCGCGGCTCACCGTGTGAAGACCCCACTGGTCTTTGGCCATGAGGTCACCGGCGAGGTCGTGGAACTCGGCCCGAATGTTCAAGGCCTTCAAGTGGGGGATGTGGTCTCTGTGGAGACCCATATCGCCTGTGGGCATTGCTACCAGTGTCGGACGGGGAACGCACACATTTGCGAGAACTTGAAGATCTTGGGTTTTGATATGCCCGGTGCGTTCGCGGAGTATGTGGTCGTCCCTGCCGTAAACGCCTGGCGAATCTCCCCAGACCTCCCGCCAGAAGTTGCGACCATCCTTGAGCCTTTTGGAAATGCGGTTTTTGCAACCCTGGTAGAGGATGTGGCAGGGAAAACCGTTGCTGTGTTCGGTGGGGGCCCGATCGGATTGATGTCCGTCGCCGTGGCCAAAGCCTCCGGCGCATCCAAGGTGTTCCTGGTAGAACCTTCCGATATGCGGAGACAACTCGGGGCCACTATGGGGGCCGATCGGTTGATCCATCCGTTTGAAGAGGATCCTGTGGCTTTGATTCTGGACGAAACCCAGGGGAGGGGTGTGGATGTCCTCTTGGAGATGTCCGGCGCCGAACCGGCCTTGACCCAGGGACTGAAGGCCTTGCGGAGTGGCGGCCGGGTGTCTCTCCTGGGCCTGTTCCCCGGGACGGTGACCGTAGACTTGAATGAGTTGGTGATCCTTAAAGGTGTGACCGTTTATGGCATCACCGGACGGCGGATGTTTGACACCTGGTACAAGGTCACAGAACTGGTGGAGTCTGGGCGCGTGGACCTTCGGCCGTTGATCACCCACCGCCTCCCTTTAGATGAAGCCCCTCAAGGCATGGAACTCCTGAAGAACAAAGAAGCGGTCAAGGTTGTGCTCTATCCCCACGGCGTGCCCGAACCTTCCACGGGATAATCAGGACGCACGCAATCGAACAAATCCTTCTGCGGCAGCCACCCCTGCCTTTTTCCCGAGTTCCTTCGCCCAATTCCGGAGGAATTCCAGAGGGTTCTGGAATTGTTCAATTTGAGAACGGTGGCGAGCAAAGGCTTCCAGTTTCTTCTCCAGATAGTCCGAGATGTCTTCATAGTGATCGGGGTGCCGCCAGTTGATGAGGTAAAGCCATTCTGGGCGGTGTCGGGGAAGGCCGGAGTGCTCTAACCCCGGCAAAAAGAGGTGGTCCCGTGATGCGACAATGGCCTCCACCACACGACGCCCGACGGCTTGATGGTCGGGGTGAAAGTCGTAGGGCTGCCAGGGGTCATGGGTGACGATGACATCAGGCTGGAACTTCCGAATGAGGGCGGTGAGTTCGAAGGACAGCGACTGGACCTGTGCCACATCTCCATCCGGCTTACGCAGGAAAATCACTTTTTCAATGCCCAAGAACGCTGCCGCTTCCAGCGCTTCCTTCTCACGGATCTGTGCAAGTTGGAACGGGGACATCTCGGGGTCTTTCGTCCCCTTATCGCCGGACGTGACCTGGATCGAAATGACCCGGTGCCCTTGGTCAATCCATTTGGCGACACTTCCCCCGACGAGGAGTTCAAGGTCATCCGGGTGCGCAGTGATGACAAGGTACAGTGCTTTTGAACTCATGTGATGCCGTAGTACTCGTCCTTGGGCGTTCGGCTGAGAAGTTCTCTCACGGCCTCTTGTGGATCAATTTCTCCCCGGAGGACCAGTCGGACCATACTCGTAATCGGCATCTCCACGCCTTCGCGGGTGGAAAGCCGGTAGGCTGCCTCACTGGTCTTGACGCCCTCCGCGATCATCACCATCTCGGAAAGGATCTCGTTCAGGGGTCGTCCTTTCCCGATTTGTTCTCCCACGTAGCGGTTGCGCGAGTTCTTAGAGAAGCATGTGGTCACGAGATCCCCCAACCCAGAGAGGCCAGAAAAGGTTACGGGTGAGGCGCCCAGTTTCACGCCCAAGCGCATCATTTCGGCGAGTCCTCGGGTGATGAGAGCCCCTTTCGTATTTGCGCCAAGGCCCAGACCATCCACAGCGCCGGCCGCGATGGCGATGACGTTTTTCAACGAGCCACCCAGTTCTACCCCGATGACGTCCGGAGAGGTATACACGCGGAACCGTTCACTGTGGAACAGGATCTGGGTCTCGTACCGGAAATTGATGTCGGAGGAAGCCACGACAGCGGTCGTGGGGAGTCCTCTTGCGACTTCAATCGCGATCGTTGGCCCAGAAAGTACGGAGAACTGGATATGCTGCCCGAGCTCCTCGATGATCACTTCGCTCATGCGTTTGAGACTCTGGATTTCCAGCCCTTTTACGACGCTGATCACCTTCCGGGGTTCGAAAGGAACCACTTTTCTAGCGACCTCGCGGACGGTATGGGAGGGCACGGCAAAGACGAGATAGTCCGTGGGAAAGAGGTCCTCCAATTGATTTGTAATCCGAACGCCGGGATGGATTTGGATTCCGGGAAGTCGGTCCGGATCCTCACGTTGGGTCTGGAGCCTCTGTGCGCGATCCTCTTGATGTTCCCACAGGATCACGTCGTAGCCTTTGGCGTTCAAATGGTTCGCCAAAGCGAGACCCCATGCCCCACAACCTAAAAAGGAGACTTTCATGGTTTTTTCCATTGGACCTTTGGCTCCTCTCCACGAATTAAACGGCGGATATTGCCATGGTGTCGAACAATGATCACGAGTGCAGTGAAAGCGGTGGCAACGGTGAGTAGGGGATCCTGGACGAAGAAGGGGACACTGACGGCCACCGCAAGTGCGCCCAACATGGACGCCAGACTTACATAACGGAAGATGAGCAGAATGGCGATCCAAATCAGGATCCCCAATGCGAGGGGAACAGGGGCCAGGATAGAGAATGCCCCCACTGCGGTTGCAACCCCTTTCCCCCCACGAAATCTAAGGAAAGGGGTGAAGGTGTGGCCCAGAACTGCAAAGATGCCAGCAACCAAAGCCGTATTGAGGTCAAAGAAATAAAGCCCAAGGTAGGTCGGAAATGCCCCTTTGAAGATATCCAACAAAAGGGTCGGAACCCCGACCTGCCACCCCCCGGCCCGAAATGCGTTCGTCGCCCCCACATTGCCACTCCCGATATCCCGGATATCCTGGTGCTTGATCAATCGGGTGAGGAGATAAGCCCAAGGGATCCCTCCGAAGAGGTAAGCGAAGGCCCACAAGGCGATGCGCGACATGGCTCAATTTTCCAGGATAACCCCCATATCTTCAAGAATGCGATAGGCTTCCGTATCCAATGCTCGCAAACCAGGAAACTTGACAAGTCAAGGGTTTGGGAAAAGCCCCATCGTTCATCTACCAACCGGAGGCTTACCTTGGTGTACGATTCCCGAGTCGGCATCCCGTGGAGGATCGCCTTAAAATTTAGATACCTTGAAAGTCCCCGATTCCCTCACGGAGCAGGTTGAGATCAAGCACCTCGGGAAATGGCTATTTCTCGGGGCAGTGGTGGGAATTGTGTCTGGTGCAGGGGCAGTCTTCTTCCATTGGCTTTTGGGGGTGACGAGCGACTACTTCCTGGGACACCTGGCCGGATATATGATGCCCAAACCCGCAGGAGAGGGGGGGATCGGAGGTGTAGTTGAGGTTATCATTCGGCATCGCTGGCTTCTGATCCTGATCCCGGCCCTCGGAGGACTCCTCGCTGGACTCCTCATCTACACCTTCGCACCGGAAGCAGAAGGGCATGGCACGGATGCAGTGATTGAGGCGTTCCACAGAAAACGGGGACAGGTTCGGCCGATTGTCCCTTTGATTAAGACCATTGCATCGGCGTTGACAATTGGGACAGGCGGGTCTGCGGGTCGTGAAGGACCGATTGCACAGATTGGATCGGGCTTTGGCTCCTTACTTGGACGCGTGCTTCGACTCTCTGCTCGGGACACCCGGATCCTTCTCCTGGCGGGTACAGCAGGGGGAATCGGCTCCATTTTCCGTGCTCCCTTAGGTGGTGCACTCTTTGCCGTTGAAGTCCTTTATCGCCACCCGGACTTCGAATCCGATGCCATCATCCCCTCCATTATCTCCGCCATCTTCGCATATGTGGTCTTTGGCCTGGTCTTTACCTTCTCCCCCGTCTTCGAAACCGAATACTATGTGTTCCATGCCAACGACCTCTTCTTCTTCGGGCTCCTGGGCTTGGTGCTGGTGCCCTTTGGCTTTATTTACGTCCGGACCTTTTATAAAGTCCGAGACTTCTTCCGGGCCCTCCGTATCCCGAACCACGTGAAGCCGATGATCGGGGGGTTTGTTACCGGAGTTTTGCTTTTCTTCTTCCCTCAGGTAGCTGGAACTTCATACGGATGGGTGCAGTTGGCTCTTTTCGGACGGTTAGGGGTGGGACTCCTGTTGGCTTTAGCCGTTGCAAAGATTGTGGCGACCTCCCTGACCATTGGCTCTGGTGGGTCCGGTGGGGTGTTCGCCCCATCTTTAGCCATCGGTGCCTTTATCGGCGGCGCCTTCGGCCAATGGATCCATAACCTCTTTCCCAATATTGTGACAACCCCGACAGCCTTCGCAGTTGTGGGGATGGGGAGTTTCTTCGCAGCGGTCGGGAAGGTCCCATTGGCGTCTTTGGTCATGGTCGTGGAAATGACCGGGAACTACGACCTGTTGGTCCCCATGACCTTGGCCCTTGCATTGTCCTATCTGTTCTCTGGGCGATGGAGCATTTATGAGAATCAGGTCTCTTCTCGTATCGATTCCCCGGCTCACCAGGGCGAACTCATTATGGATGTGATGGAACAGATCCGAGTGCGAGACGCCATCAAACTCCCCATGGACATTGTAAAATTCCACGAAAAGACCAACCTTGTGGATGCCCTCCGAAAAGCAGCAACAGTGCCGTACCACTGTTTCCCAGTTGTGGATGAATCGGGAAAGATCCGAGGCTTTCTATTCGCCGAAGAACTCCGGTCCCTCTTGTACCGCGGAGAAATGGACGTCCTCGGCCCGATCCTCATTGTCGGAGATCTGATCCACGACCGAATCCCAAAACTCAGTCCAGACGACGACCTCAAAAAGGCCCTGGCGCTCTTTATTGCAACGGGCCATGAAGAGTTGCCCGTCATTGATGACAAGGGGGAGTGTGTGGGGATCCTCTCGCATAAAGAGTTGATCAATGCCTATGACCGTGCGATCGTCAAGCACCGGGCCCTTCTGCGGGAAGAGAATGAAAGACCCCACCGGAATCACCATCCGAAAATGTAGTTTTCTATTGTGGCACCACCCATCGTAGGAGGAGGGCCTCGAATACCAACATGCCTAACGCGATTGCCAGGAAGAGGAGGACCGGATTGGGCCAATTCCGTTCGGATAGCACCTCGGCTTTGGAAACCTTCCGGATGCGGTCCCCGGCCCAAGACTTCAGGTCTTCCAATGGAATGCGATCTGGATCAGACTCCCGGGTTGGTACCCATGCTGCGACCCAGGCGATCCCTTCGCCATCTTTAGAAGTAACCTGGTAGAGCCCGGCTTCCATAGGGACGAAAGTCAAGGTCCCTTCCGGAGACCACTGACTGGCGATTTCCCGCCCTTCGAGCCACACCTTAGGTGGGCCCGACTGAGGTCCTAACGGAAGATACACCTGGGTCCCCACATCCACTTGTACGTAATGAAGGGGCGTGTTCAAGATGCGCATCAAGGCTCTATAGAAAAAAATCACGAAGTCTCCACTGAGGATCCAGTCAGATTGAGGATCTGGGGAGAACCCCACCCAAAGGGTTTGGTGGTCCTGGACCGCTAAGGGGGTTCCCTCATCACTTCTGAGGATGACCTGTCCTGGAAATCCCGTGAGATCGAGACCGCGAACTGGCATTCCATGAATACGGAGGTCTGCGGGTGGAGTCGAGGTGGGGACCTCCGGAGAGCGGGTTGTGTCAAAGAAGACGATGGCTTTCCCCAGAGACTGGAAGTATGACAGGAAGGTCTGAAGCCTCGGTGGACGCTGATGTACAAAGATGATAAGGTCGAAAGGTTCCAGACGTTTTGGGGACGGTACGTTCTCGAAGGAGGTGATGGAGAAGGGGGTCGGGGCATGCTCGGGCTTCAAGAGGGAGGTCAACGCAGAGGTCGGTGACCCAACCAGTGCGACACGGGTCTCCGGGATCGGAGAAAAGGCAACAACACGCCGGTCGTCCCCAGGAATCTTATCGTGCGGGAGAAGTTCAAGTCGAAGAACCCCATCTTCTGTGGGTAGGGTCTGAAAGGAT
>CAYQZW010000064.1:0-10341 GCA_964422065.1 uncultured bacterium | reverse complement strand
GCCAACACCGGAGCCCCTCCCTGAAACTCCTGTGCACTCTTTCTCTTGACACCTCCAGAAAGAGCCCGTAGGATTTCGGTGCGCATAGCAGGACCCTTCGGGGATCTGCGCGTTGAGGGGTGTCTATGATCGGAATCCAGTTCACAGTCGTCACAGCGCTTCTTCTCTCCCAATCTCTGGTCATCAACGAGGTCTATCCCAATCCCCCGGGTCCGGAATCCGGAAGCGGTTCGCCTGGCGATCGCTTCGAATGGATCGAACTCTTCAACCCCACCCCCTTCCCCCAACCCCTCTCCGGGCTCTGGATCAGTGATGGGGACGAAATGGACTCCCTGGTCCCAGTCACAGATTCCATGTACGTGCACCTCTTTCCAGGAGTGCTCATCGCGACAGACACAGTTCCGGCCCAGGGCTTTGCTTTAATCCTGGACCGGGAGTTCCTCTCTGCATCAGACTCCTCCGGTTATCCCATCCAGATCCCGCCCCAAACCGTGCTCTTTACCACCACAGACACCGACCTGGGAAATGGCCTCAGCAACTCCGACCCTCTCATCCTCTTGACCTCAACAGGGGACACACTGGACACCTATGGCACCCCTGAAAATGACCAAGACTCCTTGCCAATGAACCCTGACGATGGGGTCTCTGTAGAGAGAGTCTTCTGGTCTGCCGGTGACACATGGGACAACTGGCGGTTCTCGCGCTGGATGGCCTCGCCCGGACGAACCAACTCCTGGTCTTTAGAGATGGATCTCGGGTGGGTCGAGGACTCGTTCCGTCTCTGGCCTCAACTGCCGACCTCCGTGGATTCCCTACGAATCCGAGGCTACTTGATGAATTATGGCCGGTCGCCGGTTACCGACTTCGAGGTGGACCTCCTCTGGGGCCCGTTTCCGGATCACCGAACCTTCACGGTGACTCTAAACCCGGATGAGGGGATTGCCCTGGAGTTCCAGGGGCCACCGCTGCCCAGTGGTGCCCAGTCCATCGTCCTGACTCTGGCAACTCAGGACGAAGACTCCACAGATGACCGGATCACACGCTCGGTTTATGTGGGGCTGGCTCCAGTCGTGATCAACGAGATCATGTACAATGATGAAGTGGAGTGGCTGGAGATTTACAACCGCGGGGCGAACTCCATTACCTTAGGGGGGTTCGAGATTGGTGATTCTGCAGGCAATCGGTCTGGCCCCCTCCCAGATTCGGTCCTTGCACCTCATGGGTACATGGTCATCGCCGCCTCTGTAGCCTTCCAAGATCGTTTCCCAGGTGTCCGATTTCTGGTCCCTCCCCAGGGTCTGCCCACGCTTAACAACAGCGAGGAAACGGTGTTCTTATGGGACGCATCGGGCACGTTGTGGGATCGGGTCTTTTACCGATCCTCGTATGGTGGGGGGGCTGGGGTCTCTTTGGAACGGGTCTCCCCAGAACTGCCCTCATCGCTGGTGTCCAACTGGGCGACCTGCCAGGCCCCGGAAGGCGCCACACCTGGGCAACAGAACTCAGTGTATCTCAACTTGGAGAACACCCGCGCGATCTTTACGTTGACCCCGCCCTCTGTACGTCCTGGCGAATCCATGGTCTTTCAATACGATCTGGGGGTCACAACCGCAGAGATCCGGATTTTGGTGTTTGATCTCCGTGGCCGACTGATCGCTCAACCGTTAGAGGAACGTCAACTCCCAGGGGCTGGTCAGGTCCTGTGGAACGCTCCTGTACTCCCAGGCCTCTACATCGCTTATCTGGATGCAAAAACCGGTTCTCACCGGATCCAAAAGAAAAAGACGTTTGTGGTGGTGCCCTGACATGCGCCGTCCATACAGCCAGATCCTTCTGAAAGACCCCAACATCCTCCGAAAGATTGTCCGGGCGGTCCAATGTCCCACCACAGTCCCGGTATTCGAGATCGGACCGGGCGAAGGAGACCTGACACAGGTCCTTTTGGACCACGGATTTCGTGTCCTCGCGGTCGAGATTGATGAGCGGATGATCCAGATTCTCCAAGAACGATTCGAGGGCTCCTTACGTGATGGGACTCTCCACCTGATCCACGGCGACTTCCTGAAGGTCAAGTGGTCAGAACTTTTAGCTCGAGCCGAGTCGAAAGAGATGTGTGTGGTCTCCAATATCCCGTATGCGATTACTGGTCCCATTATCGAGCGGCTCGTGGAGGCTGCGATATGGCTCCCTGCGGTTCATCTCACAGTTCAATGGGAGGTTGCTCAAAGGCTGGTGGCCCAGCCCGGAACCCGGTCATACGGTGCACTTTCAGTGATGGTCCAAACGAACTACGATACCCGGCTCCAGTTCAAAATCAAACGGACTTCTTTTCGTCCGGTCCCGGATGTAGATTCGGGGTTCGTCGTCTGGATTCGCCGAAACGCTCCCCTGGTTCCTTATGGAGATCAACCGGCCTTTTTTGTATGGGTCCGGAAGGTCTTTCAACACCGTCGTAAGACTCTCCGCAGGATTTTCAAGGATTTAGGGGTGTACCCGATCCTCCAGGCCCAGATCCCCGACGCCCCATTCCATCTCCGACCGGAGGACCTGGACATCGAGACCTTCTATCATCTTTACCTCGCACAAGAACAAGCGTTGGATTAGGACTCTGGAAACTCCAGGTCTTCGAAGGCGCGTCGGGCCTCGGGTGTCAAGACAATGCCGTGGTCGGTCCACTGGAGGTAAGGCCGGATCTGCCAAAGGCTCTGCAACGGGGGAACATCCGGCAGAATCTCACAGGCGAGTTGGACCAGAGTCCCCACAGAAATCCCCTGCATCGACGGCATTTCTATCCGCTCAACACGGGTGACGGTGTATTGACCCGTCGCCGGTATCGTTCCCAATTTCACGGGAACCAAGACGTTAAACCCCATCTCGAGGATTTCAAAGGGGATGGTTTTTTCCTGGGTACCCCACGGGGTCTCAACCCGGATCCGAACTTGTCGAACCTGGGTCGGCCGGAGAAAGCCCGCGATCCACCGCCGAAAGATGCGATCATAGAGCTCCAAGGCCAAGGCTTTTAATGGGAATCGTTTGACAAGTAAGGCCAAGTCCTGCCGGTCAATCGGTCGGGTGGTCAGGATCCCAGAACCCTCGGGCAGGCTTGGAGTTAAATAGGATTCCCCCCACACGGACAGGACATACCGTCGGGCGAGTTCTGTAAAGAAGGGGCCAATCCGGGTCTCCACCCAAGGTGTGGTGATTAAACCGAGTTGGTAGAGATGTTGAAGGCTCTGGAGTTGCGCTTTCAGAAGGGACTCGGCTGGAGCCTGGACCAGGGTCTCCAGCGTGTGAGGGGGTGGAGGCGGAATCTCGGCCTCCTCCACAGTCACGGATACTTGGATCTCCTTACGGCGGTTTTCAGGGTGCTCCTCATCAGTGGGAAGGGAGAACTCGAAAAAGAGGCCATCCACGTTCACACGGACACGAGGGGTGTGGACCTGGATCTTTGAAGACTCAATGGCATAGAGCAGACGGTAAAGCCGGGGGTCGGGGAGCTGGAGAAGGCCCTGTGCGGAGATCCGCTTGGCTTGGCGCTCGGCGCGGATGTGGAAGGTGAACCGGTCTATCAAGTGCTCAGCCTGGGTCGCCTCGTCAAGATCCTCAAAATCCAGGGAGTAAAGGCTGGTGAACCGGAGGACTTTGATACGGGGGCCAAAGGGACGGGCAAGGGCGGCCAAGAGCACCGCTTGACACAGGAACGCTTCGTCGGTCATCAGGGTGATCCGAGGGTATCGCCGGAAGAGTCTGCGAAGTCGCGGAAGGACCTCCGGATCGGGAACCACCGTCGCCCCTTGGATGTGAAACACTGGGGGCAAACGGAGAAGGGTGAGTGGCCCCAGATTTCCTACCCCCTCAAAGACGGAGAACCCTGCCGCACGTCGCTCCCACAGATGCGTAAACCCCAAGTCTCGACCCGTGGGGCCGTGTTCTGGCAACACCAGAAGGGTCTGCGTGTCCCGGAGAGGGGCGGGGGCTGGGAGCTGACGGAGGATATGGCCTTGGGGGTGGAGGGCTCGGTCTAAAAGACGGTGCTGGGATGCCGTAATCCGGAGCGCCAGTCGCGCTTTGACCCGGGGATGTTGGGCCTCCTCCATTGAACGGTAGAACTGCCCAAGGTCGGCAACCTCGAGATAATGGTCACGGAGAACGCCTGCAGACCTGAGCCTGCGCTGAACCGAAGGGTCCAGAAACGCCTCCGCAAGGGTTCTCCGGATGCGATGGATGACATCGTCCGGGGGGTCGGGAAGCCTTGCCAACGCCTGATAGAGCGCACGGAAAGACGTCGGTAAAAATGGAAGCAGTTGGTACAAGACCGAGGTCAAGACCTCGGGGTCTGCAGGGATCTGTTCTGGCCGAAACCTCAAGCCAGGGAATGTCAGGATGCGATCAAAAGATGACTCTGTCCACACCTCCTGCCCGATGGCTTGAGCCCCAGGAATCACCTGGTACGGGAAGGAGCGGTGGACCTGGATGATCAAAGCGCCGTACTCTTGGGCCTCTTCCAAGGCCGACACCGGAGGCAACGCCCAGCCGATGAAACAGCGATAATCACGGAAACTCCACGCCGAGAGTTCGGCAGGATCCGTCAGGACCCGCACTTCTTCGACATCAGGCTTCCCTTGGAGGATCAGGGTCTTCTCCTTCAGAAACTTGGACCGGAGCACCCTCTCACGATCTCTGGGCAGAATTCCAAGGACTACAGGGCCTCGGTATCCTCCTGCCATCCAGAGGATGAACTCGAGAGGCCGATATTCAGGTAATTCAGGGATGCGGATGGACTCCCCATTCAGAACCGCGAGGGCCCAGGGTTGCCAGGCTCGGGGCGGGGAACCGCCCTGAACCTGTTCATAGCGCTCAAGGAGCCTCCGATAGGCTGTGGGCCAGGCCTGGGCCTTCTGGACCCGGTCTTCCTGGGCCTCACAGGAAGGACACGGCATCCCCGCAAGGTACCGCGTCAGACTTAAGTCTCCTCCACAAACAAAACACGCATGTTTGACTCGGATTCGAGAGGTCATTGCCCGTTGGATCTGGATTTTGAGTCAGTCATGGGACACCTTGGTCTTCGACCACATCTGGAGGTCCTGGAATCGGATCCCCCAGTGGAGCAAGACCACGATCCCCATGAAGGTGGGGACGAGGATCCGGATGACGTGGCTCAGCAAGGCAAAGGAGAGTGCCAATTCTCGAGAGAGGCCAAAGGGCGTGAGACTAACGATACAGGCATATTCAAACACACCGAGATAGCCCGGGGCTGAGGGGAGCATGACACTGAGGTTGATGGCGACCATGGCGAGAAGCGTCACCGGTACAGGAGGGGAGACCCCCAACGCCCAGAACGCCATGTGATAACTCCAGCCTTCGAGCCCCCAGATGAATAGGGTAAGCCCGGCAGTCCACAGGAGTTCCCGGGGGGCCCGAAGGACCTGAAGACCGCCCAGGGTCCCTTCGGCAATCCGGGTTAGCCAGGGACGCCAACGGACCGGCATCTTTTGGACCACTCGGGTAAAGAGCCGGGCAAGCAGCACACGATTCCAATAGAGGAGGTAATACGCCGGGAAAACCCCGAAAAAGAGGAGGGTACTCAGCACGACCAGGGGACGGAGGGCGGACGGTAACGGCACAAAGAGCAGAGCCACGGCGGCCAGACCCACCGTAGCAGCACCGTCAAAGAACCGTACCAAAAGCACAGAGGAGAAAGCAGCACTCCGCGAAACTCCGGTCCGATATCCCAGGGCCAGAGCCCGAACCACCTCCCCTAACCGGGCTGGCAGTATATTGTTGCCCAAAAAACCCAAGAGAAGACTTCCCAGTACCGGGCCATACCGGAGTCTGCGGACCGGACGAAGCATGATCTGCCAGCGCCAGCCCCGAAGGAAGTAACTAAGAAAGTGCAGGCCTGCAGCGAGGAGAAAAAGTCCGAGATGGGTTTGTGGGAGGAGGGCTCGGAGGACATCCAACCGGATGCCCCGGAGGCTGAGATAGAGGGCCAGAACACTGATAGCCAGGCCCACCGCTGTACGAATCCAACCCACGTCACCTCCTTGTGTCGGTTCCCCACATGCACGGCTCCAGCGGCTGGGCCAAAGGACAGGAGAGGGTCATGTCTTCGGCTTCTCCCTTTTTCGTCTGGCTTTTTCCGAACGGATCCGGAGGTCCCCCAGGACCACCAGGACCTCGATGGTCCCGGTCGCCCGCTTTGGGACCCATTGCCACACCCCTTCCTCTACTTCCTGGAGATCCAGGTCGGACAGGAGGTCCCCATCCAGAACCTTCAGATTCATCCGGACTTTCTGGACTTGGGTTGGGCTGAGCCGAATCTCAACATCTCCGGCCTCGCCCTGGATTTGGAGCGATCGAATTTCCCGGAGTCCGACACAACAATCCCCGCCGGCAAACCGTACAAAGACCTTCCCCTGAGACGCCCCTTCCAGGATCAAGTCCCCTCCCGCAGCCTCGAGATGGAGGTCCGCGTGTGTAGGAACCCGGAGTTCCGACTCTTCGGAAATCAGTTCTGCAGTGGCACCATCGAAGCGATAGTAGCCTCGCGCACGGATTCGGGCCTTCTTGATACGTTTTTCGAACACAACCTTGAGGTCTCCTCCAACATGGTCCACCTGGAGAGGCCGTCCTTCCGGAAGTTCCAGAAACTCTTCAATTTCCGTCTCCAGTGGGTTTTCCGTGACTTCTCGGAAAAGCTCAGGCAGGTGTCGGACCGCATTCTGGAAGAGTTGGCTAATCTTTTTGATGGCATGGACTAACGCCTGTTGGGGAGCTGTAGCGCGTCCCAGGGCCTCGAGGAGCCGTACCGCCTCCTCCGGGGTAATTTTCCCCTCTTCCAGGAGACGGAGGATCCGGTCTCGCTCACTCATACATCGAGGTTTACCACGTTCTTGGCGTTCTCCTCAATAAAGGCCCGACGGGGCTCGACTTTATCCCCCATCAGGATTGAGAAGAGCCGCTCGGCCTCGGCAGCATCTTCAATGGTTACACGTTTCAACACTCTGCGCTCCGGATCCATGGTTGTTTCCCATAATTGCTCTGGGTTCATCTCTCCCAGGCCCTTATAGCGCTGGATGCGGAGTCCGTCACTCCCAATCTCCTGTTTTAACGCCTCCAGTTCTTCATCCGAATAGAGGTACCACTCCTTTTTGCCTTTTTGAACGCGGTAAAGAGGGGGCTGAGCGATGTAAAGGAATCCCTGCTCCACCAGAGGTTTCATCATCCGATAGAACAACGTCAACAGCAACGTCCGAATATGGGCTCCGTCCACATCCGCATCCGTCATGATGATGATTTTTCCGTATCGGGCCTTGGAAGGGTCGCAATCCTCTCCCATGCCCGCCCCGATGGCCGTGATGATGGTCCGGATCTCCTCATTGGCCAGGGCCTTCTCCAGTCGGGCCTTCTCGACGTTCAGGATCTTCCCTTTGAGGGGCAAGATCGCCTGGAACTCCCGGTTTCTCCCCTGCTTAGCGCTCCCTCCAGCGGACTCCCCCTCGACGAGGAAGAGTTCTGCACGGTCGGCCTCTCGGGCAATACAATCCGCCAGTTTTCCAGGCAAGCTATCAGACTCCAGGAAACTTTTCCGGCGGGTGAGTTCCCGAGCCCGACGCGCGGCCTCCCGGCCCTGCGCAGCCATCGCCGCCTTCTCGACAATGGCCTGTGCGACCGAGGGGTTGTCTTCTAAAAACCGATAAAACCGCTCGTAGAACAGGGACTCGACCATCCCCTTGATGTAGCCATTCCCCAATTTCGTCTTCGTCTGCCCCTCAAATTGTGGAGACGGGAGTTTGACATGGATCACTGCCGTCAATCCTTCCCGGACGTCTTCGCCCTGTACCGGTTTCTTGAGGAGGTGATAACTTTTGCCATAGTCATTGATCGCTCGGGTGAGCGCCGCCTTGAAGCCCGTCAGGTGCGTGCCCCCTTCATGTGTGTGGATCGTGTTCGCAAACGAGAGTAGGGTCTCTACATAGCCGGTATGGTATTCCAGGGCGATCTCGATCTCGACCGAGTCACTCCGGGTCTTCAGGTAGAAGGGTTCATGGATCGGAGTGCGCCCTTCATCCAAATACTTCACGAACTCCACCAATCCGCCCTCATAGTGAAACGTCTCGTGGTCGCCAGTCCGCTCGTCCTTGATCTCGATCTTAAGGCCGGAGACGAGGAACGCCAACTCCCGGAGACGATCCCGGAGGAGGGCATAATCGAACTCCAAGACCTGGAAGATCTCCGGGTCGGGCCAAAACCGGACTTCCGTCCCGGTCTCCTCGGTCTCGCCAATCTGTTCCAGTTCCGTGACCTTCACGCCCTGTGCAAATTCTTGCCGATAGATGTGGCCTTCGCGCCAAACGGTCACCACGAGCCGCTTGGAGAGCGCGCAGACCACAGAGGCACCGACACCATGCAACCCACCGGAAATCTGGTACGTCTTCGAATCAAACTTCCCTCCTGCGTGGAGGGTGGTCATGACCACTTCCACACCGGAGACCCCGAGTTCCGGGTGGGTATCCACGGGAATCCCGCGTCCATTATCGCGGACCGAGACGGACCCATCTTCGTGGATCGTGACCGAGACATGATTTGCGTAGCCGGCCAGGGCTTCGTCAATGCCGTTGTCTACCAATTCGAAGACCAAGTGATGGAGCCCGCGTTTGCCGACATCGCCGATGTACATCGCGGGCCGCTTCCGTACGCCTTCAAGGCCGCGCAGGACTTTAATCGCATCCGCTTTATAGGTCTGCTCCGTCATCGTCTCCTCCTTCTCGTCCATTGTATCTTCCGGATGAGGGGTTCCCCCATCCGCTGACGGATTTCCCGCATCCATTCCCCGCTCCTGGCGCTCAGTTCCTGACGCACCAAGGGATCGGCAATCCCCACACAAAGGGTCTCACCGTCTACCCACAAATCCTCAGGCTCAGGAATCCCCCACTCTTGCAAGATCTCCCGGGCTATACGAAGAAGATCCTGTTCCTCCGGCCTCTGTTTGGGGGATACCCGGGCCAAGATCCGATCTAAAATGTCAGAAATTCGCTCCATGGCTTAAATCCAAATAGGGGTTCCAACAGAGACGGGGTGGACCGAGGTGATCAAAGTCTGCCCGTCTAATCCCGCAACAAACTTCTGAACGAACCGTTCTCCGAAAATCGAGATCGGCTCGTCCAAGAGGAGTACCGGCGCATCGCCCAAAAGCCGAGTCAAGAGATCTCGGAGACTCATGAGTAACGTCAACAAAAAAAGCCACTTCTCGCCTTGGGAGCCCACGTGCTCCAACGGGTATCCTCGATAGAGGAACTCGATCTGGTCCCGATGAGGCCCATAGAGGGCCACACCCCGTTCCCGTTCCTCATCCAGATAGACGTCCAGAACTCCTTCATGGAGCAGGACGGAAGGACGGTATTCCAGAGTCACCTCATCATGGGGGAGGGAGGCTTGGCGGCCGTTTTTCAGGGCCTCCTTGAGGGTTTGGACCATCTCTGCGCGTCGGTGAACGACATAGGCACCCGCTTGCTCCAGCTGCCGGTTCCATGGCGCCAGAACCTCGACCTGGCCTTCACGGAGCAACGCGTTCTTCTGGCGTAACGCACGGCGATATTGCGCCAATTTCTGCGCATAGACAGGATCCAAGACCCCCAGGTATCGGTCCAGGAAAGCCCGGCGTGCCTCGGGCTCCCCTTCGATCACCGGTTGATCTAAGGGGGTTGCGCTTACCACCGCAAACACCTGGAACAGGTTACGGAACGCCTCCACCCGTTTTCCATCGACAAAGGCCTCTTTTTTGCCCTGCCAGTATCGGACCTTGATCCGATGGGTCAGGCCCGAAGCGTGCTCTACGGTCCCCTCCAAGAGGAAGAAGTCCGCCCCCCAACGAACCAACTCCGCATCCGGGACCCGTCGAATTGACTTTCCAAGTGATAAATATCCGACAGCCTCAAGGAGGTTGGTTTTCCCGACGCCATTTTCCCCCGCAATCACCTGCAAACCGTCGGTGAAATAAAAACTCCTTTCCGCAAAGTTCCGATAATTCAAAAGATGCAAACCCTGAATTCTCATACTGGTCAAATTTTACAGCCGTTTCCTTTGGAAGTCAATGAATTTTTTAAATCTTTTCCTCGAACTCAACACTTGTGGAAATGTGGAATTGTTCGGCGGCTTTTTATGTTTTTCCTTGATCTTCAGATTTGTCCAGAAAAATCACCGTGTGAACAAAGAAAAGCGCAGAGTTTTTTTGATTTCTCGATGTTGAATTGCGGGTTTCTTGACAACGGGACAGGCAGGGCGTATGGTTGCCCTGGAGGACACGCATGGAGGGCATCCTTCTCGTCGCTGCCCTCGTGG
>CAYQZW010000063.1:0-10744 GCA_964422065.1 uncultured bacterium | reverse complement strand
AAAGACATGGATATCCTGGACGTGTGGTTTGACTCTGGTGCCACAAATCTCATCGTTCTGACCAAGGAATGGGGCCTGGAATGGCCCGCCGACGTCTTCCTTGAAGGCTCAGACCAACATCGGGGCTGGTTTAACGCCTCCTTGATGCTCGGGATCGCCGAAAAAGGTCGAGCACCCTATAAAACCGTGATTACCCACGGCTGGACCCTGGATGAACAGGGCCGCGCGATGCATAAGTCCCTGGGAAACGTGATCGCCCCGTCTGAAATCACCGAGACCAAGGGCGCAGACGTCCTCCGACTCTGGGTCGCCTCGTCCGACTATACCGAAGACGTCCGGCTGGGCCCGGAGATCCTGGCTCGGCTCGTAGACTCCTACCGCAAGATCCGCAATACCTTCCGGTTCATGCTGGCAAACCTCTACGACTTTGACCCGGCTACGCATACCGTCCCCTACGACCAACTCCTGCCCGTGGACCAGTACATGCTCCACCGCTATGCGGAACTCCTCAAGGACCTCGAGCGCCATTACGAGGCCTTTGAGATCCACAAGATCTATCACCGGTTCTTCCACTTCATTGTGGTCGAAGTCTCAGCCTTCTACCTGGACGTGCTCAAGGACCGGCTCTATACCTGGGCGCCGGATTCCACAGGGCGTCGAGCCGCCCAGACCGTCCTGTACACCATGCTGCGGGGCTTGCTCACTGTGTTTGCACCGATCCTCTCCTTTACCTGTGAAGAAGCCTGGCAACACCTGCCGGGCGAAAAGGAGGAGAGCGTATTTCTCAGCGATTGGCCGTCGGTTCAGGATTTCTGGATCAATCCTCAACGGGCTCAAGACTTTACAACATTGTTCCAAGTGCGAGAGGTGGCTTTGGCAGCCTTGGAACACGCCCGCCAGAACGAAAAGTTGATCCAGGATCGGCTGGAGGCTGAACTCCGGATTTATGCCCCGGAAGATGTCCGACGGGTTCTGGAAAATTATGCAGAGACCCTGACGGAATTCTTCATCGTTTCCGGGGTCGTGCTGAGCGATGAGCCCCTGCAGGGGCCGACGGTCCAGGAGAAGGACGGCATCGCCGTCCAGGTGGTCAAAAAGGCCGGGCAAAAGTGTGCTCGATGCTGGATGTGGCATGAACAGGTCGGCCAACATCCGGAGTATCCGGACCTCTGTCCGAAATGCGTGGCCGCCCTGGGAGGGAACCGCCATGAAGATTGACCTCACCTCCCTCAAAGAAGGGAGCACAGAGTACTGGGAAGAACAAGACGCTGAGGGCCTGGAATTGCCCAAAGGAGAGTTCGAGCTGCTCGGGACTCTCCAGGCCCACTACACCCTCCACAAGTCGGGGAAAAACCTGAAATTCAATCTTGAAGCCACCTATACCCTCCAACTTTCCTGCTCTCGGTGTCTGGAACCGTTCCAACAAACCTTTCAAGAAAAAGCCCTTTACATCATCCAGATCGGCACCGAACCCTGGGGGGAAGAAAAGGCTCTGACCACAGAAGAAGTCCTGATGCTGTTCTTGCCGACCACAGAACTGGATACGATCCCGATCCTCCGGGAGACCGTCCTGCTCTCCATCCCAATGAAGCCTTTGTGTAAACCCGATTGCAAGGGGCTGTGCCCTATTTGCGGTGCCAACCGGAATGTTCAGGCCTGCAACCACGAAGAAGAAAAGGTGGACGCACGCTGGGCAAAACTCTTGGAAATCAAAAAACAACTGTCTAAAGGCTGAGACATCATGGCCACAGAATCTCTGAGGAAAATCAAAACGTTGATGAATGCTGAGGACCTGGCAAAGGTCCTGCAAGACGTGGCACGGCAAATCCATGAGAACGAGCCCGAGGACCTCGTCATTGTCGGGATTCAGACCCGCGGGGTTCCCCTTGCGGAACGGCTCCGCCGCCAACTGGCCCAACTTCGGGGCAATTCCATCCCCGGAGGCTCGCTGGATATTACCTTCTACCGGGACGACCTGACCCGGATCCACCGGGTCCCCGTGGTCAAAGGGAGCCAACTGGATGTTCCCATTGAGGATCGCACCGTGATCCTGGTCGACGACGTCTTGTACACGGGCCGAACCGTCCGAGCAGCCATGGACGAACTCCTGGATTACGGCCGCCCCCGAGCCATTCGCCTCTTTGTCTTGGTAGATCGGGGCCTCCGAGAATTGCCCATCTGCGCAGATTACACCGGCCTGAAGATCCACACGACACCGACTCAGGTCGTTGAAGCCCGGATCCGGGAAGTTGACGGCCAGGATGAGGTCCTGCTGATGGAAAAACTGAAGGCCGGGGAGGTCTAACATGGTTTATCATGGGGAAATCCAGGTCCGGACCACAAGACGCAACGAACTGATTGAAATCACGGCTAAAGTAGAGGCCCTTGTCCGGGAAAGCGGCATCCGGAACGGCACGGTGACTCTCTATGTCCCCCATACGACCGCCGCAATTACCGTGAATGAACACGCAGATCCCTCAGTTCGAGAAGACATCGAAGAAACGCTGAGCCGCTTGATCCCGGCCGGCGCCCACTACCGCCACCTTGAGGGGAACGCGGATAGCCACGTGAAGGCTACCCTGGTGGGACCGTCGGAGACCCTCCTCATCCGCGATGGCCGGATCCTTCTGGGGACCTGGCAAGGGATCTTCTTTTGCGAATTCGATGGGCCCAGAACCCGACGGGTTTGGGTCCAAATCCAGGGGGAATGACCATGGAATTTAAGATCCGAGACCCCGAACTGCACGAAGAGGGGAAGAAAAAGATTCTCTGGGCAGGCGCCCACATGCCGGTCCTGCGCCAGATCCGTGAGGAGTTCACAAAGGAGAAGCCCTTGAAGGGCATCCGGATCGGCGCCTGTCTGCACGTCACCTCCGAGACCGCAAACCTTATGATCACCCTCAAGGCAGGAGGCGCAGAGGTCTACCTGGCCGCCTCAAACCCGCTCTCTACCAAGGATGACGTTGCAGCCTCGCTGGTGGTCGACTACGAGATCCCGGTCTTTGCAACGCACGGCGAGGATCGCGAGAGTTACTACGACAACCTGGAGCGGATCCTGGCGCATGAACCCCAGATCACCCTGGACGACGGGGGCGATCTAACGACCTTGGCCCATAAGAAGAAGAAAACAGAAACCATCCTGGGGGGCACCGAGGAAACGACCACAGGTGTGATCCGGTTCCGCGCCATGGAACGGGATGGCGTCCTGGCCTACCCGATCATCGCGGTCAACGATTCCAAAACAAAGTACCTCTTTGATAACCGTTATGGTACCGGGCAATCGACGATTGACGGCATCTTACGGGCAACCAACCGGCTGATCGCGGGTTCCGTTTTTGTGGTCTCGGGCTACGGGTGGTGTGGCCGGGGGATTGCCATGCGCGCACGGGGCATGGGGGCAAGGGTCATCATCACAGAAGTCAACCCGATCCGAGCCTTGGAAGCGGTGATGGACGGCTTTGAAGTGATGCCCATCCGTGAGGCGGCGAAACGCGGGGACTTCTTTGTGACCGCCACCGGGGACATCCATGTGATCGATCGCGACGCCCTTGAGGTCATGAAGGACGGTGCGGTGCTTTGTAATGCCGGCCACTTCAATGTCGAGATCAACCTGGAGGCGCTCCAAGACCTCGCTCAGAAGGTTGAACAGATCCGGCCCAATGTGGAAGCCTATCGGCTGAAAGACGGCAGAACCTTGTACCTGCTGGGAGAGGGGCGTCTGATCAATTTGGTCGCCGCAGAAGGCCATCCCCCGGATGTTATGGACCTCTCCTTTGCCAACCAGGCCTTGGCCTCCGTGTACATCCTCCAAAACCACGAATTCCTTGCCAAGAAGGTCTATACCCTCCCTCCAGAAATTGACGAGCGCATCGCGCGTCTCAAACTCCAAACCCTGGGCATCCAGTTTGACGAACTCACTGAGGAACAGCAGAAATACCTCAGTTCCTGGGAAGAAGGGACATAGGGGACAGCGTTCCACGACCTTGATCTGGCAAAGATTTGGTTCGAGGCGGTGAGGGAGGCTCTACCGCTCCAATAAGCCTTCTAAGATTTTTCGGGCGACGGACTTCGGATCTCCAGCGTACGGCCCTACACAGGAGGGGCACCCCGTTTCACATGCACAGGCCCGTAGATGCTCTAACGCGGCCTGTAAAAGCGTGCCGTGCAGCCGAAAGAGTTCCTCGGACAGCCCTACGCCGCCCGGATATGTCTCATAAAGGTAGATCGTGGGCTCGAACACGTGGTCCTCGGAAGGACCTTGGCCGGGGCGGTCTCCTCGAAACCGTTCTGGAAAATCCGGTGGCACGGTATAAATCCCTCGGGGGTCTCCGAGATGGGCCCCCAGGTCCTGGGGATCGCACATGAGGTATAGCGGAGCCAACTGGACGAGCACATGAAGAACCCCCCAGAGCCCCAGTTCGAGGCGGGATCGTGAAAAGCCCAGCCGATCCACAAATTCCCGATCCAAGGTCATCCAATACGCCTGGGTATGCATTTGATCCTCAGGAAGATGAACCGTTCCGAACCCCACATTCTCAAAGGTCGAGAGTCGAACTTTCTTGAAGCCCACGACTTTCCGCGTGACCAACACCTCCCCCCACGCCACACGCTCAGGACCGGGTTGTTTCTCCTCAAAGGGCTCGAGGACCTGGACCTTGGTATAGTCCACGGCATCGGTGTAGTACTCGACCCGCACCTCCTCCACAAAGGCCTTCCGGCTGGCATAATCCAGCCGCTTGACCTGATACTGTTTGCCCTGATGCATGTAGATCGCCTGCTCGTGTAAAAGCATCGGCGCGGAATGGAAATCCACTTCGCCGATGATCTTGGGCTTGGAGCCCGTCGTGTCCACCACCACAAAGTTCTCCTCCGAAACGGTCCGCAACGAGAATTCATCGGCGGGAAAGTGCTCGGAGGTCCAGTGATAGGTCTCGCCACTCCGATAGACCAGGCCTTTTTCTTCGAGAAACCGGAGGATCTCTGTGATTTCCACGCCGCCAAAGGTCTCGCCCACCCGAAACGGCAACTCGAAGGCCGCACATTTGATATGAGCCAAAAGGATCAGGAGGTTGTCCGGATTGATCAACGCCTTTTCTGGCGGGTTCTCCAAGAGATACTCAGGATGGCGGACCAGGAACTGGTCTAACGCAGAGGACGAGGCCACCAAAATGGCCACCGATTCGGAGGTTCGGCGGCCTGCACGGCCGGCTTGCTGGTAGGTCGAGGTGATGGTGCCGGGGAAGCCCGCCAAGACCGCGGCATCCAGGGAGCCGATGTCAATGCCCAGTTCCAGGGCATTGGTGGAGACCACAAGATCGATCTTGTCATCCCGGAGCCCCCTTTCAATGTTCCGACGTTCCTTGGGCAGGTATCCCCCACGATAAGACGCAATCCGCCCAAATTGGTCTGGCCGGGTCTCAAAGTGCTTCCGCAAACTCTCCCCCAGGATCTCCACGTTGATCCGGCTCCGCGCAAAGACGATCGTCTTGACCCCATGTTCCAGCAGAAGGGAGGCCACCCGTTCGGTCTCCTTCAGATAGTTGCCTCGGAGCCCGAGTTCCCGATTCACCAATGGGGGATTCCAAAAGAGGAAGTGCTTTCTGCCCTGAGGCGCTCCGTTTCGGGTGATCACCTCAAAGGGCAAGCCTGTAAGGCGTTCTACATGTTCCTTCGGGTTCCCGATGGTGGCCGAGGTTGCCAGATAAAGGGGCTGGGCGCCGTAAAACGCCAGGATTCGCTGCAAACGACGAAACACATTCGCCACATGGCTCCCAAAGATCCCACGATAGGCATGGACTTCGTCAATGACGATGAACCGGAGGTTCTCCAGAAATCGGATCCACTTGTTGTGATGCGGCAGAATGGCCTTATGGAGCATGTCAGGGTTGGTCACCACAATGCGGCCGTGAAGACGGACTGCTCCGCGGATATCGCGCGGCGTATCGCCGTCATAGGTATGAGCAGGGATCTCCAAATCCAGATGCTCGATCAGAAGGTTGAGGTTGGCGACCTGATCCTGACTCAATGCCTTGGTGGGAAAGAGATAAAAGGCCCGCGCGTCTTCATCTTCCAATAACGCCTTCAGGACGGGCAAGTTGTACGCCAGACTTTTCCCGGATGCCGTAGGGGTCACGAGGAGGACGTTTTTGCCTTGCTGGATCTTCTCGTAGGCCTCTCGCTGATGCGTATAGAGTTGGTGGATGCCGATCTGTTCTAAGGCATTGCGAAGTTTCTCCGGCAAGTCTTCAGGGAAATCCACGAGCGCGGCGGGGCGCTCCTCCCGGATCTTCCAACTGGCGACCCGTGATCGGAGTTCCGGCGTATTGCGAACAGCCTCAAGGAACGATCGAACAGACATCAGGAACATTCTCCTCCATCCAGACGGGGATCATTCCACTTCAGGTTCAGGGACATGGGCAAGTTGCTGGAGCACATACCGGCGGATCTCCTCCACAGCGGGCAGGTCGGCCACCCGTTTTCCGGCCTTCAGATAGGCCTTCAAGACCGGGGTCATCGGGTCGCCGCAGTGCGGGCAGGAAGGAGACGCGTCGGCCGCCCGGCCGGGCACCACCTGATACGTCATACAGGAAGGGCAACGGAAGACCTCTTTCCGCCCTCCAAACTTCCCTTTTTTGGCCACAGGCTGGCCTTCCATTTCCACGATGTCCATTGCAAAGTCAATGGTGGGGGCATTGGAGATACTGGTGCCGACCCCGAACCCTTGGGCGCCGGCCTCTTTCAAGACCTTGATGTTCTTCTCACTCAGTCCACCGGAGACAAAGATCTGGACGTGTTTGTACCCTCGGATATCGAGTTCCCACCGAACTTCCCGGATGATCTTGGCGAAGTTGCCCCGTCGTGAGCCTGGGGTATCCAGCCGGACCCCGGTGAGGTTGGGGATCGTCTTTGCCGCTTTGATGGCTTCCATCTTCTCATCACCGTACGTATCAATCAAGGCGATTCTTGGCACTTCCGGCGGCAGTTCCTCATCAAAGGCGCGCCACGCCTCGGTCTCCCCCATGGTGATGATCAGGGCGTGGGGCATCGTCCCCTTGGGCGGCTGCCCGATGGTCTCAGCACCCACAATGCTGGAGACCCCATCGCACCCGCCAATGTACGCGCTCCGGTCAATCACCGGTGCCAATGCCGGATGCATTCGTCGGATGCCAAAAGAGAGGACCGTCGCGTCGCCGGCCAACTTCTTGATCCGGGCCGCCCGTGTCGCAATGCCTGAACTCTGACAGATGAAGCCCAAAACCGGCGTTTCGTAAATCGCAAAGGTCTTGTAATCACCCTCAATGACCATCACCGGAACGTGGATGCCGTGGAAATCCGTGTTGCGGAACAGGGTGCCTTCGGGGAGCGCGTACAGATCCACCGGGATGCCCTCCAAGAGTTGCAGAACTTCGTAGAGACCAGCAAAAATGGCCCAGTCGTATGACTTTGGCAGGGAGGAGACGGTGAATTCGGCGACCACGCGACGGGTGATCCCCCGACGTTCCAGGATCTGTCGGGTCCGCTCAAAATAGATGTCCGTGGTTTTGCCCGATCGAATCTCTTCTTCTGTGGCGACAAAGAACTTTTTGTTCATGCTGGAAAGTTTACAGACTGGCCGGGATGTCCTCAATGAGGAGGGGGAAGCCTTATAATAACACTCTCAAACGAACTCGTCGAACGCCTCAAGTGCGCGACGTAACGAAGATGATAGATGTGAGGAGGAAATCCGTATGCCACTGCCAAAGGAAGTGAAAGAGAAAATCATCAAGGAGTGGGCTCGACACCCCGGAGATACCGGATCGCCGGAAGTTCAGATTGCGCTCCTGACTGCGCGGATCCGGCAGATCACCGAGCACTTGAAGACCCACAAGAAAGACATCCACTCCCGTTATGGCTTGATCAAATTGGTGGGGAAACGGCGAAGGTTCCTGAATTACCTCAAGCGGGAGGACTTCGTCCGTTACCGTCAGGTCGTCAAGAAGTTAGGACTCCGAGGTTAGTATGGCCAATCAAGTGACGCTGGATCTCGGGGGTCAGCCCCTGATCCTGGATATTGGAAGTGTCGCGCGACAAGCGGCATCGTCGGTTACCGTACGGTATGGGGACACCGTCGTTTTGGTTTCCGTCGTCTGGCAACGTGCTCAGGAAAAGAAAGACTTCATGCCGCTCCTGGTTGAGTACCGGGAGCAATCGTATGCCGCCGGGAAGATCCCGGGCGGGTTCTTTAAGCGAGAAGGACGGCCTCGAGAACGTGAGATCCTCTACGGACGTGCGATTGACCGCGCGATCCGCCCCCGGTTCCCCAAGGGGATGATGGATGAGGTCGAGGTCGTCGCCTTCCTCCTCTCTTATGACATGGAAAACGAGGGGCATGTCCTCGGCATTATCGGCGCCTCCACCGCCCTAATGCTCTCGGAAATCCCCTTCCATGGCCCGGTCGGGGCCGTCCGCGTAGGTCATATCAACGGCGAATTCGTCCTCAACCCCACCAATACCCAACTCAACGAGAGTGACTTCGATCTCCTCGTGGTCGGCTCGAACGGCCAGGTCCAGATGATCGAGTTCGGTGGCCGGGAGGTGCCGGAAGGCCTGGTCTTGAAGGCCATCGAGTTCGCAATGCCGTACATTGACGAGATTTGCGAACTCCAACTCAACCTCCAACAGGCCCAGGGCAAGGAGAAAGAAGAGCCTACCGTCCTAACGGTCCCGGAGGACCTGGTTCAGACTGTTGAGTCCCAATTTGCGGCTCGGATCCAGGACGCCCTCACCATCCACACGAAGGCCGAACGGCGCCAGGCCCTGAAAGAGGTCGAACAGGAGATCCTGGAAAGCCTTGCAGAGACCTATCCGGACCAAGAGGTCGAGATCAAGGAGGCGTTTTATCAGATCCAGAAGAAGATCATGCGTTCCCTGATCCTGGAGAAGGGACAACGGATTGACGGCCGTGGCTTAGAAGATATCCGGCCGATTAAAGTGGAGGTCGGCATCCTGCCTCGGACCCATGGCTCTGCCCTGTTTACACGCGGTGAGACCCAGGCCCTGGTGGTCACCACCTTAGGAACCGAGGAAGACGTCCAGCGGCTCTCGGAGTTGGACCCAGAGGAACGAAAACGGTTCATGTTGCATTACAACTTCCCGCCCTTCTCCACCGGGGAGATCAAACCCCTCCGTGGCCCATCCCGGCGTGAGATCGGGCATGGCGCCCTCGCAGAAAAGGCCATCGCCCCGCTGATCCCTCCAGAGGAAGACTTCCCGTATACCATTCGGGTCGTCTCCGATATCCTGGAATCGAATGGGTCCAGTTCGATGGCCACAGTCTGCGGTGCGTCGTTGTCCTTGATGGACGCTGGGGTTCCCATCAAGACCTCGTGTGCGGGCATCTCGATCGGGCTGGTCCGGGAAGAGGACCGTTATGTGCTCCTGACGGACATCCTCGGCGATGAAGACCATCTCGGCGACATGGATTTCAAGGTGGCCGGCACCCGAAAGGGCATTACCGCCATCCAGTTGGACCTCAAAATTGAAGGGTTGCCTTTGGAGATCATTGGCCAGGTCTTTGAACGCGCCAAAAAGGCCCGAGAACACATCCTGGACATCATGGACACCACCCTGCCCGAGCCCCGCAAGGAGTTGAGCCAGTATGCGCCGAAAGTTACAGCGATCTTCATCCCGAAAGAGAAGATCGGCACCGTGATCGGCCCGGGCGGTCGGGTCATCCGGAATATCCTGGAGAAGACCGGGACCAAGATCGAGATTGACGACATGACCGGAAAGGTGGTGATTGCCGGGCCGACTTTCGAGAGCGTGGAAGAGGCCCGCAAGATGGTTGAGGAACTGGTCGAAGAGGTTGAGGTCGGCAAGGTCTATATGGGGAAGGTCGTGAAAACCGCAGCCTTTGGAGCGTTTGTGGAGATCTTGCCTGGCAAAGATGGACTGGTCCATATCTCAGAACTCGCCAATGAACGCGTGAAGAACGTGGAAGATGTCGTAAAGGTCGGCGACAAGATCCTGGTGAAAGTCATTGGCATCGACGAGATGGGCCGGATTCGGCTCTCCCGTAAACAGGCCTTGTCCGGGGGACTCAAAAAGATCGGGCGGGTCCGCGAGTAACCTCATGCCCGGGCATGCCTGGGAGATCCCCCTCTTTGATTTGGATCTGGACGAAGAGGAACGTGAGGCCTTACTCCACGTTTTAACCCGCCGATGGCTCTCCCAAGGCCCGGAAACCCAAGCCTTCGAAGAAGAACTGGCAGACTACCTGGGGACGCGGTATGCCCTTCTGACCTCCTCCGGCACGACCGCCCTCCATCTCGCATACCTCGCCGTCGGCTTGGAACCCGGCGATGAAGTCATTGTCCCCTCCTTTACCTTTGTCGCCACCGTCAATCCCCTCCTCTGGATGGGGGTCCACCCGATCTTTGCTGACATCCAGTCGCCCGAACGTCCCCTCATCTCAAGAGAGACCGTCGAACCCTTGATCACCCCTCGGACCCGCGCGATCGTGTTCGTCGCCTACGCAGGCAACAGTGAGGGTGTGGAGGATCTCCGGGACCTGGCGGAAGAACAGGGCCTGGTCTTGATTGAGGATGCCTCCCATGCGATGGGTTCGGAAACCCCGGCCGGGAAACCCGGCACGATCGGCCACGTCGGCTGCTTCAGTTTCTTTTCCAATAAGACATTGCCCGTGGGCGAAGGGGGCGCATTGGTCACCTCGGACCCCGGGATCTACGAAAAGGCGAAACGCCTG
>CAYQZW010000062.1:0-10803 GCA_964422065.1 uncultured bacterium | reverse complement strand
GGGGAGGATATCGTCTTTCACGGCATCCCCAAAGGTGGCCAACGCCTCGGCAGCTTTTTCGCGGGTATGCCAACTCTCGGAGTACAATAGCGAAATGAGCCGCTGTTTGTCCCCCAATTCCCGGAGCATTTCAATGGCCTTGAGCCGCTCGAGAATGTCTCGGGATTTCAAATACAGTTCGACTTTTTCCATTAAGGGTTCTCCACCTGGGTGAGGCTTTGATACCATTGTTTCAAACCTCCTTTGAGTTCAGGGATCCCCTCCCCGGTTAAGGCAGACACCCGGTACACGGGAACCCCCGACTCAACCTCAAATTTTACAGCATCCGGGCTTGGGAGGAGATCGATTTTGTTGAGGACAACGACCCGGGGCTTCTCGAGCAATGAAGGGTTGTAACTCGCAAGTTCTTCTTTCAAGACCGTGTAGTCGTGTTGGGGATCCGGCCCACTGGCGTCGATGACGAAGACCAGGCCCCGGGTCCGTTCAATATGGCGCAGGAAGGTGAGTCCCATCCCTTTTCCGGCGTGGGCTTCTTCAATGATCCCGGGGATATCCACCAGCGTCACCGTGAAGAACTCGTCCCGATACATGCCGAGGTTCGGCACCAAGGTGGTGAAGGGATATGGAGCAACTTTGGCATCAGATCCCGTCAGTGCTTTGAGGAGGGTGGTCTTCCCGGCATTGGGGAATCCCACGAGTCCGATGTCTGCAAGCAACTTGAGTTCCAGTCGGAGATGTCGAACCTCGCCTTCGGTGCCACGCTCGGCAATGCGCGGTGCGCGGCGTGTCGGTGTGGCGAACCGTGCATTGCCACGGCCTCCTTTGCCCCCTCGGGCGACAAGGAGCCGTTGGCCGGGGCGGACCAATTCCCCCAGAAGGCGATCCTCCAGATCGTCATAAACAACCGTTCCTAAAGGTACGCGGATGAAGAGATCTTTGCCTTTTTTCCCAGTCTGGTGGTTCGGGCCTCCGCGTCCGCCGTCTTCTGCCTTGAAGTGTCGTTTGTACTTGAAGTCAAGGAGAGTCTTCAACCCCGGATCGGCCACCAAATAAACACTCCCTCCATCCCCTCCATCACCCCCATCGGGTCCCCCTCGGGGCCGATATTTCTCGCGGTGGAAATGGACCATTCCGTCTCCACCTCGCCCACCTTCCACGGTAATCCGGACCAGATCTACAAACCACTTCTGTTTCATGGAAAGGTCTCTCTTAAGCCTCTGGAAACTCCCAGCGAGTCTCTGTCGTCAAGGGAACCGTTGGAGGTTCCTTTTCCGTACCGCTCAGAATCTTATGTCCTTCGGTTTTCACGGATGCTGTATGCCGTACGACACCACTGGGAAACGTAGAATGTAGGTGTCCTTTGTTCTGAACCACACGCCAATATGAGACCCCGTCCATCCTGCCCTGTGCCTGTTGCTCCTCGACGGAGTCCGAAACCGTGCCCAGGAAGATTCCGGTTGTCAAAGGGCGAGCGATGTCCACCGCGTACTTCCGAGTCAAATGTTGTCGTAACAGGCTCTGTGTCACACGTTTTCCGCGTAGGGCCTGGTGGATCAAGAGTTCAAGATCTTTCATTTCGAGGCCTCCTTTGAGCGGGCCCGGAGGAGTCCCGCATAGATGCCGGGGTCAGACCCTTCAATCACCACCGCTCCCACGGTTTTTTGATAAAACTCAATCGGTCCCACGCCTCCGATGATGGCGTAGGCATAGCCTTCTGCGGCCATGGCATGTAAGCAAGCCAGGAGCAGCGCCTTGCCCAGTCCTTGCCCCCGATAGGGTTCCAATACCCCCGTGGGACCGAAAAAGTCTTTCATGGTCACTTCGTAACACGCAAAGCCCACAATCTCCTGTTGCTGGAGGGCCAAAAAGCAAGAGATGGGACTACGAGAAAACGCCGTTTCACACTCGCTGGCCCAGGCTTTACTGAAATGCCGGTCCACCCACGAAACCACGATGTGTCGCTCCGGGGTTTTAGCCCGACGAACGACAAAACCCTTCTGTTGAACCTCCTGAAGGACCGGTTCTAAGGGGGGGAGCGTATAGAGTTTGACGAGGAGGTCAGGCATCAGGCCTCCTTCGCCGGCGTTTCTTCCACCCTTCGATCGGAGACAACCTTGCCGTCCCTCAATTCGATGAGGCGGTGGGCCATGCGCATCACGAGGGGATCATGGGTGCTGAACAGGAATGTTACGCCATAGGTCTGGTTGAGTTCCAGCATCAATTTCATGAGCCGAGTCGCGGTTTCCGAATCCAGATTGGCGGTGGGCTCGTCGGCCAAGACCAGCCTCGGTTGTGCCACGATTGCACGGGCGACGGCGACCCGTTGCTGTTGGCCGCCAGAGAGTTGGGTCGGCCGGCGACTGGCAAGTTCAGCCAGTCCGACCTCCTCCAGGATCGCCATGGCCCGGCGCCTCCGCTCCTCCTTCGGGACCCCCTGGAGCAACAACACAAACTCCGTGTTCTCGTATGCCGAGAGGACTTCAATCAAGTTGTAACTCTGGAAAACGAAGCCCAGGGTATGGAGCCGGAAATCCGCCAGTTCGGAAGGGGACATCTGGGTGAGGTCTCGGCCGGCGACAATCACCCGGCCAGAGGTCGGGGTATCCAGCCCGCCAATAATATTCAGCAGTGTGGTCTTGCCAGAGCCTGAGGGGCCCGCGATCGCGGTAAACTCCCCAGCATGGATGACGAGATCAATGCCGCGAAGGGCGTGGGTTTCCACGGAATCGGTGCGATAGACCTTTGTCACGCCTTCTAACCGCACCATTTCTTCTCGGGTCATGCCTTCATACCTCCTTTTGTGCCCTCACGTGAACCGGAGGGCATCCACGGCTTTCAATTTTCTCACCCGATTTGCCGGGAGCGTCGCCGCCGTGAGCCCAGTGAGAAGGATCATCAAGTTGGATAGAAAGAGATTCAATCGGGTCAGTGGGGTGTGAATCCGTGTTTGGAGTCCCATCATTTCCAGACCACTCGCAAATTTTGAAAGGTCAAAACCGACTTTATTAAAGTACAGGATCAGGGGATCGGCGATCAGGTTTCCGATCACCAGGCTGACCAAGGTCAGGATCAGACTCTCCAAGAGAATCATGCCAAACAGTTCTTTCGGGCGCAGTCCCAGGGCCAGGAGCACTCCATGTTCTCGGGTCCGTTCTTGGATATTCATGAAAAAGACGCTCACGGCCCCGATGACGACAGCGATCAGGATGATCACGTAGTAGATGTAAAGGGAGTAATCGCCGATGAGGATATAGGAGGCCAGCCACGGAGCAATCTCGCGCCAGGTTCTGGCGACGAGGGTGGAATCCTTTTGGCTGACGAGTCGGCCAATTTGTTGTCGGGCAAGGAGGAGGTCTTTCCGCCGATCCAGTCGGATGACCAATTCTGTGGCGGGGTTTGGGGTCTCTGTCGGGGCTGCAAGGAGGGCACGGTCCACGAAAACCACCCGTTCGTTGATCTCCGCGTACGGGGTCTCCACAAGGCCCTTCACATACAGGGCTTCCGACTCCAAGTCTCGGCCTGAGGCCCACATCAAAACGACCTTGCTCCCGATTTTCACTTTCAACTTTTTGGCGAGATGGGTGCCCAAAACCACCCCGCGTCCGACCGGTTCAAATGCGCCCTGCTTCATAAAGTCTAAGATCGGAAAGACCTGGGCAAAGGTCTTTGCGTCTACGCCTTGAATTTCCACTCCCTCCGAGGTTTCCGGTGAAGTCAGCAGGCCGTAAGTTCGGAGACGCGGGGTCACAACCAATGGGATTCCGACTCTCCGGATCTCCTCGGCTAAGGCATCTGCATTCGGGATCAAATCGTCCATGGGTTGAGATTCTAACCGGTCCTTAGGATAGACCTGGAGGTGTCCAATGCCGATATTGAGGATGTTGTTGACCATTTGACGGATCAGCCCCTGGTAAAAGGCTTGATAGACGAGGAGTCCGACGAGACTGACGGTGAGCAGGACCACCACAACAGACGAGCGACGCCAGTGTCGAATGGCGTTCCGGAGGGCCAGTTTCAGCAAGAACTGGAATCGGCCGAGCCGAGAGGTCTCCGGCCGAGATCCAGGAGATTGGGACATCCATCCTTGGCGTTCAGCGGACATCACGCATCGCCTCCACGGGTGAAATCCGGATGGCCCGGATCGCAGGATAAATCGCCGCTACAAGGATGATGATCAAAAGGATCGCGGAGGTCAAGAGGTGGTGTCGGAGTCGGATCGTAGAGGTGATCCAGAAGGTGAAGCCGAAGATCTCGCGCACCCCGAATCCGGTGATCTCGATCGGGAAGCGGTAAAAGTAGAAGTTCATGAGGAAACCCAGGAAGTTGCCAAAAATCATCCCCAAGGCCCAAAGCAGAAGCGCCTCTGTCGCGATCATGGTAAAGATCTGACGCCCCTTCATGCCCAGGGCATTGAGTACGCCAAATTCCCGGAACCGCTCCATCACAGACATAATCAGCGCTGCGAAGACCTCTACCCCCACAATGACGATGAGGATAAAGATAATCACCCACGCGCCACCGGAATCCATTTCCATAACCTGGCGGAGGGAAGGGTAGACCTCTTTCCAGGTGCGGACCACCAGGCTATCCCCGACCGCCTGTTGGATGGCCTTTCGCCATCGATGGGCTCGGTCGGCCTCCGTGACCAGGATGGAAAGATCGGAAACCCTTTGGTCCATCGATAAAAAGGCCTGCAGATCTTGGAGACGAAGGAACACCGTCGATTGATCCAGGGGCGGGTTACCGGTCCGGAAAATCCCTACGACAGGGAAGAGATCAGCTGCGATCGAGCGATAGCGATCCTGGCCCAAGAGGATCACGAGGGAGTCCAGGTCTGCTCCTAACGCCCGAGCCAGGCCCTGCCCGATCCAGATCCCTCGGAGGGTATCACTAAGTTGCGCCCCTTCCCGGATATGGTCTACCATGGGTGCAAAGGACTCCTCATACCGTGCCACGAAACCGATGACATTGACAGGGAAGCTTTTGTCTCCCAAAGAGATCAGGGCCTGGGTCATGAGGTGAGGAGCAACAGCCTTTACGCCAGGGATTTTCAGGATCCGGTCCATCATCTGAGAGTCAGGGGTAAAGGAGTTCTCCAGGGTCCATTCCGTGGTGTCGCGGGTAACGACAAGGTGGCCTGCCCGCATATTCCGCAGGGCCTCGTTGATCGCTTCGGTGTGGCTTCCATCCAACATGCCATACATCAAAATGGTGACCGAGGCCCCGATCGCGATGCTGAGGATCGCCAAGATGCTTCTACGCCGATATCTCCAGAGGTTCCGCCACGCAAGTTTGAAGAAAAACATGGCTACTTCAGGGTTTCAATCGCCTGCAGAGAAAACATTCGGTCTGGAATCGAGACATCGAATTGAACATCCAAGAGTCGAAGGATTGTCCGGTGTCCCTCCTTGTTCAAAGGAACGACTTCCATGACTGTGGGCAGGGTTCGTCCGTGCATTGTGCGGACCTCACGGAACAGGATCTGACGAACCGTGTCCCCCTGTTCATCCAGGTAAAGAGCGGCCACCGGAAGGTAGCCCGGGACTTTGACTTGATAGAGAATGCCACTCCAGACCACCGGAGCGTCGGGCTTGGGGGTGAGTCGAAGGGTGTACAACGTCGTATCCCCGTAGGTCGAGTCGGTCACCAGTTCTGCGATGTAGTCTTCCTGAAGGGAAGACGCACGAACCAAGTCATCATTGGTGAAGTCTGAGCCCATCCAAGGGTTCAGCATCATCGAAGGTGGCAGACGGAGGGTCCGCCGGACACGTGGCAAGTACATGTAGAGGTTGATCCCTTCCTTGAGAAACACTGTGCCCTTGTCTTTTGGCGGGGCGTCTATGATGATCAAAGAACGGTCTGGGTTCCCTCGCTTTTCCCAGAACCGGAAACGGACGGTCCGTTGATAGGTTGGGCGGATCAAGACCATCTCATAGGTTCCTTGAGAAGTCTGGCCTCGAAGAAGATCTTCGGCCTTTTGGATGATTGTTTCTGGGGTGAGGGCGACCGCACGGCTGGGGAACCCTCCTACAATACCGAAAAGACCAATGAATACAAACCATGTCCTTCTCATTGTCATACCCTCCGTGGAAACCCTTGTGGGATGTGTGTCCTAAGAAATTATAAACCTTGTAAACAAAAACTCCCGGAGACGCAATTCGTCTCCGGGAGGGTACAGAGGTTTCTTGGATGTCAGCGTAAGAACTCTTCTAAGACCTTCAGGAATGAACGATTGATGCGTTCTTCATGTCGTTTCCGGGCCCGATCGTTCACCCCATCCCGGTCCTGATCCCGAAACCGGTCCGTTTGGCGTTTTTTCTCTTTCCTTTTCTCTACTTGCGTTGTTTTGGGCTTTGTGGATTTCTTCGGAAAGGTTTGTGCCCAAAGGGGCACACCTCCGACAAGCCAGAGTCCAAGAATCCAAATCCAGATGCGCTTCATCGTTGTTACCTATTATCCTTCAAGATGTTACGGTTGTCAATGGGCTGCCGAACCTTTCGGGTTTTCTTCTTTGGGGGTATGTGATCGGGGTCGGATTCCCACAAACCGGAAAGTCGTTTCCCCAACGAGTTCACAGATCGGAGCCAGGCCGGGGAGGATGGCTTTTCGGCCTTTGAAGGGCGTCGAACTCGAGTCCGAGAAGTTGCGCGTGGGGAACGAGTGGGTTCTCCCTTGATGTCTCGTGTGATCCGAATTTTTGCCCGTTCTTCGTGGATGCCTCGATCACCCGAAGATTTTGCCTTGGGGCGCACTCCTGGAACCCTGAAATCCTTAGGAATCTGGGTGGGGCGTTTGGGGCTCTCTCGGCCGACCTTGGCCTTCGAAGACCGATGGATTCGTGGCGCTTCCTCAGATCTCGATTTCGGTCGCTTCACCCTTTCGATCTCTTGTCCTCGATGTTGCGTCGAAGGTTTGAGGAATGGCCTCTTCTCCAGAGCAATCCTTCGCAGGGACTCTTGGATCCGGGAGGGGGCTTCGATTTTTGGGACCGGTAGGGCCGGGGTTTTGCTCCACTTTCGGATGGGCCGCTCTAAGGTTACTCGTTCATAGGGGAAGCCCCTCTTTTCATCGGCTTTAGCGACGAGAAGGCTCGGGCGAGGCCGCTCAAAGGACTTTCGGGTTACGGCAATCCAAACACTTTTCCGGTTTGGCCCGGTCGGCACACGGTCATAAGGGCCCAAGGGAGCCCAGGCGACGGTGTTGGAACTCACATGCCAGGCCACCCATGCCCCACCAAAAGTACGTCCCGGGACCCAGACCCAGCCATAGCCCGGCACATAGGCCCAGCGGCCGTAGTGATAAGGGATCCATCCCCACGGTTCATAGGACACCCAGACCCAGCCGATCCCAGGGCGGAAGGTCCAGTAGCCGTAGAGGTAAGGTTGCCAGCCGATCGTCACCCTGGGCACCCAGACCCAGCCGTAGGGGGGGATCCACACCCACTCTCCATAAGGCACAAGATCCCAGAACCCCACCCACGTCACCGGTTCCCAGTAGGTCACGGAAATGCGGACAGTATATCGTGTGTACCGGTGGTCACACCAGGTATAGAAGTCCTCGGACCAGGGATGGCTGCGATACGCGAGTTCTCCGAACTCGTCGATCTCCAGTTCTTCTCCTTTGCGTGCCACGAGCCGCATTTCGTCGGTGTCCACATAGATCTTGCCGTCCAGGACAGAGACCCAGACGTCACCATCTTCTTCCACGTGGACCCGTATGCGGGTGTCCGGAGTCAGATCAATCTCCCCTTGAGGAATGACCACCCGGACCTGACCCTGGTCTTGGTTCAGCACGGTGACCTTTCCTTCCCGAAGTTCAAATTCCCGGAGTTCGCGTTCAATTCGGTGGACGAGGAGATCCGTGCCTTTACCGATCCAGACCACCGTTCGATATCGAAACTCCAACTCCGCGCGTCCGTCGACAGCCAGGATTCGGTCTCCGGGTTCCACCAGAAAATTCAGGGTCAGGGGTTGATACTCTCCTTCCCGTTCCACAACGACATCCCCCTGGACCTCACTCACCCGGGCATAGCTCCCAACGGTTAAAGCTACAAGTAAAGGCCAGAGAACCATGATCTTCACCTCCTTTCGGAGAAGGTTTCATGCTGGACCCCAAGTTCAGGGTTGCCAGGGTCCACTTGAAAGGCCCAATCAAACAAGAGGAATTGGTCCGATAATTCACGGATCCGAATTTTGGCGAAGTGGTTGTCTTCGGTTAAAATGACATAGACATGGCCGGGTACCGCCGGCACTCTCCCATCCAGGTCCCATCCCTCCAGGGGAGCGATGTCAATCTCGTCCAGGTCCGTCACATACCCCAGATCCTGGATGAGGTCATAGGGGCCCGTAGCGAGCTCAGGGACCCCCGTCAATGAGTGTGTAAAGTAAAAGTCTACCTCTGGACTTGACGCGGAAACAACCTGTTGGGTATTCAGGTCGAATCCTGAGGCCTCCGGGTGGTAGGCATACGACCAGACCAGGGCGTTGCGCCCCTCAGGACGAGGGGTGTCCATCACGATCCACTCACTGGGCGAACTCTCGTTCCCACTGTAATCCACCGAAGCGACACTGTAGTAGTACGTGACCCCGTTCGTTAACCCTTCATCCACAAAAGCGGGGACTTCCGTAAAGCCGATGGGTTCGTAATAGCCGTACAAAGAGGTGCTCCGATACACCGTATAGCCAGCAAGGTCAGGGGAAGAGACCGGGGTCCAGAACAGGTATACCGTATGGTCTCCGGTCACACTCCAAAGGGTCTCAGGGGGAGGGGGAGGCGTCCAGTCGACTTCCTGACAGCCCCCCATGACGACCAAAAGTATCCCGAGAGCGAGAGGGTTCCAGATCCAAAGTCTTTTCCGCGTCATTGCCAACCTCCTTCGTTGTCACCGATCCATTTGCAAATCCCTTTCCATTCTCGAAAATGAAGATGGTTTCTAAGGAACCCGGCATGCACTCCAAGGCGATTGCACAATTTTTGTGCATAGGAGAAGGGAATTCGGCCAGTGTTTGCACAATCCTTGATCTCCTGGCCCCCAAGATAGCCTTAAAATTGACGTTTGACGTGGTCAAAGGAATGAACCATGATTCTTGCTGAAGCCGTTGGGCTGGGCTTACTGCTCTCGCTCTATCTTTCCGAGACCCTGGGCTTCGTGGCCGGGGGGCTGGTGGTGCCGGGTTACTTTGCGCTGATTTTGAACCAACCCGCACTGCTCGCAGGGACTTTGATCGTCGCGTTCATCACCTTCGGCATCCTGAGGTTGATCTCCAGATATGCGCTGATTTACGGGAGACGTCGGCTCTTTATGGCCGTCGTCATCGGGTTCTTCTTTGCACAGGCCACTCAACTGTTGGCCCAGAGCCCGATCGGTGATGTCCTCCTTGCCATCCGCGCCTTCGGATTCATCATCCCTGGCCTCATTGCCTATTGGATGGACAAGCAGGGAATCTTGGGAACCCTGTCCATGCTCGTCGTCGTTTCAACGCTCGTTCGTCTATTGCTGATCCTCATCCACCAGGGACAACCTATCCTATGAGACGCCGTACCCGTCGCCGCCTCACCCTTCCCGACATGCTCTTCCTTGCCGGGCTCGGCGTGGTCAGTCTTGTGCTCGCCGAGGCAACGAAACGGGAGGCTCCTGCCCCTTACTACGAGTTGAAACTGGCTGCTGCCCTTCAAGCCCAAAAGGCCTTTATGGCCTTAAAGAAGGAATTCCTCCGACGCGGGTTCGACCTGGACCCGGTCAATGACCCCGCAGAAAGCGGATTGATCGGATTGGAAGACTCGCCAATTACTACAAGCCGGGGATATCACCTCTCCAAATTGACCAGTATCAACCCGAACTTTGCAGCCCTCATCGTGCAGTTCCTGAAGGAATTGGGCATCGGCCAGGGCGATGTGGTGGCGGTGGGGATGACCGGTTCTTTCCCGGCCCTCAACGTCTGCACCCTCGTCGCCATTGAAACCATAGGCGCAGTACCGATCATCATCCACTCGGTCGGCTCCTCAAGTTTTGGAGCCAACCGACCGGAATGGGCCTGGCTGGACATGGAGACGTTTCTATCCCAACAAGGGCTCATTCGGCACCGATCTTTGGCCGCTTCCTATGGCGGCGGAGATGACATCGGCCGGGGTCTTGCTCCCGAAGGCCGGGCCCTGATCGATCAAATCATCCAACGCAATGGGATCCGCAAAATTCACGTGTTGCCCCTCCAAAAGAGTGTAGACCTCCGGATGCAACTGTATCGAGAGGCTGCGGAGGGGCGCCCGATCCGTGCCTATGTCAACATCGGGGGCGGGATCGCGTCCCTTGGCTCCCCGGATCTTTCAACCCTGCTACAGCCCGGGATCAACCGTCCAAACCTCCGGCTCCCCACAGAAACCCTCCCGGTCCGGGGAGTGGTGGTTCAGTTCTTAGAGCGAGGGGTTCCCGTGATTCACCTTAATGAGATTCCGAGTCTGGCCCGCCGATACGAACTCCCCCTGGCGCCGGCGGTTATTCCCACCCCAGGCGAGGGTCCCCTCTTCCATGAAGTGCGCTACGCGACATTGTGGGTGGCGCTCATCCTGACTGGCTATGTCCTCTTGATTTTTTTGAGCCTTTACTTCGACTTCTGGGGATCAGGGGGCGAGACCGAGCCCACGATATGAGGAGAGGAGGATCTATGGAAAGGCACACCAGTGTTTCCCTCAAGTTCACCCAGATCTTGGGCATTGTCCTGGGACTTGGATTTTTCCTTTTGCTGACCCCGCCTCGGCCCCCGAGCTCGCGGCGAGCCTGGTGGCGGCGCTGGTGGGCAACCCCGA
>CAYQZW010000061.1:0-10833 GCA_964422065.1 uncultured bacterium | reverse complement strand
ATTTCGGATGTGCGATCTCGATCAGGGCTTTCGCGCGTTCTTTGAGGTTCCGGCCGTGGAGATCGGCCACCCCATATTCCGTGACCACGTAATGGACATCGGCCCGCGAGGTGACCACCCCGGCCCCCTGTTTCAGATAAGGGACAATTCGGCTGATGGTTCCATTCTTGGCCGTTGAAGGGAGAGCGATAATCGGTTTGCCGCCTTTGGATTCCGCCGCGCCCCGGACAAAGTCCACTTGCCCTCCGAAGCCACTGTAAATGTATGAACCGATGGAGTCCGCGCAGACCTGGCCGGTCAGGTCCACCTCTAACGCAGAGTTGATAGACACCATTTTCTCGTTCTGGGCGATGATGAAGGGGTTATTCGTGTAGTCTACGGGGTGGAGTTCAAAAATGGGGTTGTCATCCGCGAATTCATAGAGTTTTCGGCTTCCCAGGATAAAGGTCGTGACCACTTTGCCCGGGTGGAGGGTCTTCCGTGCGCCGGTGATGATCCCTTTTTCGATGGCTTCCATCACGCCGTCCGAGACCATCTCGGTGTGGATGCCGAGGTCGCGTTTTCCTTCCAGCCCGGCGAGGACTGCATCGGGGATCGCGCCGATCCCCAGTTGCAGGGTTGCGCCATCTTCAATCAGATCGGTGATATGCTGGGCGATCTTCTTTTCCAGTTCCCCAAAGGTGCCCCTGGGCAGTTCGGGAAGGTCCATGGAGACTTCAACGATTTTGTCGACCCTGGAGACATGGACAAAGGAGTCTCCATGGGTGCGGGGCATTTTGTCATTCACCAGGGCGATGATCACCTTGGCGGTTTCTACCGTGACTTTGGAGGCCATGACCTCCACGCCAAAACTCATGAACCCGTGTTCGTCGGGGGGCGACAAGTGGAGAATTGCAGCGTCCAAGGGGAGTTTTTCTCTCAAGACTTTCGGGATCTCGTGCAGGTGGATGGGGACATAATCTGCCCGTCCTTCATTTACGGCGGCCCGATCCGCGGGACCAACAAACAGGGAGTTGTGGCGGAAGTGTCCCTCCATCCCCGGCTTAGATAAGGGGTCTTCTCCCAGCAACAGGACGTGGACCAACTCCACATTTTCCAGTTCGTCTTTCCGTTGTGCCAGGGCCTCAAGCAGGGGGAACGGTGTTGCAGCGTTTCCGGAGATATAAACTCGATCTCCCGATTGGATCACGGAGACCGCTTCTTCAGGTGAGCAGAGTTTGCGCTTGTAATCGTCCAGCCATCCCATGCTCAGGCCTCCTTCTTCAAGAGACTCAACAGGTCCACGCCGAACTCTCCGGGTTTTAACAGGCTTTCTTTGACGATTTGGCCTTTGTAGATGTACACCCCTCTCCGGAGGTCTTCGTATTTGAGGAGGGCTGTGGGTAAGTCCTGGTCCACCAGTTCGAGAAGGTAGGGCAACAGGGCGTTGGTCAATGCATGGGTGCTGGTTCGGGCGACCCAGGAAGGGACGTTGGGGACCGCAAAATGGATCACACCGTCCACTTTGTAGATCTGGTCTTCGGTGGGGGTCAGCCGGGAGGTCTCCGCAGCCCCACCCTGGTCAATCGAGAAATCCAAGATCACAGAGCCCGGCTTCATGGTTTTGACCATCTCGCGGGTGATGAGGATTGGAGCACGTTCCCCCGGAACCAGAACCGCGAGCACAACGACATCGGCAAACTTCACGAGTCGTTTCAGGACATGGGCGCTGTAAAGCATAGTTGTGATTTTTCCATTGAAGAGATGGGTTGCGCGTTCCAGTTTTTCGGGGTCACGGTCCACCAGAATGACGCGTGCGCCGACCCCGAGGAAGGAATCCGCGGCATGGAGCCCAAGATTGCCTGCGCCGACGATGATCACCTCGGCAGGGGGCAACCCAGGGATACTTCCCAGCAGGATCCCCCGGCCTCCCTTTTGGTGGACTTCCAGGAGTCTCCCGGCGATTTGGACCGCCATCCGACCCGCGATCATGCTCATCGGTTTCAAGACCGGTAAGGTCCCATCCGCGCGCTGGATCACCTCGTAGCCAATGGCCGTGACCTCTTTCTGGACGAAGGTATCCAGGATCTCCTGAGATGCCACCGCAAGGTGGAGGAATCCCATGATGGTGGAGTTGGGTCGGACATAAGAGAGTTCGTGTTCTTTTGGGACCTGGATCTTGACCACGACGTCGGCCCGGCGGTAGGCTTCCTCTGCGGAATAAACGATCTGAGCCCCGACCGCGCGGTATTCTTCATCGGAAAAGCCGGCCCCTTCGCCTGCACCAGTTTCCACGAAGACTTCTCCACCCGCTTGGACCAATTCTGCAACTCCAGCGGGGGAAAGTCCTACGCGCCGTTCTTCTCGTGCCTTGCTTTGGACTTCCTTTGGGATGCCGAATCTCATAAGCCTTGCTCCTCCCACAATAGGATACGCTACCCTCCCTACCCCTTGCAACAGTCGGCCTTGTTGTGTTATATTAGACCGCCACCAATCACATTCATAAAAAGGGGAGGAGATGCCATGAGAGAACTGACGGATGAGGAAATCCTCGCTGTGTGGAACAGCGTTACAGACTTTACAGATGGTTGGGAGGAAGCCATCCGGGAATTTATCGAGCGTGTCGAAGAGGTACAGGCTCTCGCAGATGCCGCAGATCAGGGCCTGTATGATGAACTCAAGGAAAAAATCTTGGAACTCCGCGATGAGATCGAAGAGACCGTAGAACGCGCCAGGGAAGGAGAGATTACCATCGAAGATCTTGAGAACGCTTTCCGCGCCTATGGGGAGGCCTTAGGGGAGTTTGAGAACCGTCTCCTGGATTTGGAATTCGGTACGGACGACGATTACCAGGACTATTACGACGAAGAACCCGAATACTAACCCACTTTAATTCTCCTTTCATCCTGAAGCGATTTCATCCCATTTTCTCTTGCTTGGGGAGAGGGGACCATGTAGAATTTTCCCATGTTCCGCTTTGCCCGTGAAGCCTTCATCTTGTTTTTCCTCGCGTTTTTGCTCGCCTTCGTGTACGATCGGGTCTTCCACCCCCCACAAGGACTCCCTAAACTTTCTATGGACTATCCCGTCTTTTCTTTCCCTGGAGTCCCCACGTACCAGGCGTTGCTCCATATCGGACCAGGGGATACTTTCCTTCTTCGACTTCCGGAAGCAAAGGTGATCCACGATTCGGGTTGGGCCGTGTTTCTGGATGCCCGGCCAGAGGCGGAATACCGCGAAGGACATATCCCAAAGGCGAAGAATCTTCCCTATAACGCGATAGAGCAACACTTGGATCTCTTGGTTCAACTGCCCGTCGATACTCCTCTCGTGGTCTACTGTAGCGGCACGGAATGTGAGGCAAGCCTCCGACTCATGCGAAACTTGAAAGCCATGGGATATCAGCACGTCCTAGTGTTTTTTGGAGGATGGAAGGAGTGGGTGGATGCCGGATACTCCATTGAAAGGGAGACAGTGCCATGAGTAAGGCCTGGCGATTCCTCCAGTGGGGTTCCCGGCTGGTCTTGGGTGGGGTGTTGCTTTATGCAGGCCTGACAAAAGTGTCCGACCCGCGAGACTTCGCTCGCATCATCGCCAATTACCACTTGGTCCCAGAGTCGATCACACCCACCGTGGCCTGGCTCCTCCCTTGGATAGAGATCGTTACAGGACTCTCGGTGATCACAGGGAGGTTCTACCGGGGTGGACTTGTGTGGATGGAGATCTTGTTTGCGATCTTCTTGGTTGCGTTGGTTTGGGCGTATGCCCATGGATTGGATATTGAATGTGGTTGCTTTGGACGCGTGGGGAGTTCTTCGATTGGATGGCCCCACATCCTCCTGGATGCTGGGGCGCTCGGCATTGGGTTTGGTCTCCTTTGGCAACAGTGGAGGAAGGATCATGAAAAGCCTTGAATTGGGTCCGATTCTCCAGGGCAAGATGGTCTTCACTGGGCAAACCCAGGAAGTTCGGAACCCTTACCACGAGGACCTTGTAGGGGTTGTGCACCTGGCCGGCCCGGAGGAAGTCGAACGGGCCCTCGAGGATATCCATCGGGCGTTCCAACGTCGTGTGGCGGAACTCCCATTGTATCAGAAGATCGAAGTTCTCGAGCATGCCGCACAACTCTTGGAGAGCCGGGTAGAGGAGTTTACTCAGCTCATTGTCGAGGAAGTCGCAAAACCTTATACCCTGGCCCTTGGAGAGGTCAAACGAGGCATTGTCAACATCAAGAGTGCTCTGGCCTTCCTGTACCATCTTCGGGGTGAGACCTTGCCATTGGACTTCCATCCACAGGCGACAGGGAAATGGGGAATCGTCCGTCGGTTCCCGGTGGGTCCTGTCCTGGCCATCACACCGTTCAATTTCCCGTTGAACCTGGCCCTTCATAAGATCCTGCCGGCAATTGTTGCGGGGAACCCCTTGATTCTCAAACCGCCCCCGCAGGCTCCCATTACCGCGATCCAATTGGGGCGCCTTTTCCTTGATGCAGGTTGGCCTGAAGAGGCCTTGAGCGTCGTCCCCACCACCAATGAACTGGCTGAGAGGATGGCCCGGGATGAACGCATTGCACTCTTGACCTTTACCGGCTCCTCCAAGGTCGGGTGGTACCTGAAAGGAATCGCAGGACACAAGAAAGTCCTGTTAGAACTGGGAGGAAATGCGGGGGTGATTGTCCATGAGGATGCAGACCTGGACCAAGCCGCTCGGAAGATTGCCAAAGGGGGGTACCTGTATAGTGGTCAAATCTGTATTTCGGTACAGCGCGTCTTTGTCCATGAAGCGGTTTACGATACGTTTAGGGATAGGCTTCGTTCCTATGTACAACAATTGAAAGTCGGGGATCCACGGGATGCAGAGACGGATCTCTCGTGTCAGGTGAGCGACCGGGAGGCTGACCGGGTGTGGACATGGATACAGGAAGCCCTGGAGGCGGGAGCCGTTGCGTGGCCCAATCCACCGCGTCGGAACGGCCGGACCATTTACCCGGTCATCTTTGAAAAGGTTCCAGAATCCGCGAAGATCTGGGAGGAAGAAGCCTTCGCACCTCTGGTCTGTCTGAAGCCTTACAAGACCTTTGAGGAGGCCCTGGAAGGGGTGAACCGCTCCAGATACGGCCTCCAAGCAGGGGTTTTTACCCGTAACCTATCCTTGGCGATTCGGGCCTTTGAGGCCCTTCACGTCGGGGGCGTGATGATCAACGAGGCCCCGACGTTCCGGGTCGATCCCATGCCCTACGGAGGGATTAAGGCCTCTGGATTGGGCCGGGAGGGGATCGCTTATGCGTACCTGGAGTATACCGAGCCCAGACTGATGGTGGTGAAAGGAGCGTAAATGGCTTCCCCCATCCTCAAAATCGAAAAGGTTGTTCAAGGCGGCGAAGGGCTGGGACATCTCAATGGCTATGTGGTGTTTGTCCCCGGTGTCCTCCCTGGTGAACGTGTCCGGATTCGTTGGGTAGAGCGGAAAAAGGATTTTGGTCGTGCTCGAGCCATGGAAATCCTGGAGCCCTCTCCACACCGGATAGATCCCGACTGCCCGATCTTTGACCGATGTGGCGGCTGTCAGTGGCAAATGACTACCTACTCCTACCAATTAACCCTCAAGACGGAGATCGTCCGGGATGCTTTCCGAAGAATCGCGAAACTCCAGGATTTGCCGCTGGAAGAGATTGTGCCGTCCCCGAAACAGTGGCGCTACCGGTCGAAACTTCAGATGCCCGTGAAAAAGGTGAAAGGTCGTCTCCTCATGGGCTTTTACGAACCCGGAACCCATTATGTGGTGGATGCCCAGGCCTGCCCGGTCGCCATTGAGTCGTTGGACCGCCTCGTCTCCCCCATCAAAGAACTCTTAGACCGGGAACCCCTGTCCATTTACAACGAAACCGCACATTACGGGAAACTTCGCCATGTCGTCTTGCGGGGGAGTGAACAAACCGGAGAGACCTTGGTCGTGTTTGTCACTAAAGAGTGGGGGATTTCGAAAGAACTCGCGCTGAAGGTCGAACGGTTAGACCCAGAGCATATCATCGGAGTGGCCGAGAATCGAAATCCTGAGCGGACGAACCGAATCTTTGGCTTCGAGACCCGGAAGGTCATCGGCAACCCCTTTTATCTGGAACGGATCCACTCCTGGGTCTTCCGGGTTTCGGCGACCTCCTTTTTCCAGGTCAATGTTCCTCAGTTGACCCGTCTCCTTGATGACCTCCGCCGGCTGCTGGAGAACGAGGAAGTGGACACCCTGGTGGATGCCCATACCGGAGTTGGAGTATTTGCCATTGGGCTTTCGGACTTAGCCCGGAGAGTGATTGGCATCGAGATGCTGGGGCCCGCGGTGGTCGATGCCCAAGATAACCTCGAACGAAACGATGCCCTCAACGTGGAGTTCCAGGTGGGCAAAGCCGAGGACCTCCTCCCGGGTATTGAACGGTTTGATGTCTTGCTCCTGGACCCGCCCCGGAAGGGGATTGGTGAAGGGGTTCTGAACGCCATCCAACTCCGGAAACCCCGACGGATTCTCTACGTCTCCTGTAATCCTGTCTCCCTGGCTAAGAATACCCGCCAGATCTTGGACCTGGGGTATGACCTCGTATTCCTCCGTCCTTATGACTTTTTCCCTCAAACATTCCACGTGGAAACCTTGGCGTGTTTTGTCCGACGAGACATGTGAAAACGCCATGACCCAAATCCGGATCGGTACATCAGGATGGATGTATGACCACTGGGCCGGTGTGGTCTACCCGTTGGGCCTGCCTCGCCGAGAATGGTTCCGGGAATATGCCAAAACATTTGACACCGTGGAGATTAATTCGACATTTTACCGGCTTCCCAAAGAGCATGTCTTCAAGTCATGGGCCGAGAAGGCCCCAGAGGGATTCCTTTTTGCGGTGAAGATGTGGCGCGTGATTACACACCTCAAACGGCTGGCGGAGGCCGAACCCTTTGTGGAATCCTTTCTCGTCCGAACACGCCTCCTCGGACCGTATCTTGGCCCCATCCTCATTCAGTTGCCCCCCCAAATGCCATGTACACTCTCGATCCTCCGGAACTTTCTCGAAATGCTTCCGGAGGACCTCACCTTTGTCGTGGAGTTTCGACATGCTTCGTGGTTCGACGATCGGGTGTACCACATCCTTGAAGACCATCATGTCGGGTTCTGCATTTACGACCACCCGGAGATCCCGTGTCCCCGTGTGACCACTGCAGACGTGGTGTACCTCAGATTCCACGGCTATCGTCGTAGATATGGAGGGGACTACCCACTTCAGGTCTTGGAAGATTGGGCCCATTTTATCGCCGAACAGACCAAGTTCGGACGGGAAATTTACGCGTACTTCAATAACGACGTCGGAGGCTATGCCTTTAAAAATGCAAAGGAGTTGAAACAACTCGTGGTGCAGATGCTGGAATCGCATTCCCCAGAGGGTGGGGAATCGCAATGAGGGAGTGAACGTCCATGGCACAGCAGAAAACGAAAAAGATTGAAGTTCGCCTGGCTCGGGAAATGACCCTGTTCCAGGTGACGATGATTGGTGTGGGGGCCATGATCGGGGCGGGGATTTTTGTGTTGACCGGGATTGCGGCTGGTGTCGCCGGGCCAGGCCTGATCCTCGCGTTCCTGATCAACGGACTGATTGCACTACTTACGGCGATGGCGTATGCGGAGTTGGGGTCAGCCTATCCAGAGGCGGGCGGGGGCTATCTCTGGGTCAAGGAAGCCCTCCCCGGCCCCAATGGCTTTCTCTCCGGTTGGATGTCCTGGTTTGCCCACGCTGTCGCATGCTCCCTCTATTCCCTCGGCTTTGGAGCGTATTTCCTGGAAACCTTGAAGTACCTTCGCATTCAATTGCCGATCCCGGAGGCATTGGCGATCAAAGTCCTGGCTGTCATCGTGATCCTGGCCTTCGGCTACATCAACTTCAAAGGTGCATCGGAGACCGGGAAGGCCGGGGCTCTCGTGAGCGTGGGGAAGGTTATCATCCTCCTCGTCTTCATCGTTCTGGGATTGTGGGTAGTCTTCCACAAACCCAATTGGGAAGCCGTTTACCATCCCTTCCTTCCCAAAGGCTGGGGAGGCGTCTTCTTGGCGATGGGGTTGACATACATCGCCTTTGAAGGCTATGAGGTAATTGCACAATCCGGCGAAGAAATTGAAAACCCCAAACGCCGGATCCCGATTGCGATTTTCCTGTCCTTAGCCATCGTTGTTCCAATCTACGTGCTGGTGGCATTTGTGTCCCTGGGCGTCGTCGAGTCCGGCTCTATCCCTCCATACGAATTCCTGGGAAGACTAAAAGAATTGGCCATCGTGAACGCCGCACGCCATATCTTCAAGGGTGGCGGCGTGATGATCCTTGTCGGTGGCCTTCTCTCCACGTTATCCGCTCTGAACGCAACGATTTACTCCTCTTCTCGGGTCTCCTTTGCGATGGGACGAGACCGGGCGCTGCCTCACTTCCTCAGCAAAGTCCATCCGAAAACCAAGAGTCCACACTGGGCGATCGTATTCTCCGCCTTGATCATTCTTTGGATGGCGCTCGCATTGCCCATTGAGGATGTGGCTTCCGCGGCCGATATCATGTTTCTTCTGCTCTTTGTGCAGGTCAATATCGCGCTGATCAAATTACGCGAGAAGCGTCCAGATTTAGACCGGGGGTTCCGGGTCCCTGCGGTTCCGTTCATCCCCTACCTGGCCGTGGTGCTTCAGGTCCTCATCGCACTCTATCTGCTTCGCCTCTCCCCCAAGGCCTGGATTTCCGCCGCCCTGTGGATTGGGGTCGGTGTAGGGATTTACCGGGTTTATGCGAGGCACCGGATCCTTGCCCATGTTCCCGGAGGCCGGATTTACACAGAAACACGGTACCGGGTCCTGGTTCCCGTTGCCAATCCGGCCCATGTCCCCTTCCTCATCCATCTGGCTGCCATTTTCGCACGTGAGCACAATGGGGAGGTCGTGGGACTCTTTGTCTCTGAGGTACCCCCGAACCATCCGCTCTATCCCAGCCCAGAACTGGTAGAACGCGGTGAAAAACTCCTGATGATGGCCCAGGAGATTGCCCATCGGGAGGGTGTCCCGTTCCATCCCATGGTGACCATCACCCACCGGCTCTCATACGGGATCCTTTCCACGGCCCGAGAAGAGAACGTCCAGTTGATCTTGATGGGCCGAGCCAAACGCCGGAACCTCTGGGACCGCATGTTTAACACCCTCTTTGACGCAGTCTTGCAGGACGCCCCCTGTCCGGTGATGATCGTGCGGCCTGGCCCGCAAGAGCCCCAACGATTTGTCTTTCCATTGGCACCCAATCCTTCGACACGACGTACCGCAGAACTCATCCGTCCGGTCGCCCAACACTATCAGGTCCCGATCCACTGTTTGGTGGTCACGGACCCGAAGGCCACACCCAAACTGCAACGCGTCTTTGTTCAATCCATTGAGAAGATCCTGGGGCCGGGTGTACCTGTAGAAATTGAGGAAGTCCGCTCCACATTTACAGAAGAGGCCATTCTCCGGGTGCTGAAACCCACGGATTGGGTGTGGATGGGAATGGGAAGAGGTGGCCCGTGGGAGCGCTTTTTGTTAGGGTCTATCCCAGAAAATGTTGCGGACCGTACCGAAAACACCGTTTTCATGGTCTCTGAGCCGAGGGTCCGCAAACGTCGACTCTCGGTCTTGTGGAAGGTTGCGACTTCATCCCTCCCCGGCCGGGGAGCACACGAAACGGAGGAGTCTTGATCATGGACTGGCAACAAATTGTTCTGGAGCCTTTTGTGGATATGGCAAAAGCCGTCGTGGGATATCTCCCGTATCTGGTCGCCGGAGCCGTCATCCTCATTGTTGGACACTTCGTCGCAAAGGCCGCTCGGGGCATCGTGAAACAGGCCTCCCTGACATTCCGCCTCGAGAAGATCTCCGAATTGATCGGCGTGGGGAAACTCTTTGGTCGCGGAGACATTCGGTATTCTTTTGCCTCGTTGTTGGGCACACTCGCGTATATCTTCGTCTTCTTAGTCTTCGTGACCATGGCAGCGAGTACCATGAAACTGGAAGCACTCGCCCAGGACCTGAGGAATTTGATCTCCTATACCCCCAATTTCCTCTTGGCGCTGGTAGTCCTGTTCATCAGCCTGATCCTGGCTCAATTTGTCTCCAACGTCGTCCGATATGAACTGGGCAAACGTGAGGTCCCTTGGTATGGTGTGATCGCCGGGGCCCTGCAGATCTTCCTTGTGGTTCTCGGGATCGGCGTGGCCTTAGAAGAACTCCATATCGCAACCCCTCTTCTCGTCGTTTCCCTCCTCATCCTCCTTGGGGGACTGGCCTTGGGCTTTGGGTTGGCTTTTGGAATCGCCGTGGGCTTGGGGGCCAAACCGTGGATTGACCAGTGGCTTCAACGGAAGTTCCCTCCCCCAGGTGAACCTTCAACAGAGACGCCCGAAACAGAAGAGGAATAACCCGTTGCCGGGCCTGTAAATGATTGCTCCCTGTATAATTTGGGTCCTATGCTCCAGACCATACTCTTAGCCGCCTCTTTGATGTCTGCAGTGATCTCTGGGCGTGTGTATGATGCCCGGACCGGTGTCCCTCTGGTCGGCGCCAATGTCTATCTGGAGGGACAACCCCTGGGGGCCAGCACAGATATCGATGGTCAGTATGTGATCACTCGCGTTCCCACGGGAACCTTTACCCTCGTCGCCTCGATGCTGGGGTATAAAGAGCAAAAAGTCAAGATCCGGATTCCCTCAAAGGACGCGATGGTCACCCAAGATTTTTACCTGGAAGAGTCTGTCGTCAAAATCGAAAAAGAAGTGTTGGTCGTAGCTAAAAAGCCGGAGATGAATCCGGAGATTTCCG
>CAYQZW010000060.1:0-10934 GCA_964422065.1 uncultured bacterium | reverse complement strand
CACAGGTGTCACCCATGTGTCCGAACACCTGTAACCCATGTATCCAGTCTGTACACCAGGGAGGGGTTGGGGGAGAGTCCATATTCTCGCCCCTGAAGGGGCTCCTACGAGGCGATTCTATGGATCAGAACGGGCGCCCGCCTGTGAAAGGGCACGCCTGCACGCCAAAGGAGTTGGACACAGGCGAATGGACCTTCCATTGGAAATCCGGCGGGCCCAAGAAGGACGAATTTCGGCAGGCAAGGCTTCGGGTTTATACTCTATGCACCAAAAAGGAGTACAGGATGAAGGGAAGAACACACCTCTTAGAGATCGCCCACGAGGTCTTAAGGGTCGCCAAAGCCGAAGGGGTGGAAGTCGTCCTCATCGCTGAAAAGACGGACCTCACGCGGTTCGCCCGCTCCCAAATCCACCAGAACACCGGGCTGGAGAGCATCCATATCGGACTCCGGCTCCGTGACGGCCAAAAGGCTGCAGTCTCCTGGACCAGCGATGTCACCAAAGACGGCATCCGTCGGTTGGTCCACTCGGCCCAGGAGGCGCTTGCACGGGCCCCCAAAGACCCGGGGCTCCCGCCCCTCCAGGGCCCCTCCGCACTCCCACAACTCGACGCCCCTACGGTCTACGAAGACTCCCTCGCCTTCGGGCCCAAGGAACGGGCAGAATTGGCGCGTCGTGCCTTTGAGATCGTCGGATCAAAAGGGGAGGTTTATGGGACCCTCTCGTCGGGTGTGGCGGAATTTGTCTATTTCAACTCCGAGGGGTCCGAGGCGTACCAGGCCCTCACCGATGTCCACGCCACGATCAACGTCAAGACCGAGTCCCAGGGCTCCGGCTGGGCCCAGTTCTCCACCCCCCGGGCCACGGACCTTGACATCACCGCGGTCACCGAGCGCGCCCTCCAAAAGGCGTTGGACGCCCGGCACCCCCGAGACTGGAAGGCCGGTGAGTTCCCCGTGATCTTAGAGCCCCTGGCCTATCGCGACCTGCTGGAATACGTGGCCTACGGGGCCTTCTCCGCAAAATTGGTCCAGGAGAAACGCAGTTGCCTGGTGGACCAGTTCGGCAAACCGGTATTCCAGCCCGCACTCACGATCCTGGACGATCCCCTGGACCCCCAAACCTTTCCCAGACTCTTTGATTGGGAGGGTACCCCCAAGAGGACCGTCCCCCTGATCCAGCAAGGGGTCCCGATCCAGCCGGCGTATGACCTCCGCACCGCCCAGAAAGACGGCGTCGCTTCCACCGGCCACGCCATGTTCCCGTTCCAGGACTTCCCCATGCCGTTCCATCTCCACGTCTCCCCGGGCGAACGCCCGATCCAGAAGATCCTTGAAGACGTGGACGAAGCCATTCTGATCACCCGGCTCTGGTACATCAATCTGGTGGATCCGATGACCCTGACCCTCACGGGGATGACCCGGGACGGCACCTTCCTTGTCCGGAACGGCCAGATCGTCCATCCCATCAAAAACCTCCGGTTTACAGAGAGCGTGGTGCGTCTCTGGAAATCGGACTTTGAACATTCCCAGGAGCAGGAAGTGATCGCGCCGACCACGTACTATGGCTACCGGAATCCCCATGGCATGAGGGTTCCCTATGTGTACTTTCCAAGGTTTTCGTTCACGGGGACCACACAGTTTTAAACTCGGGCTCCTGCTGGCGATCGGGATCGTGGGGGCCAGTGGGGTAGGGTGTGCGCCCCGCGCTCTGGTAGCCCCGATCCCTTCCGCAGAACTGGAATCCCTTGCCACCGACCACGGCTTAGACCGGTCCTGGATCGGGGTCCGGGTGGTGGACGGCGAAGGCCGCATCCTCTACGATGTCAACGGCAACAAACTGTTCACCCCCGCCTCCAACATGAAGGTGGTCACGACGGCCCTGGCCCTGGGGGTCCTGGGGCCGGACTACCGCTGGCATACCCGGGTCCTGCGTGATTCCACCGGCGCCCTCTATCTGGTCGGCGGCGGTGACCCGGTCCTGACCTCTACCGACCTCTCCCAGATGGCGGACGAGGTGGCGATACGCCTCGGGACCGATAGCGTCCCGGCCCTCTGGATTGTCCCTGCCGTCTTTGACTCGGTGGAACTCGGGCCGGGCTGGATGTGGGACGACACGCCGTATGCCTTCTCCGCCCCGGTCTCCGGGCTCAATGTGGACCACAATCTCATCCGTGGGCTCCGGAACACCGCAACCTCGCAAGTCGTCCTCTGGCCCTCGGTCCCCAACCTCCAGGTCCGGGTAGAGTCGGCGGTGCCCTACCCCATCTTCCGACCTCCGGACACCCTTCTCTTGCCCCCTCCCTCTGCCCCAGAAGGGATAGAAGGGTTCACGGCCGTGGTTCAGCGTCCGGAGCAGTGGGCGGGCCAACTGTTCCGGGCTCGGCTTGTGGGGCTCGGCGTGCACGTCCCCGTGCCCAGGATCCGCTGGACCCTGCCCGACTCCGGGATGGCGATAGAGACCCTGGCCGTCCATGCCTCTCCCACGCTCCGGGAGGTCCTTTATCGGCTCCTGAAGGTCAGCGACAACTTATACGCGGAGGTTTTTCTGAAGACCCTGGCCCTGGAGACCTACGGGCCGCCGGGGACGTGGGCCAAAGGGGTGGCCGCTGCAGAATCCGTATTGGTCACCTGGGGCCTGGACACCAGCCAAATCCGGATGGCCGATGGCTCTGGCCTGTCCCGGTACAATCAAGTCACCCCGGCCTTCCTCACCCAACTGCTCCTTTATGCACGCCAACAGCCCTGGTTCTGGGACTACGTCGTGTCCTTCCCGGTCACTGGACAAGACGGCACGTTACGGCGGATGACCTATGGATTCCCGGGTCGGATCCGCGCCAAATCCGGGACCATGACCGGGGTCCGAAACCTCTGTGGCTACATCTTCACCGACCAAGGCGAGGTCCTGGTCTTCTCCTTCATGACCAACCACTACAAGGGGTCGCGTCGCAAAGTGGACGCATTCTATGGGGACCTGTTTCTGCGGTTGTTTGGGGGCCGTGCGCTACCTTTACCGGGAGGCACGGGAGGGTAACCGCCCTTCAATCTCCAGCAAGAACCGCTTCCATTGCAATCCGGCAGAAAACCCTCCCAGACCGTTCTTGCCCAAAATGCGGTGACAGGGCACCACAATCGGGAACGGGTTCTGCGCAAGGATTCTGCCGACGGTCCGGGGATGGAGCCCCAAGGCGGTGGCCACCTCCCCATACGTGCGGGTTGTGCCATAGGGCACATGCTCCCGGAGCCAGAGATAAAACCGCTGATGCAGGGCGGGCAGGCCCTCTAACCTCAGGGGAACCCACCGGAAGTCCTCGCTCTGCCCCTGGATATAGGCCTGAATGGCCTGGACCAACCGGCTCAGGAAAGGGGTAGGATCATCCAAATCCGCGGGAACCGACAGGGTCGGACCGATCAACTCCACCCGAAGAAGTGCCTGGTCTGTCGCGTGGATCTGGATCGTTCCGACAGGGGTTTGGATCAATGCTTTGTGGGTTTGTCGCGCCAATATCGCTCCGTGCCCGGCTGGGCCTTCAAGACCTTCAGCAGGTCCTTGACCCGTTGGGCATCCTTTTTGGGGACCACAAGGGTCACATCCGGCGTATGGACCACCACGAGGTCTTGCACGCCATAGACGGCGATGAGCCCGTCCCCCTCGGCAACCAGGACGTTGTCCTGCGCCTCCAGGGTCACGGCTTTCCCCTGAACGGCGTTGGCGCCGACACGGGGCAGCACGGCCTCCAGGGCGGCCAGTGACCCCACATCTTCCCATTGGAAAGGTGCGCGGACCATGGCGATCCGGTCGGACTTCTCCATGATGGCATAGTCAATGGAGATCTCTGGGACCCGTTGATAGAAACTGCGGAGCCGCTCCGGGTCCTGGACATCCAGGTCCTCCAGGGCAGAAGCGATCTCCGGCTGATATCGCCTGAACTCCTCCAAGAGCACCTGGGCCGGAAAAACAAACATCCCCGAGTTCCAGTAAAAGGTGCCCCGGTGGAGATAGGATTCGGCAGTGGCCCGATCGGGTTTCTCGTGGAACGCACGGACCCGATAGACGGGAATGTCTTCTGTTTGGGGTGTCAAGGGAGCGCCCGCTTCAATATAGCCATACCCCGTTTCTGGCCGGGTGGGCGGGATTCCAAACGTTACCAGAAACCCCTGCTTTGCGGTTTCCATGGCGGTCTGGACGGCCCGGACGAACGACTCCAAAGGTTCAATCACGTGGTCGGCGGGCAGGACCACCAGGATCGCATCCGGCCCGCCTTCCTGTAGGGCCACGTGGCAACCCAAAGCGATGGCCGGGGCGGTATTTTTGCCTTCAGGTTCTGCCAGAACGGGATAGCCCGGGGCCAGGCGCTGGACGGTCTCGGCCAGGACCGCGCGAGTCACGATCCAGGTCCGTTCGGGGGCCACCACGGGCCGGATCCGGTCTAAGGTCGCCTCCAGGAGGGTTTTCTCTCCGACCCGCATGAACTGTTTTGGCGCGCGGTCTCTGGACAACGGCCAGAGCCGTTCGCCGCGGCCGCCTGCAAGGATCAACGCAAAAGGGGCCATTTAGGCGTAGGGAAGAAGCCGACGGACCCGTTGCGTATCGGCGGAACTGACCAGGGCGGGCTTCCGGAGATGCCGCTTACGCTTCCGGGTCTTCTTGGACAAAAGGTGGCTCTTAAAGGCCCGCTGCCGCCGGATCTTCCCGGACCCGGTCACTTTAAAGCGTTTGGCCGCACTCCGCTTCGTCTTCATCTTGGGCATGCTCTCGCCTCCTTTCCTCAGTCTTTACGGACCGGCCGGACCAGACAAATGATGTTCCGGCCATCCAATTTAGGTTGAACCTCCACGACCGAGAGATCCTGGATTTGGTCTAAGACAGCCTGAAGCACCTCATAGCCTTTTTCCGGATGCACGATCTCCCGGCCCTTGAAGAACACCCGTATCTTGACCTTATAGCCATCTTCCAGAAACTCACGGATCTTCCGGGTCTTGACCGCCAGGTCATGCGGGCTGATATTCGGCCGAACTTCCATCTCTTTGACTTCTCCGGACGGCCGTTTCTTTGCTTCTTTTTTGGCCTCCCGTTTCTTTTTCCGCTCCAGGTAGATGAACTTCCCGTAGTCCATGATCCGTGCCACGGGAGGGTTGGCGTTCGGGGCCACCTCCACCAGGTCCAGACCCATAGAATACGCGAGTTCCAGCGCCTTCCGTGTCGGCATGATCCCTAACTGCTTCCCCTCAGGGTCGATCACCCTGACCATGGGGACCCGGATCCGTTCGTTGATCCGGTGTTCGTGTTTCCGATTGGGGCCACCTACAAAAAATCGTCTTCTGATCTTAAACCTCCTTTTTGGGGTCTATATGCCGGGTTCCTTCTTGGATCAGAGGCCAACCGGGGAAAACAAAAAGGATACCAGGGATGTCAGGGTGTCGGGGTCCCATCTTTATGACGACTGCAACTCCTGATGCAGGTGCGCCAAAAACGCATCCACGGTCATGGTGCCCATGTCCCCGACCCCATGTTTCCGCACCGCAACGGTGCGGCTCTCTTCCTCACGCTTCCCGACAATCACCATATACGGAACCTTTTGCATTTCGTGCTCTCTAATTTTATAGCCCATCTTTTCGGAGCGTCGATCCAGGAGGGCCCGGAAGCCGGCCGCCTGGAGCCGCTGGGTGACCTCCTCCGCATACGCCATGAACTTCTCGCTGATCGGGATCACCACCACCTGCTCCGGAGCCAGCCAGAGCGGGAAGTTCCCGGCATAATGCTCAATCAGCAGCCCGAAGAACCGCTCAAAGGCCCCGATAAGCGCCCGGTGGATCATGATCGGCCGCCGGTCCCGACCGTCCGAGTCCCGGAAGACCAGATCAAACTTCTCCGGAAGGTTGAAATCAAACTGGATGGTCGTGCACTGCCAGGGCCGGCCCAGGGCGTCCCGGATCGTCAGGTCAATCTTGGGACCGTAAAACGCGCCTTCCCCCTCCTCAATCTCATAGGAAAGGCCCGACTTTTCTGCGGCCTGAATCAAAGCCCGCGTGGCAAGGTCCCACATCTCCGGGGTCCCCACATACTTCTCCGGCCGTGTAGAGATGAACACCTCAAAGTTTTCCAAGCCAAACCGCTTCAACACAAAGAGTGCCAGATCAATCACGCCGATGATCTCCTCCTCCACCTGCTCCGGGGTCGCAAAGATATGGGCGTCATCCTGCGTGAACCCGCGAACCCGTGTAAGGCCGTGCAATACCCCGGACCGTTCAAACCGGTACACGGTACCAAACTCCATGTAGCGGATCGGCAATTCCCGATAACTCCGTAACTTGGACTTGTAGATCTGGATGTGGAACGGACAGTTCATCGGCTTCACGAAGTACTCCTCGTTTTCAAGTTCCATGGAGGGATACATGTTTTCGCGGTAGAAATCCAGGTGTCCGGACGTTTGCCAGAGCACCGCCCGTCCGACATGCGGGGTATAGACCGGTTGATAGCCGCGTTTGAGGTGTTCCTGGAACAAGAAGTCTTCAATCAAGCGGCGGATGAGGGCACCACGGGGATGCCAGAGCACCAGCCCCGGTCCCACCTCAGGCGTAAACGAGAAGAGGTCCAACTGTTTCCCCAGGACCCGGTGATCGCGTCGTTTGGCTTCTTCAAGCCGGTGGAGGTACTCCTCCAGGGCTTCCTGGGAAGGGAACGCAATGCCATAGATCCGTTGGAGGACCGGGCCCCGCTCGTCCCCTCGCCAATAGGCGGCCGAGGAGGACAACACCTTGAAGGCCCGGACATACCCGGTCCGAGGCAAGTGAGGTCCCCGACAGAGATCCACGAACGAGCCCTGCCGATAAACCGTGACCACCTCCTCATCCATCTCCTGGAGCAGTTCAACCTTGAACGGCTCGTCTAACTCCTGGAAGAGCCGGATGGCCTCCTCTTTGGGGAGTTCTTCCCGCACAATCTCCAGGTCCTGTTGGATGATCTCCTTTGCTTTGGCTTCAATCTTTTCCAGGTCTTCCGGGGAGAAGGAGGCATCGCCCAGATAGAAATCGTAGTAAAAGCCCTGTTCAATCGGGGGGCCAATGGTCAATTTGGCGTGGGGGAAGAGTTCTTTCACGGCCTGTGCGAGGATATGGGACGCGGTATGCCAGAACGTTTCGCGGCCTTGAGGGTCCTCAAAGGTGAGGAGCCGGACCGGTTCATCGTCTTCCAGGCGATATGTCAGGTCCACCAGCCGGCCCTGAACCTCTGCAACCAGGACATTGGGATCCTCTACGAGGTCCAGGATCCGTTTCCCGGGTTCGGCAGGTTTTTGGGCACCCGAAGGCTCAATAATCGGCATATTCAGGGGCTAAATATAAACTGCTGAGAATTTTGAGTCAACTTGAAATTTGCGGACTCCTCTGGGATCAGTAGGGAGTTGTAAGGTTCCAGATGAAACCTCTGGATTTGCGCACTATAATAAACGTGCTCGTTTCTGGAGGGGTGGCGGGGAGCAGAGAGGGAAAGAAACGCCGGAGTGGCGGAATGGCAGACGCGGCGGATTCAAAATCCGCTGGCCGCAAGGCCGTGTGGGTTCAAGTCCCGCCTCCGGCGCTCCCCAAAAACAATCCGAGGTCTTTATGTGTGGCATTGTCGGCTATATTGGCCCCAAGGACGTAGACTCCGTCATTCTCGTCGGTCTCGAGAAGTTAGAGTACCGGGGATACGATTCTGCAGGTCTGGCTGCGCTCCATCGGGGGAAACTCTTTGTTCGGAAGAAGGCCGGCCGAATCAAGTCCCTGTATGAGGCCCTCAACGGCTTCCATATCCATGGGAACCTTGGGATCGGCCATACCCGATGGGCGACCCATGGCAAAGTTACGGACGAGAATGCCCATCCACATGTCGACTGCAACCACCGCATTGCGGTCGTCCACAACGGCATCATTGAGAATTACGCAACGCTCAAGAAGGAACTTGAGGACGAGGGCCACACCTTCGCTTCGGATACAGATACGGAAATCATCCCCCATCTCATCGAAAAATATTACGATGGCAAAGACTTCGTCGGTGCGGTCCGAAAAGCCCTGCAACGCTTGGAGGGGTCCTTCGCATTGGCCATTATTTCCCAGTACGCTCCGAACCTCTTGATCGGGGTCCGCAAGGGCAGCCCCTTGATCGTGGGGATCGGCGACGGGGAGTACCTCCTCGCTTCGGATATCCCTGCCCTGCTTTCTCACACCAAAGACGTCATCATCCTGGAAGACGGAGAGATGGCCATCCTCACCGACAAAGACTGGAAGATCACCGATTTTGACGGGAACCCGTTGGACCGGGAACCCAAAACTATTGAGTGGGATGCGCGAATGGTCGAAAAAGAGGGCTACCCCCACTTCATGCTCAAAGAGATCCATGAACAGCCCACGGTCCTTCGGAACAACCTCGAGAAGTACATCAAGTGGGGCGAGTTCACGCTGCTCAAAGACTTCAACCTCCGGCGGCTCCTGTTGAACAAGTCCAAGATTCTGTTCCAGGCGTGTGGAACCTCGCTCCACGCGGGTATGGTGGGCAAGTACCTTCTGGAATACCTGGCACGGATGCCTGCGGACGCCGAATTCTCGTCGGAGTTCCTCTACCGCTCCCCGGTCATTGACCATAAGACTTTGGTGGTCGCCATCAGTCAATCTGGGGAGACCGCCGATACGCTTTCCGGGGTTCGGATGGCCAAAGAGGAAGGCCTGGAAGTGCTCTCCATTGTGAACGTTGTGGACTCCTCTATTGCCCGGGAATCGGATTACGTGATCTATATCCATGCCGGCCCGGAGATCGGGGTAGCCTCGACCAAGGCCTACACGGCCCAACTCCTGATCCTCTCCCTCCTGGCGTTAGAGTTGGGGGCTTTGAAGGGCTTTATTACAGAAGAGGAGGCCCAGAAGTACTTAGAAGAACTGAAGACCCTTCCTGCCAAGATCGAGAAGATCCTTGCCCAGGAGGCGGAGATCCAAAAAATTGCCCAGAAGTACCACAGTTTCAACAACTTCATGTTTTTGGGGCGTGGCATTAACTACCCCACGGCCTTGGAGGGTGCCCTCAAACTCAAAGAAATCTCATACATCCATGCTGTGGGCTATGCGGCGGGTGAGATGAAACATGGTCCGATCGCACTGATCGACGAATCCCTGCCGGTCGTGGTCATCAACCCTCTGGAAACCTCGGTCCATAAGAAGACCGCATCCAATATCCGGGAGGTCCACGCCCGAGGCGGACGGATCATCCTCCTGCGGTCCGAAGGAGACGAAGAGTCATTGCCGTACGCGGAAGATGTTCTGACCATCCCGCGGACCTTTGAGCCCTTTACGCCGATCCTCTCCATCGTTCCCCTCCAACTCCTGGCCTACCATATCGCGGTGTTCCGAGGCTGTGACGTGGACAAGCCTCGAAACCTCGCCAAGAGCGTGACCGTCGAATAACGATGGTCCGAAGTATGACCGGCTACGGCGAGGCTTCCGCAACCATCGGGGATGTGGACGTTAAGGTTGAGATTGTCTCCCTCAACAGCCGATACTTAGACATCTTCACTTCAATCCCGGAGGGTTTAGAGTTCTTAGAACCCCCGATCCGGAACTGGACCGCAAAGAAAATCGCGCGGGGTCGGCTCCGGATCAAACTCCATATCACCCAAAAACCCACAAAACTCGAGTTAGACTACCCCGTGGTTCGGAAGTCTCTTCAGGAGACTCTCAAGCAACTCAAAGGCTTCCCCAAAGTCGCCAAGACCTTAGACCTGGCCGTCCTGTTCACCGTCCCTGAATTCCGGACCCCTCGAGAAGCCCCCAAAATTCCAGAAAAGAAATTCGAAAAGGTCTTCCGCAGTGCTTTGGATCAACTGATCCAGAGCCGTGTGGAAGAGGGTAAACGGATCGAGATGGACCTCCGAAAACGGATCAACCTCATCCGGAAGTATCTCAAGGAAATTCGGAAACTCAAGGAGAAAGAAGTCGAAATCCGGAAGCAGAAACTCCAAGATGCCCTTGCAGAATTTGAGGATCTCAATAACGAAGTTGTGGCGCAGAACCTATTGTCCGTGGTGATGAAGTCGGACATCACGGAAGAGGTGGTGCGGTTGGAGAGCCATATCCAGCGGTTCCGGGAGACACTCCGTGCTCAGCCCCCGATTGGCAAACGGCTGGAGTTCCTGGCCCAGGAAATGCATCGGGAGGCCACCACCATTTCTCAGAAGAGCACAACCCCGGAGATCATTGACCTCACCATCCGGATCCGGGAGGAGATCGAAAAAATCAAAGAGCAATTGCGGAACGTCGAATGAAACACAAGCCTTTTCTGATTGTCATTTCTGCGGCCTCGGGCACGGGGAAGACGACCGTGATTCAACGTGTCCTGACCCGTGCGCCAGAACTGGTGTATTCGGTCTCTGCCACGACCCGCCCGAAACGTCCGAACGAGGTAAACGGCAAAAGTTATCACTTCCTGGACCGCGCGGACTTCGAGCAGAAGATCCGAGAGGGGTATTTTGTAGAATGGGCCGAGATTTATGGCGACTATTACGGAACGCCCAAGCCTTTTTTGGAGAGGTCATTGGCGGAAGGGAAGGACGTCATCCTGGATCTGGATGTACACGGCAAGCGCGCACTCGAGCAGCAGTTTCCCGGCCAGGTGGTCTCGATTTTCTTGATTCCACCGGACCTGGAGACCCTCAAGGCCCGGCTTATGGAGCGGCGTGCGGATCCGCCGGAAAAACTCAAAATCCGGCTGGAACTCGCTCGATCCGAGATCCAAAACGCCAAGGAGTACCAGTATATCGTCGTGAACGACGAGGTGGAAGCGGCCGTGGAGCGGATTTTGAAGATCCTGGATGCGGAACGGATGCGCGCAACCCGTGTGATTCACCCGCTTCTCCACGAACTTGAAAACCCAGACCCCGTTGAATAAAATTACGAAGCCACGCCAGG
>CAYQZW010000059.1:0-11121 GCA_964422065.1 uncultured bacterium | reverse complement strand
CCTCGGGCCCGAAGATTGGAACTACAATGGGCTGAAACAGGACCTGGCATACTTCTTCCTCACGGACTTCAGTTGGGTCAACCAGTATGAGGACCGGGAAGCACTGAAAAAAGCGATCAAGGAGAAGGTGGAAGAGGCCTACCGCGAGCGGGAGGAAGGCCTGGGCGAAGAGAAAATGCGGGAACTGGAACGCATGGTCCTACTCTCCAGTCTGGATACCCATTGGCGGGAGCACCTTTATACCTTGGATCACCTGAAAGAGGGGATCCAACTGCGGGCGTATGGCCACAAGGACCCGCTGGTGCAGTACAAGCAGGAAAGTTACCAACTCTTTGATGAACTCCTGGTGAAGATCCGGAACGACACGGTGATGCGACTCTTCCGGATCCAGGTTCCGAAGTTGGTGATGCCGCGTCGGTATCGGGACCGCGTGACCGCCATCAAACCGTCAACGCCTCGTGCCACGGCACAGCCCACGGCCCCGGCATCGGCGGCTCCGGTCGGGGCTGGGGTGGCGGCGGGGGTACGCCCCACGCCCGTTGGGGCAACCAAGAAGTCCAAAAAGAAAAAGAAGAAGCGTCGCCGCTAAAGCGACGATAAGCCCGATCTGGCTTCTTTCCAAGAAGTCTCAAGTCCCGTCTTTACCACCGATAGGCGTCCGGGATATGAAGGATTTCCCAGGTCTCGCCCTGACGGATCACACCCACGACATCAAACCGGCACGTGCGGTTGCCCCACTGTCCGGTCTTGGTCAAATACCATTCTGCGGCCTTCCGAACCCGATCCATCTTGGCGGGTGTTAAGGTCTGCAGGGGATGAAAGGCCTTAGATCGCAGGCTCCGGACCTCCACGAAGACCAGGATGCCCTCTTTTTCACAGACCAGATCAATCTCGCCGAACTTGGTGGTGAAGTTCCGATCCAGGATCCGATACCCCTGTTTTTTCAGGAATTCGGCGGCCTGTTGCTCGGCATCCAGTCCCCTCGCACGGGTACTCTTACCAGTCAAATTCTTCTTCCTTGACCAACTGGCGCCAGTCCTGGCGGCTGGGTTCCTCCGGAATACTGGAATAGATCAACTGGTAGTCCCCACTCAACTCAAAGTCCATAAAAATGAATTCCATCTGGCCCCGTTGGTAGTAGATCCATTTTTCCAAGTCTTTCCGGCCCCATTCCTGGGACTTGTGCTCGATCTGGTCGGGCGGGCCATAGCGGATGTAGATCCGGCCCCGGTCGGTGTACCGTCCGAGTTTTTTCCCTATGCTGAAATGTTCGTCGGCATATTTTACCCGTTCAATGAATTGCGGGAGAAACTCGTTTTCTGGGGTTTCCGGGTTGGGGTCATAGCGCTTCCAGAAGGTATACAGGAAGTACTTTTTCCCTTCGCCACTCAGGGTTTTCAGCAGGTCCATTTGATCTTTAGAGGCGAAATAATCAATGAATTCCAGGTAGGGGATCCACTCCTCTGGCAGTTGGACCACCAGTCCCTGTTCCGGAGCATAGACAAACCGGACCGTCTTCAGTGCCTGTTGGCCGGTCGTCAGGTCAACAGCCTGGACCACGAGTTCATACACGCCAGGGTCCAGGCCGGACAGGGGCAACTCGGTGGCCCAAGGCATCGACTGACGGCCTGCCTTGGCTACAGGCCGGGGCGGTAACCGGAGCAAGATCTGTCCCGTGGTGTCCTGGATCAGGTGGTTTAACACGATGGCCTGTGTGTCTGGAGCCATGCCATAGACTTCGTAATAGACCCGGAGGGTTTCCTGTTGAGACGGGCGGTAGGTATGAGAGGGGTTTGGGATGACTGCAACGCCGTGCTTATAAAAGGGGTTCGTGGAGTCGCTCAGAAACCGCAGGGCCAGTTCCAGATCCGAAAGGGCAAAGGATGAGGTTTGGGGCTCCACAGTAAACGCGCGTTCCACGGTGCCGGTTTGGCCCTGGTCCGTTTCCAGATGGAGCCGGATTCTGTAGGTGCCCGGCTTTAAATAGATGTGGAAGTAATCCACGATGGTGCCGGTGGTGCTCCCGGTCAGGCGACGGCTCCATTGATCCCGCGAGGTTTGGCCTTGGTCGTTGGTGAGTTCAACCGAGATCTGAAGGTTCTCGGCATCGCTGCCCACGGTCTTGGGGTCCACCATGAAGTAGAACTCTGCCTGGACCAGGGAATCCCCTCGGTAATAGTCGCAGCGGTCCACCACAAACTGAATTTCCCCTTGCGACCAGGCAGGGAAATTCGTGGACCCTGCCTCAGTAGCGGAAAAGATCGACAAAAGGAGGAGAATAAAGTTCATAGTCGCCGAAACCCATCCGGTCCACAAAGATCAACGTCAAATTGATGTCATAATAATACCAGATTTCGTAGGACTTTGCATCCCAATCAAAGGGGTGGCGTTCAATTTCGTCGGGCATCCCCAAACGGATATAGACCAGCCCCCGGTCGGTCAGACGGCCTTTGATCTTGCCGATCGAAAAGGCCTGGTCCGCATAAGCCACCCGACTGAGAATGGTTTCCAGCAACTCGTTCTTCGGGGTCCCGGGTGTGGGATCGTGGTTCTTCCAGAAGGCCTGCCAGAGTTCCTGCCGGCGTTGTGGATCGTCGGTTTTCATCTGTGCCAGAAGGGTGTCGCCCGGGAAGAGATGGGCCAGGATGCTGACAAAGTCTTCAAAATCCTGCGTTGAGACCTGAGGGATTCCGGAGATCTGAAACACCAGGGTCTTAGTGACCGTGTGTTTGCCGTCAGAGAACTGGATTTTTAAGTGGTGGGAACCTGCGGAAAGGCTGTCCGGGAACAGAGAAAGGGTGTCATGGGCGTTTGCGGTGTACAGACGGTGGGTCTCACGGAGGAGCGCCCCATCCAGGGTGACTTTTGTGTTGATGGGAACCGTGTCTTGAGGAGAGACTTCCCAATAAACCACCATAGGACGCTCTAAAAAGTCTGGACTGACCAAGACCTTCCGACCCTTCAGATATTCCTCCCGGTCCAGGGGGATGAGATCGCTGACCGGGATGTCCAGAGGAGGATTGGGAAGGTCCCGAGTGACTTCATAGACCGTTCGTTTGGCATTCAGGTCACGGACTGTCACCTGGATGGTATAGGCCGGGCGGGTGGAGACTTTTAAGATCTTTTTGAAGTGGGCTCGTTTGCGGGACTGGGTCTGATCAAAGGCATCTTGATAGTGGGTAAACCGGAAAAAATCCCCTTTAATGACCTGACCGGTTTGGGGGTCTTGGATGTTGAATGCGATCTCGAGTTGAGCTACGAACCGTTTAGATTCCTTTTTGAAGAGCAACGACTGTTGGGGAATGGCAACGTCAAACAGGAGAAGTGTGGTGGTTTTTCTGGGGATGCGGTAGGCGTGAACCTGGATTTCCGTGGGTTGAATCGCAAGGAGTGCGGCGAGAAGGAGCCCGAAGGTCATGATGCCCCCAACTGTCGAGCCATGGCTTTGAGGCGGCGGATCCGTTCCTCCACCGGTGGGTGGGTAGAAAAGAGGGACGCCATGCCGCCGCCCCGCAGGGGCGCAACGATAAACATGTGGGCGGTCGCGGGGTTGGCGGAAGACAAAGGTATCCGGGCTGTTCCCGCATGGAGTTTTTCCAACGCCCGGGCCAGGGCGAGTGGGTCTCTGGAGATCAAGGCACCGCCCCGGTCTGCCTCGTATTCCCGAACCCTGGAAATCGCGAGATGGATGAGCGTTGCGATGATGGGAGCCAAGATCGTGATTACCAGGAAGGCGAGGGGGTTCCCGCCGCGATCATCGTCCCGTCCACCGCCTCCAAAGATCAAGACCCACCGGGCCATGTAGGCCAGGTAGGTGATGGCTCCGGCAATCACTGCAACCACGGATTGGATCAGGATATCCCGATGTCGGACATGTGCAATTTCATGTGCCAAGACCCCCCGGAGTTCCCGTTCATCCAGGAGTTTCAGGATACCCTGGGTGACGGCGACCGCGGCGTGTTCAGGGTCCCGGCCCGTGGCAAAGGCGTTGGGATGGGAGGTCGGGATGATATAAACACGGGGCTTGGGGATTCCTGCACGTTGTGCCAAGTCTCGGACGATGGCATGGAGCCGCGGAGCTTCGGCCTCAGAGACCTCCTTCGCACGGTACATGGTCAGGACAATACGGTCGGAGAACCAGTAACTGACGAAGTTCATCGCCAGTGCAAAGATGAGGGCATAGGTCATGCCCGTGGTTCCCCCAAGAAGGTTCCCGATCCAGAGGAAGAGGACCGTTAAAAGGGTCAGGAAAAAGACAGTTTTCAGTGTGTTGGTCATGCGGGTTCACCTCCAAAAATTAGAGTAATCCGGCCCTCCGAGATTGTCAAGAGGACCCCTTGGATCCACCCGATGGTGGAGAGGTGGCCAGGGTTTTGCGAACGTCAACTGTGACATCCGCCTTGCACTCAGGGCAACGATACCGGAGCCCTCGACGTGTGCGGGACTCCACCACAAAAGGATGTCCACACTTCGGGCAAGGCACGGGGATGGGTCTCTGAAACAGCACGAAATCACACTCCGGATTGGAACACGGATAATACACGCGTCCTTTTTTGCTGACCCGTTCAATGATTGGAGATCCGCATTTCGGGCAGGCCACGCCGGTGGGTAACGGCTTGGTGCCCGGACACGTGGGATAGTCTATGCAGGCCAGGTATCGGCCGTGTCGTCCGGTACGAACGACCATCTCTTTGCCGCAGATCGGGCACCGTTCCCCTGCGAATACCTCCTCATCCAGTCCGCGGGTGTATGTGCATTTGGGGAAGTTGGTACACGCGAGGAACCGCCCATATTTCCCCCATTTAATGACCAAGGGGGCGCCACATATTGGACACGTTTCTTCGGTTTTTTCCTGCAAATTCTCTTTGAGTTGTGACAGTTCTCCGGCGATTTTTTCCAGTTCCTTTCTAAATTCGTTGTAAAAATCTTCCAGGACCTCCTGCCATTGTCGTTCCCCTGCCTCAATTTGGTCCAGGGCCTCTTCCATCCGGGCCGTGAAGTTGTAGTCAAAGATCTCCTTGAAACGGGGGACCAAGATATCCACAACGGTCCGTCCCAAGGGGGTTGGGACCAGATAACGGCCTTGGGTTTGGACGTATTTGCGTTCTTTGAGGGTAGCAATGGTTGGAGCATAGGTGGAGGGGCGGCCGATCCCCTTGGCCTCTAAAGCCCGGACCAGGGAGGCTTCGGTGTACCGACGCGGCGGCTCGGTCTCCCGCTCCTCCAAAACGATCTTTGTCGGCACCAGGGTCTCCCCCTCCTCAAGGTCGGGGATAGGGGTTTCCTTCGGCTGTTCTCCAAGGATGCTATAAAAGCCATCAAACAGCAGGGTTTTGCCTTCAGCAACCCATTCCGTTCCGTTGGCTTTCAGGACGACCGTTTGAGACCGGACCTTGGCTCGGCTGGCCTGAGTGGCCATCGCGCGTTTCCAGATGAGACGATAAAGTTTCCAAAGGTCTTGCGGGATCTTGCCCTGGAGGGATTCCGGGGTGAGGGCAGGATCCGTCGGCCGGATCGCTTCGTGGGCGCCCTGGACCTTCTTGCCGCGATCTTCGTAAGTCCGCCGCTTCGGGTTGAGATAGGCTTCCCCCCAGGTGTCTTGAATGACCCGCCGGATCGCCGCGATGGCCTTGTCTGCCATCCGTACGGAGTCCGTCCGCATGTATGTGATCAGCCCCTTGGTCCCGATGCCTGGAATTTCAATGCCCTCATAGAGTTGTTGGGCCAGCATCATGGTCCGCTTGGCGCTGTACCGGAACTTGTTGTTGGCATCTTGCTGGAGGGTGGAGGTTTTGTATGGGGGCGGAGGAGAGACAAATTGGTCTGTAATCGTCCGTTGGATTACCTGGAACGCCGTTTTTTTGAGGGATTCTTGGAGGTGTTTCGCTAAGTCTGGGTCTGTGAGACGCTTGGCGTCCTTTCCATCCAGTTTGGCCAATTGGGCACGGAACTGGATGCCGTCCTTCTCAAAAATCGCGTAAAGGACCCAGTACTTTTCCGGGACAAACGCTTCAATTTCTTTTTCCCGTTCTACGAGCATCCGGAGGGCCACCGTTTGGACTCGTCCCGCGGATAAGCCCCGGTACATCACTTTCCAGAGGATTGGGGAAACCTGGTAGCCCACGATCCGATCCAGGATCCGCCGTGCCTGTTGAGCATAGACCTTGTTGAGATCAATCTCGCCAGGTTCCTGGAGGGCCTGTCGAACCGAGTTCCGTGTGATCTCGTAGAGGAGGATCCGTTTGATGTTGCCGTTCCCGCGGACCTTTTTGATCTCCTCGGCGATGTGGTACGCAATGGCTTCTCCCTCACGGTCTGGGTCTGAGGCGAGGTAGATCATTTCCGCGTCCTTAGAGGCCTTCTGGATCTCTTTCAGGACCTTGGATTTCCCACGGATGACGACGTAGCGCGGTCGGAACCCTCGTTCAATTTCAACGCCAAACTCTTTCTCCGGGAGGTCCTTCACGTGTCCCTTGGAAGCCAACACACGATATTCGCCGCCCAGGTAGCCATAAATGGTCCGGGCTTTGGTCGGGGATTCTACGATGATCAATTTGTTCGCCATGTCGGGGCTTACTATATTCTCCCCGATTGGAGATTGTCAAGCACAACGGGTCATCGTTGAGAATGCCCAGGTTTCTGCGTATACTTGCAGGGCAGAGAGGGCGATTACGTGAAGATTGCAGTTACGGGTGCAACGGGGCTTTTAGGGCGATACCTCCTCCAAGTGATCGCCACAAAGCCGGGCTGGATCCCCATCCCGGTCTCCCGAAAATTCTTAAATCTGGAGGAGACGGACCGGATTGTGCCCTTTTTCCATCACCTCCAGCCCCAGGCCATCATCCACGCCGCAGCCCTGACAGGGGTGGATCTCTGTGAGCACCAGCCCGAATTGGCGGACCGGATCAACCATCTGGCCACGGCAGAGATCGCAAAAGCCGCAGAGCATCTTGGGATCCCCCTCCTGTATATTTCCACGGACTTTGTGTTTGATGGCGAGAAGGGTCGGTACCGGGAGGAGGATGAGCCTCATCCGATCAACGTCTATGGACGAACCAAGTGGCTGGGCGAGCAAGCCGTCCAGAGATGGGAGAAACACTACATCGTGCGGACTTCGTGGATCTTTGGGGTAGGAGGCAAAACCTTTTTCTCTCAACTCCCAGAACTCATCCGACAGAAACGCCCTCTACAGGTCACGGAAGACCAATGGAGTTGCCCCACGTATGCCCCGGTCCTGGCAGAGCAACTCGTGAGGGTCCTGGAACAAGGACTGCCTTATGGGACCTACCATCTTGCTGGGGAGGAGGCCGCCACGCCTCTGGAGTTTGTAGAACACCTTCGGCGTGTATCGGGCCTGTCCCTGCAAGTCCAGCCCAAACGCCGAGCGGAGATCCACTCCGCCCCGCGCCCTCGAATGACCATCTTGGAGAATCACCGATTAAAAGCAGAAGGGATCTATGTGCCTGGATACCCCCAATTTTTAAAGCGTTTTTGGAAGGAAGCCACGGGTGAAAAAAGGAGGCACATTCCATGATGTCCTGGATGTTGGGGTTGAGTTTGGTCCTGGGATTCCCCACGATCAGCCATGGGGATACCCTTTATCCTGGTGGGTACTGGGCCCTGGGGCCGTTGCCCTTGGGGTCACGCGAGGGCTGGCTGGACCCTACGGGAGAACGAGCATCCTGGCGACTCCAAATGCCGGATACCACAGAAAAATTCCCCAGCCCTGTGGCCAACGGTGGATTTGCGATTTGGCGAAAGGTTGCGCCTGATTCGCTGGGGCAAGTGCGGGTATCCTATGAGGATCTCATGGATACCCTCATCCTCGCTGAACAGTATGGATTTGCAGGACTTGCATTCCATGCGGTCCTCTGGACAACCCTGGACGCCCCCAGAGCGGGGGTCTATCGGATGCTGGCGCGCCGGACCGGGACCGTCTGGATCAATGGTCGGCCGTACCCGTCCAATCCTTATGGTTATACTTATTTCTGGGTTCCGGTGGTCTTGGACTCTGGCCAGAATGTTATCGAGTTGACCGTGGCCGGCTACGTTGAGCGCCAATTCTCCATTGTCTTTGTTCCAGCAAGAAAACCCGTATCCATTCTCAAAGATTGGACAGTCCCGGATATCGTAGATTCCGGCACGTACTGGGTCGGACTCCCAGTCGTCAATCAGACCCGCATGTGGCTGAACGACCTCTCTCTTAAGGTTCTGCCCTCTCCTGCAATAGGGACGCAGATCGTCCAAGTCCCACCCATAGAGCCCCTGGGGGTGTACAAGGTGCCAATACCTATCCCGGTTCTTCATCCTCCATCGCCTCCCGAAACGTTGAAGGTCCAGGTCGAGATCCTCACTGGCAACGAAGTTGTCGACACGGTGGAAATCCCACTGCGAGTCGTCGGACCGGAAGAATTGCGGAGGATCACCTTTATTTCCAAGATTGATTCTTCGGTCCAATACTACGCCGTCCTGCCTCCAAAAGGAGGAACCCCGCCGTATGCCTTGATCTTTGCGTTGCACGGTGCAGGGGTTGAGGCCTGGGGCCTCGCCCGGGCATACGAACAAAAGGACTGGGCATACATCGTGTGTCCTACGAATCGTCGACCCTTCGGATTTGACTGGCAGGACTGGGGACGTTTAGATGCTTTGGAAGTCTTGGAAGATGCTATTCACCGGTTCCCCATTGATACGCTTCGGATGCATTTGACGGGCCACTCCATGGGAGGACATGGGACCTGGCATTTGGGGAGTCTTTACGGTTGGCGGTTTGCTTCTATGGAACCCGGTGCGGGATGGGAGAGTTTCCCACGGTACATCCCCTTTGCCACACAGACCAGCCAGCAGATGGCTGATCCGGCCCTGTTGGCGGTTCGGGACGCCGTGATGGCTCAGACCCAGCCCCTTAAACTCCTGGATAACTTGCGCCGGATCCCGATCCTGATTGTCCAAGGGGGAAGTGATCGGAATGTCCCACCGTATCAGCCCCGACTCCTGTTCTCCATGGTCTCTAAAGTCAACTCCAACGTTGAATACTGGGAAGTCCCCGGCAAGGGCCACTGGTGGACCATGGAGGGCATGAAAGGGGCGGCCTGTGTGGATCACCCGAAGATTCAAACCTTTTTCCAGGAACATCGCCGATCTCCAGATCCGGACACCGTTGTTTTTGAAACTTACAATATCAGCGTCTTAAACCGTGTTGCCTGGGTCCAGATCCTTCAGGTCGAGACCCCTGGTCAGGTCGCGAAAATCCGTGCATATCGCGACGATCAGACTTTGGTCGTGGAACCTGTGAATGTTGTCGGGTTTGCCCTCACGCAGACTCGAGGTATTCGGAAGATTGTGATTCGGGACCAGTCTCTTCAATCTTTCCGGATTTTCGATCGAGATTCGGTTCGGTTTGAGAAAAAGGGCGATCGGTGGATTCGCGGATATCAACGCAAAAGGAATGAGAAGCGACCTGGATGGTTTGGCCCGATCAAGGAGGCGTATTTCCAACCGTTCGCGCTGGTGTACGCCACCGGAACGTCTTCTGAGGAAACCCAGGCCTACTTCGATCTCGCCCGGCTCACGCAATGGACCTGGTATTATCGGGGGAACGGCGTTGTTCCTGTAATCCCGGATACCGCTGTAATGACCTCCAGATGGATAAACCGGAACCTCATCCTGTTCGGGACCATGAAAAACCATCGGCTTCTTCAGGCCTACAGGAAGGCCCTGCCGATTGAAGGCGATGGACAGACCCTCCGAACCCCTTATCGAACGTATGCCCAGGCCTATGCGAAGTACGTGTATCCCAGTCCTGTGGCGCCAGGCCAACTCTGGCAGATCAACCTGGGGCCACCTGATGCGTTGTATGCCTTCCCCATCCTCTATTCCGGCAATGGCATCCCCGATTTCCTCATTTACACAGAAGACGCCTTCCAGTTTGGATGGGGCGGATTGGTTGAGGCAGGGTTCTTTGACCGATACTGGAGGTATCCGAAGCCATGATCTTGGTGATCCAGAAAGTAAAAGGAGCAGAAGTTAAAGACCTGGAAACCGGTGCTACACACCGAATCGGCCCCGGCCTCCTGGTGCTGATGGGGTTCGAAAAAGGAGACGATGCCTCGATCTTCGGCAAGGTCATTGACAAGATCTTCCATCTTCGGGTGTTTGAAGACGAGCAGGGAAAACTCAACCTCTCGGTCTTAGACCTGGGCTATGAAGTGATGGCGATTCCGAACTTTACGCTGGCCGGGAATATCCAGAAGGGCCGCCGCCCAAGTTTTGACAAAGCGTTGGACTGGGAAACTTCAGGCCAACTTTATGAGGAATTCTTAAAGACGGCAAGAAATATGGGCTATCAGATCGTTCCGGGCTTTTTCCGAAAACACATGCACATTACCCTGGTGAATGACGGGCCGGTGACGCTGATCGGGCGGTTTTCGCCGACTTGAGTGTCTGAAAAAGTGTGTGAAGGCGAAATGGAAGTTCTTGGATTCCAATGGGTTGTGCGCTAACGCCCCAAAGACTTGACAAAACAAAATTTTGCCTCTATATTTGCAGGTTGCGAATATCTATGTAAAGACTAAAAAAGGAGGAAGGCTATGTACAAGAAGGCACTGGCAGTGGTGGCGGTCATCTTGTTGGCCGCATGTGGGAAGGTTCCCACCACCTCTCCAACCTCCACGATCGATCCCTCCCAGATGGTCCCCCTCACGGTCAACAACATCCAATACGGGCTACTTACTTCCCACTCTGCGTCTGCGTTCATTGATGCGGCGACGGGAGGTTCAGTAGAGCTGAGTTTCACCGAGAATCGAGTCAACTACTACTTCCGCCTGGACATTCCGGCTGGTGCTCTTTCGCGAAGCACAGAAGTTACCCTGACCATGCCGGATCCCAACCAATTGGTGGTGTACATTACTCCTGAAGACCTGGGACTCACGAATGCAACTCTGTGGGTGAGCATTACAGATGCTGTGATTGACGCCGACGCCGGCGCCCCGGTAAAGTTGGAGACCTGGGAAATCCTTCCTGGTGATGTTGAGGTTACGTCCTCCAGTGTTTCTGGCTCTGTCGGTCTCGATGTCGGCGGAGGAGTGGCAATTATACGGTTACCTCGGTGATTTTTGATAATCC
>CAYQZW010000058.1:0-11341 GCA_964422065.1 uncultured bacterium | reverse complement strand
GGAACAGGAGACGACTGCCCCAGCGGACCGGGAAACAGAACTCTCGGTTGCGATCCAGAACCTTGCCCTGCAGATCTCCCAGCAGTACCAACCCCAATAACCTTCAAGGTGTGATGTCCCTTGGCTTTGACAACCCCCGTGTATAATTTTACCTCGCAAAGGAGCCATGAGCCATGACACAACCGTTTGAACATCGTTTGTCCAAGGTCCGTGAGTGGATGTCCAATCAAGGGTTGTCCGCGCTTTTGGTCAGTGACCTTTCCAATATCCGATACCTGACCAACTTCTCGGGGTCCAACGCCCTCCTTGTGATCCAAAAGGACCGTGCAGACTTCTTTTCCGACTTTCGGTATCAGGAGCAATCTGCGCAGGAAGTTCCCCAGCCCCTGTACCACATTCATACGGAAAACCCCGATGTGTACGAGGCAGCCGTGGCACTGCTCAAAGAGAATCCGGGTCCCATCGGTTTTGAACGGTTTCATCTCCGTTACCACTGGTTCCTCTTCCTCCGGTCCAGGCTCAGGGGTCGTTCTTTGAGGGGGATCAAGGACATCCTCCGCACCCATCGAGCCGTCAAGGACCCCGAGGAAGTGGACAAGATCGTCCGGGCTCAACGGATTGCCGAACGCGTGCTCCATGAGGTCCTGGATCTCATTGAGCCCGGGAAGACGACCGAACTGGATCTGGCGGCCGAGATCGAGTACCGGATGAAACGGTACGGGGCTACAGGCCCCTCCTTCCCCACCATCGTAGCCTCGGGCCGACACTCCGCATTGCCCCACGCACGACCGAGGAACCACCCCATTGAGCCCAACGCTCCACTGTTGTTTGACATGGGATGCGTCGTGGATGGGTACGCTTCAGACATGACCCGGACGTTCTGGGTGGGCTCCAAACCGGACCCTCAATTCCTCCAGATTTACGACATCGTCAACGAGGCACGACATCGTGCAATTGAGGCGATTCGGCCAGGGATCCCGGCGAAAGACATTGATGAAAAGGCCCGCGGCTGGATCCGGGACCATGGCTATGGAGAGTATTTTGGCCATGGGTTGGGCCATGGGGTCGGACTGGAGGTCCACGAACGGCCGGTGGTGTCCTTCCGATCCAAAGAAACCCTGGAAACCGGCCATGTGGTCACCATTGAGCCTGGGATCTATCTCCCTGACCTGGGGGGTGTCCGGATTGAGGATCTGGTCCTTGTCGACCCCCAGCCAAAGGTTCTGACAGAGTTCCCGACAACGTTGCTGCGGATTGAGTAAAATAAAAAGCAAACCTGATCAGGAAGGAGGTTGTTATGCCTGAGTTGAGACCCGGTATGGCCATTCGGCTGCAGGGAGAACTTTACATTGTTCTGGACTTCCAGCACCAGCACATGGGGCGCGGGAGTGCAACGACCCGGGTACGACTCAAAAACGTCACGACGGGCGCCGTCAAAGAGACCACTCTCCGTGAGTCTGATGAATTTGAGGAGATCCGGCTGGAGCGCCGCCCAGCCACCTACTCTTATTCCACCGGTGACCACTTCCACTTCTACGATACCGAAACCTACGAGGAAGTCGTTTTTGAACGCCAGCAAATCGAAAAGGAACTGGAGTACTTGAAGGAAGGGACGGAGGTCACCATCCTTTATGCCGACAACACCCCGGTCGGCCTTGAACTCCCGTTCCACGTGGAACTGGAGGTGGTGGAGACCGATCCGGGCCTGCGAGGTGACACCGCATCGGGCGGGTCCAAACCGGCCAAACTGGAAACTGGGAAAGTCATCCAAGTCCCCCTGTTTATCCAGGTGGGTGATGTGGTCCGTGTGGACACCCGGACCGACAAGTACATTGAGAGGGTCAAGTAGTGGACATTGAAAAAGTCAAGCAACTGATCGAACTGGCCGAAGAAAAGGGACTGGTCGAACTGGAGATCCGGGACGGGGACACCCACATCCGGATCGTGCGGGAGGTCAAGCCCCAAGGAGTGGAGTTCGTCCCGGTCCCAGCAGCGACAAGCCCTCCGAAGCCGGCCTCTTCTGAGCCGAGTCCAACCAACCCCGTCACGTCAGAGACCGTGGAGTCCCCGGCCCCAGTGCGAGCCGGGCTCCATGCCATTAAATCTCCAATCGTCGGCACCTTTTACCGTCGGCCTGCCCCAGACCAGCCTCCGTATGTCGAGGTCGGGGATGTGGTCGAACCCGGTCAAGTCCTCTGTATCGTGGAGGCCATGAAGGTCATGAACGAGATCCCTTCAGATATCCGCGGTCGGATCGTAGAGATCCCGGTGGAGGATGCTCAGCCCGTCGAGTACGGCCAGGTCCTGTTCTGGATCGAGCCCCTATAACCCTTGATTGAGTTCCTCCAAGCCTATCGAGAGAAGCCCGGTGTCCGGGAAATTCTTTACTGTCTGCAAACCTTGAAAATTCGGAGTTATTTTGTCGGTGGGGTGGTTCGGGATTGGCTCCTGGGGGGTCGAACCCTGGACCTGGACATTGTCGTTCTGGATTGGTCCTCTCACCTTTTGCCTTGTATTGAGGATCATGCGCGGATTGCTCCCAGGCAGGCTTCGCCGTTTCTCACCTATCGGCTCCCTCTCCCCCCATCCGGGCATATCGACCTCGCCCGTGCACGCAGAGAGACCTACCCCAAACCGGGGGTGCTCCCGGAGGTCGAACCCACTACCGAGATGATCGAAGATTTAGCCCGCCGAGATTTCACGATCAACGCCATGGCGGTGGAAATCTACCCGAACCCCGGACAATTCCATGACCCTTTTCAGGGGAAAAAAGACCTCCAAGAGGGCTGGATTCGGGTCTTGAAACCCGGGAGTTTCCGAGACGATCCCACCCGTGCGTTTCGTGCGATTCGGTATGCGAAGCGGTTCGGCTTTCAATACGCTCCAGAAACGGAACAGGAATGGACGAACGCCCGGTCGGTCCTTCCGGAGATCTCCTTTGAACGCATCAAAAACGAATTCAAACGGTTCACTTTGGAACCCCGGGCTGTAGAAATGGTCCGCGAGGTTCACCGCTTGGAGCTCCTGAAGGCCTACCATCCTCAACTCCAAGCGCACCCTGAGGCGCTGGCCCTCCTTCCAAAGGTTCCCCGAACGGATGAAAGCGATTGGGTTCTCCTTTTTGCACCGTTTTGTCTGCAATTCCCTGAAATCCTGACCTTCCCGCTCACCCGTGAGGAACGGAAGTTCTTTCAGGACCTCCATGCCGTGCTTCAGGACCCGGCCCCAGGAAATTCCTGGGAAGAGGTCCATCACAAATGGAAAACGGCAGATGCACGGGCCCTTCGTTTTGCCGCGCTCCTCAAACACCACGCTCTTCTTCAGGAATACGCGGAGAAACGAGACCAAACCCGCCTCGCCATCACAGGACAGTACCTCAAAGACTTAGGGCTCGAAGGTCCGAAGGTTGGAGAAATCCTGGATCGTTTGTTCGTAGAGAAGTTAAAAGGGCGGTTGACGAGCCTGCAAGAAGAACTCCGGTACCTTCACGAAGTTTTGTTAAACCAAAGAAAGTCGTGAAGACCTGGGAATTTCGCGAAGAGGCGTATAATAACACCGTCCGCCCCACAACAAACGGAGAAAGAGGATGGATCCGGTGACGTCGTTACCTGACCGCTGGGAGTTTCGCCAGCGTCTTTACAGTGAGATCCACCGCGCCCTTCGCCACGGGCACTCGATTGGGGTCTTCCTGATTGATCTCGACGACTTCCACACCCAAATCCGAGGCCTGGAGGAAGAACACATCGCACAACTCCTGGTCCAGGTTGGAGAGGTCATCCGGACCACCCTTCGTAAAGGGGACTATGTCGCGCGGATCTCTGGAGATCGGTTCGGAGCTCTGGCGCAAGTGGCTTCACCTGCGGACTCTCAGATTGTTGCGGAACGACTCCGCATGGCCATCTTAGAACATCGGTTTTTCGTCAAAGGAGACCCGATCCGACTCAAAGCCAGTGTGGGGTTCGTAGTGACCCCAGAAGACGGGCAAACCGTAGATTACCTCTTGAGCCGTGCGGAATATGCCCTTGCCCGCGCCAAACACAAAGGGAAAAATCAGACGGAATACCTGGGACGATGGGACGTTCCGGAGACGTTCCCGCCAATGATTGGCCGGGCCGAACAGATCCAACAGGTCGAAACCGCGATCCAGCAAGGGACCCCTCTCGTTGTCGTGAGAGGGGGAACGGGGATGGGAAAAACACGGTTTCTTTCCGAACTCCGGGAGATCTTCCGGAACCAGGGCATGACAGTCCTTGGCCCCTACCCCTCACCCACGGTGCCCTATCCCCTGGCCCCGATCCTGGGGGCCTTAATTGAAGAGTTCCGGGCACTCAACCGTCCTGTGACACAAGAGTTTGGCCCCACGCTCCCCTTTTTCGCCCCTCTCTTCTCAGACCTCGGCATCCCCATCCCCTCGATCCCCGGTGTACCCGATACCCCTACAGTCAGCCGCCGCAATTTGATTTTCCAGACCTTAACCCGCCTCTTCAGCCGGTTAACCCGGCGCTCTAAAGTACTGCTCTTTATAGAAGACTATGAACGGTTGGATCCGGATACCATAGAATTCCTTGATCGCTTGAGCATCCACGGAATCCTTGGACATGGTCTCCATCTCATTCTTTCCGCTGCTCCGTCCACCAAAGTCCAACTCAAGAGCCCTGCACTGGATATCGAACTCCCCCCTTTCTCTGTATCCGAAACACAGGCCTTACTCGCCACCTTCCTGCCGTTTACCGACGGGGTTTCCCCAGACCAGGTGTGGAAGGTGACACGGGGTCATCCTCTCCACCTGACCCTGATCCTTGCGGTTTTCAAGGCTTCGGGTGAACCCCATCTCCCCCGGTCGCCCAAAGAGGCACTTTCCCGCCTCAAAGATGCCCTCAACCGTGAAACCTGGGAAGTCTTAAGTATCGCAGCTTTGACCGGCGAGGTGATTGACGATCAAGGGGTGGCGGCGTTTCTAAGTGCGCCTCCCTCTCTCGTCTATGAACACCTTGAAAAGGCGAAGGACCTTGGCTTCGTCCACGAATCCGATTCGCGGTTCTATTTTGTCAACGCGTGGACAAGATCGTTCCTGGTCCGCAACATTCCGATCCAGCGACGGGTAAGGATTCATCGTTTCTTTGGGGAATACTATGCCCAAAACGCGTCCGAGAACGCCCTGCGCGCCCTCCTGGCCTCTATGCATTTCAGATCCGCTCGGCAATGGACCAGATCTCTGGACATGGCCTTGATGGCGGCGGACCGCCTCAATGAGGTTATGGCAGCCAGTACTGCCAAAGCGATTTATCAGTCGGTCCTTCAGAAACACAAGACCCGGAAACGCCCCCTCAAAATCCTCTCCATTTCTGACCTTCAATTCCGGTACGCTCGACTCCTGCATGCACGCTACGAATGGCACGAAGAACAGGAAATCTTGGACCAACTGATTGAAGGCCTAAATGAGGAGGAACAGCCCCGGAAACTTGCGGAACTTTACATCCACATAGGCCTGAATGTCCTCCTGCCCCAAAATCGTCTGACTGAGGCCATCCAGGCTGCTCAGAAGGCATATCGGTTTGCGCGGACCCTCAGGGAACCGGACCTCGTTTCAGACGCTACGTATTTCATGGGCCTGATTTCGCTCCGACGGCGGAAACTTGACACCGCCACCGATGCCCTCCGGACCGCTCTTTCGACCGCGATCCGGTCACAGGACACCTATCGCATTGGTCGTACTTTTCTGGCCAAAGCCCTGACCCATCTCTATCGCCTTGAACTGGGCTCGGCCCTTCGCGACCTCCACGCTGCAGCACGTCTCTTCAAAAAACTCCCGCATCCTCCGCAAATTGCCCAGGTCCTCGCAACATACGCAGAGTATTACCGACTGAAGGGCGACCTTGAGAAGGCGTTGAAGAATCTCCAAGACGCCTTAGGCGTCGCAGAAGTGACCGGGGACCTCAAAAACGAATGGAAATGGCTGGCAGAGGCGGGACGGGTATACGCAACGTTGGGTCAGTTTGACGAGGCCCACCGGTGTTTTGAACACAGTGAACGCATCTTGGACATCCTGGATGTCCCTCAACTCCGGCTTTATCTCTTAGAACAACGCCTCTTTACTGCCCTCCGGGACCACAACCTCTCCCAGGCTACACGATGGGTTAGCCATATCCAGCGCCTCCTTCAAGCCCATCCGCAAACGGAGAGTTGGGCTTCGCTGGCTCTTCTCTGGGCAGAATTCCACCTCCTTCGGGACCGACCTGAACAAAGCCAAAAACTCCTGAATACTATTGAACCTCTGCTTATGCAGGAGGATCTTCACACCTGGGTCCATTACCAACACCTCCTTGCCCGGACCTTCTTTTTACTCGGCGCCCCGGAACGTGCCTACCCGTTCATTGAACAGGCCTTAAGGCGACTTCCTAAAGAGATCCCCGCTCCAGACCTCTGGTTTACCCGATACCAAATTGAACAGGCTTTGAATCGCCCAGTAGGGGAGATCCGTACCTCGCTCAAGCGGTGTGTGGATGACCTCATGCGGATGGCAAATGCCATCAAGGAACGATCCCTGCGAGAGACGTTTTTGGAACGCGTGGAATCACACCGCCGAATCCTTGAAGAGGCCCAAAAAATCCTGTAACGTCAGGGGAAAATCTGCCAGTCTCCAATGACCCATCGCCAGTGCAGTGTCAACCGCGCAAAGCCGTACCCGATCAATCCCCCAACCAAGACATCCGTGGGCCAATGCCGTCCGAGATAGATCCGGGAGAGCCCCACCCCTGTCGCCCATAGGTACAAAGGCACGCGATACCTTGGGGCTTTAGAGGCCAACATGGTGGCCCAGTAAAAAGCGGCCGCCGAATGGCCTGAGGGGAACGAAGAGTTGTAGCGCGGGGATGTGCCTTCTGGCCGGGGCCGGTTCGTGATGAACTTCAGGGCCACCACCGTGGTGGTCTGGGCCAGTCCGCCAATCGCCAAAACTTTCCCAAACTTCTGTGTCTCTGGCCCTCCCCCAATCATCATCCCCGCCCAAAGGGCAAACTGGATTTCCTTGTCCATGGAATGGGTGAGCACGGGGAACACAACATCCGCAACAGGGGAACGCCAACCGTCGTGAATCCACGTGTACACCACCTGGTCCCCGGCCCAGACCTGGAACACGGCCAGAAATATCCACAGGCTACCCATGGGGTTCCTCCAGGAGGATCGCCTTCCAATCGTGGACCACGGGATTTCGGATGCGTACCCGTTTCAAGCGCTGACTTGCTCCGACAACGATCTCCACCTCACCCCCGAGATGTTTCCGGAAGAACCGAACCAGTTCCCGGTTGGCCTTCCCTTTCACGGGGGGTGCAGCCACGTCCATCTTCAAGGTGCCGTCCTCTAAAAGGCCGGTGATTCGGGTCTTTGGGGCGTTCGGTCTCACCCGAACCTGGAGTTCTAAGACCCTGGAATCGTGTGCCATCAGAAGTAAAAGAGGTAGCGGATCTTGACCAACGCAATGCGCTCCTGGGAGGTGAACTGCTGGGTCGTCGTGTCTCTGCTTTCCAGGTCGTTCAGCGCGATGTAGAACCAACTCTTCGGAGCCACTCGCCATTTCAGGAGCCCTCCAATGCGGACCCGTCCGACTTCGCCGGAGGTTCGGGTTGTGACCGCTTCGACATAAGAAGAAACCTGGAGGTCCCGGGTGACGTTCCAAGTGAACCGGGGGGTCACAATGAAGGTCACGTCTTCCAGAGAACGGTCGGGCTTGAATTCAATCACCGTTCGGGTATCCAAACTGAGATGGGTCGAGGGGTTGAGGGCATAGTTCGTCCAGGTGCCGATGTTCCCTTTCCACGCGAAGTACTGCCGGCGGTAGTTATAGCCGTAGCCAAACCACGACCATAAGCCCCCACTCAGGTCACCGGTAAACGGACTGTGGATGTTGAGGTTGAGGTTGACATCCGTGTAGTACCTTCCCTGCTCATAAGATTTTCCGAGCGAAATGTTCCCACCGCCGCCCCACAGATTTCGGAGTTGGAGGTTCCCGAGGAAGAGTCCCAGGGAATACTCGTTGACGCCTTCGGAAAACTCCCGGAACATGCCTCCGCCAGCCCCGAGCATGAGGGCACGGATCGGCCCGGTCTTCGGGAAGAACATGGGCCCACCGAAGAATCCGACGGAGAGAACGCCGGGCAGACCGACGAACCCCAACTCGTTGATATCAAACTTGTCGTCAATATAGGTCAGCCCCACCATGGAAAGCCAGGTTCGGCCCTGGTAGGTGTAGTTCACGTCTGCATACTTTCCCAGGGTACGTTGGGAATCGCCAAACGGCTGGATGTCGGCAACGGCGCCAATGACACGGAATACGGTTGTGGAACTCATCAAGTTCAGGTCCATGCTCGCAACTCGGGTATGGGCATGGACTGTGGGCGATTCTTTGGTCCCCAGGAACAGGCCCAGAGTGGAGTTGCCGAAAAGCGTGTATTTGGGGCGGAAGACCGAAAAGTAGGCCAGAGGCTCCGAATCGATCTCCGAGGTCTTGGGCTCGGTCCGGACCAACAAGTAGCCGATTTCCCATCGTGTGGATTTATGGGTGAACTTTGCGCCCATGGAGATCGGCACTTCCTCGCCGGTCCAGAGTTTTCGGCCCACGTTCCGGCTGTAAAAGAAGTAGATCATCGGTCCCATGTTCATCCCGGTCATGGACCGCACACGGAAGTACTCGGAGCCTTCTGTAAAAAACGGCCGTTTCTCTTCAAAGAAGAGACGGTATTTGGAAAGGTTCACTTTGTAGGGGTCTGCTTCCACCTCTCCGAAGTCCGGGTTGAACGTGAAATTCACCTGGGTTTGAGGGCCGGGGCTCCAGGTGAGATCCAGGCCGACATGGGGCCGCGTCTCTGAAGGGGTGTCGGCATACTTGTCATTGCGAACCAGGCCCACGGGGTAGATCTCCAGGTATCGTCCCATCACTCGAGGATGGAGCCCCACGAGGGTCCCGAACTTGGAGACCCGGAGCCCCTCGGTGCGGCTCATCGGGGCCCAGTAATCTGTCTCATCCTTGGCGTTGATCCGGCGACGGAAGTTCACGCCCCAGGTTTCTAACCCTTCCTTGTAGCGCAGGGATTTGAACGGGATGGCCATTTCCACGACATAGCCGTCGGGGGTGATCCGGGCTTCGGCGATCCAGATCCCATCCCACGAGTCGTCATAACTTCGCCCGTCGTTGGTGATCAGAAAGTCTTCCTGCACGCCCAGGGCATTCACCTCAAACCCATAACTGGTCCGCTGATCTCCAAAGGTATCCAGGTACAAGGAGACCCGGTCCCCGTATGCATTGTCCCAGGAGGAGACCCAGGCCTTCACTTTTTCTTGATAGCACCGGAACGCCACGTAGAGGTTGGCGTCGTCGTAAAGGACATAGACCTCTGTACTTTCACTGGCTGGTTCTCCCTCATCCGGCTCTTGTTGAACAAAATCGGTCACGGGTTTGGCCTGGAACCAGACGTCTTCCAGACGCCCATCAATCACGGGTGCCGTAGAGGTATACACGGCTTCAACTTGTTTGACCGATGTTCCGGCGGTGTCATTCGCCGCTACGAAGGCCAGCAACAGCATTCCAAACATATCAGCACCTCCCATCAGTAAAACGCAGAACCCAATCGGATCGTTGACTGTACTATCTTAATAGTACAGTAGGTCACGTCCGTTGTCAAGGGATGGGGGAGGAACCTTTGGGGCGGGGGTTGAGGTGTTTTTCCATCCATCCGATGATTCTTTTGAGGCGATCCACCCGATGGTGGGGTTTTCCGGATCGGGAGAGGTCATGATTCTCTCCTTCATAGCGAACGAGGACCACCTCCCGGCCCAAATACTTTAAGGCCACAAAAAGTTGTTCCGCTTGTTCTATAGGGCAACGTAGGTCCTGCTCTGCGTGGATAATGAGGAGGGGGGTACGGATGTTTTCTACGTAGGCTAAGGGACTTCGTTTCCAGTACTCTTGGAGGTTTTTCCATGGGGTAGCGCCGATCTCGTATTCTGCGAACCGGAACCCGATATCTGCGGCCCCAAAGAAGGACACAAAGTTGGAAATCGAACGTTGGGTTACGGCAGCCTTGAATCTTTGAGTATGGCTGATGATCCAGTTGGTCATGAATCCGCCGTAGGAGCCCCCGGTCACCCCTAAGCGTTCCGGGTCCACCCAGCCCTTCTCGATCACGGCGTCTACTGCGGTCATCAAATCGCGGAAGTCACCCTCGCCGTAGTGCCGGGCGACCGCAACGGCGAAGTCTTCACCAAACCCCTCACTCCCTCTGGGATTGGTAAAGATCACGCCAAACCCGGCTGCCGCAAGTAAGTGGAACTCCAGCATCAAGGCGTGGCCGTACGTCGTGCGAGGTCCCCCATGAATTTCAAGGACCGCCGGTGGCCGCTTCTCGTTGGTGGAATAAGGGGGTAAGTAGAATACCTGGAGGGTGAGGCCATCTGGGGTCTGAGCCTCCAGGACTCTGGGTTTTTGCAAAGACACCCCTCGGAAAGTCCGTCGGCCGATTTGTGTGATGGGCCGAGGCTTTTGAGTGGACGACCACAAATAAAGTTCAGCAGGCCCCACAAAATCCATGGCAGAGAGGGCCCATGGCCCTTTCGTCTGGGCGGAGAGTGAGAACCCCTCGACAGACCATTCCCCGTACGTTACGGGTTCTGGCCGCTGTTCTACCGGATGCACACGATAGATCTGGCAGGTCGGCCCGTCGGTCACGAGGAAATAGATCCAGCCGTCTGGCCCCCAGGTGGGTCCCTGGTTGCTACACGGGACTCTAAAGTCTGAATTCAAGGCATTGCCGACGGAACGGTCTAACCTCTCTGTGAGAGCCGTCCATTGGCCGGATTCAAGGTCCAGAAGATAGAGTTTTGACCGGGTGCCAAACCCCCGACTCAGGTCATTGCCATAAAAGATCAACGCCCGGCCGTCAGGAGAAATCTCCAGGTTCCACATAAAGCCTGAAAATTTGAAGATTTCCTCGACCTTGCCCGTGGAAAGTTCCACAGCATAAATAGACCGTCTGGGCTCCCGGAAGTACGTTCCATCCAGTTGTGTAATCACATAGAGGGTCTGTTGGTCCAGGGAGAGCACAAAATCTTCAACCGGGGCGTCCAATCGGGTCAGGGGCTGGGGCTTACCCCCTCGGAGGGAGACCCACCAGACCTGGTCTTTCCGACGATGAATCAATCCGACGCCATTGAGTTTATAAAAGATCTCGTGGATCTCGTGAACTCCTTCAACCTCCCCGGCGCTTTTAGGTTTTGGGGTCGCCAGGAACAGCAGCGCCCCCCCAGCAACAATCGCCGCCCCCGTATTATCAGTCGTCTTCCCAGCAGC
>CAYQZW010000057.1:0-11467 GCA_964422065.1 uncultured bacterium | reverse complement strand
TGGAATCCTTAGAAAAGAGCGAACGACGCTATCGGTATTTTGTCGAACAGACGGGCGAGGGGTTTTACCGGATGGCCAGCCGAAAGCCCATCCCGACAGACCTGCCTGTCGAGGAACAGATTCGGATGATGTACGAGTACATGTACGTGGCAGAATGTAACGACAACTTCGCAAAGATGTACGGATACAAAAGCGCAAAGGAAATCGTCGGCAAGCCCTTTGTCGAACTCCACGGAAGCCCGGATATCCCGGAAAACATCGAGGCCCTGCGGGCATTCATTCAAAACGGCTATCGTGTGCTGGACGTGGAAACGCTGGAACAAGATAAAGACGGCAATCCCATCTATTTTCTGAATAATGCGGTGGGAATCATTGAAGACGGGAAACTGATCGAGGTCTGGGGCACCCAACGGGATATCACACAGCGGAGGATCCTGGAACAGAAAATCCGAGAGGCAGAACGGCGGTATCGGAGCATTTTTGAGAATGCGATTGAGGGAATCTACCAGACCACACCGGACGGGAAGTTCCTCACGGCAAACCCCGCATTGGCTCGGATCCTGGGCTACTCCTCTCCGGAGGAGTTGATGGCTTCCGTCAACGAAATCTCGAAAGAGATCTATGTGCATCCGGAGGATCGGAAACGCTTCGAGGAGACCCTCCAGTCTCAGGGCTATGTTCGGAACTTTGTCTATGCCGCCCGTAGGAAAGACGGCAAAATCATCTGGCTCTCGGAGAATGCCCGAGTGGTCCGGGACGACGAGGGCCACATCCTCTACTACGAAGGGATGGTCCAAGATATTACCCAGCAACGGGAACTCCAAGACCAGTTGATCCAGGCCCAAAAAATGGAGGCCATCGGCCGGGTCGTGAGTGGGATCGTCCACGATTTCAACAACATCCTGGTCCCGATCCTGGGCTATGCGGAAATCTTAGAGAAGACTCTGGGGAAGAGTTCCGAGGCTTGGGAGGCCATTCAGGTGATCAAGGATGCCGCACGGAAGGCGGCGGCCCTCACCCGCCAACTCCTGACCTTCACTCGCCGTCAACCCTCTCGGCCCGAGCCCTTGGAACTCAACTCCTTCCTCAAAGAGGTGGCTCAGGTCGTGGAACGGGTTATCGGGGAAGATATCCAGTTGGAGACCGTTTTTGCGCCCGACCCGGTTTGGTGCAAGGTCGACCGTGCTCAACTCCAACAAGTCCTCATGAACCTGGTGATCAACGCACGGGACGCGATGCCGAACGGTGGCCGACTTACCCTCGGCCTTGAACCTGTCACCTTGAAGGAAGAAGAGATTCCAGGGGACGTGGACATTAAGCCCGGGCCTTATGCCAAACTCTGGGTCCAGGATACAGGGGTCGGGATGGACGAAGCAACGCTCTCCCGCATATTTGAGCCGTTCTTTACGACCAAGAAACCCGGGGAAGGGACGGGATTAGGACTCTCCACCGCCTATGGTATCATCAAACAACACGGCGGGTGGATCGCCGTGACGAGTGAACCTGGAGAGGGCACGACCTTCTGGGTCTACCTCCCGCGGGAAACCCAGAAACCGCGAAAGAAGAGGACCTCAAAGGGGACTTCAAAAGACCAGATGGCCTCTCTCCAAGGGGCCGGGGAATGGGTCTTGGTCGTCGAAGACCAGGCCCAGGTCCGGGCCCTGGCCTGTAAGATCCTCAGTGAAAACGGGTACCACGTGGTCGAGGCCTCCAACGTGAGCGAAGCCGAACGGGTCTTTGAAGACCTCAAGGGCAAGATCCATCTCCTCTTCGCGGATGTCATCCTGCCAGACGGCACCGGCACCGAACTCGCCGATAAACTCCGCGAGCACAACCCGGACCTCAAAGTCATTCTGGCGAGCGGCTACACCGACGACCGGATCTCCTTAGAGAACATCGAAAAGCAGGGTTTCCACTTCATCCCCAAGCCCTACACGGCAACCTTGCTCCTGGAGGCCTTGCGGAAAGCCTTGAACCCCTCTAAAGAAGAATCCGAGTAGTTTGTGATGATCGCCCTTCGGCGACATCACACCCCTTCAAGTTTTCAGGATACCCCCGGGGCTTTATACTGAAAGAGGAGGTGAGATGATGCGGATTGAACTCTTCCTCGCCGATTGTAAACTGTGTGAACGCATGGAGAATGTGATTCGGTCGTACTTCGGGGATCTGGAGATCGAGATCCACCGGGCTTCAGAATGCGTGGACGGGTCCTGCTGCATCCGTGCGGCGGAAGTGGGCGTTCGTGCAGTTCCCACCTTGGCTGTAAATGGGCGGGTCGTTCAAGTTGGACTCCCGACCGAGGAGGACCTGTCCCGCTTACGGCGCATTCTCCGCGCAGGGTAGCCCGCGACGGAGACTCAATACGCCCCCTCGCCCTTGAGGATCACGCTCAAGGTCTTGATCAGGATCACCAGGTCCAGCCACAACGACCAATTCCGAACATAGTATTCGTCTAAGATCGCTCGTTCTCGAAACGTCAAATCGGACCGACCGGAGACTTGCCAGAGACCGGTGAGGCCGGGTTTGACGGAGGTGATAACCTGCACATCGCGGGCAAGGTCTGGGAGTTCTTCCTCTAAGTAAGGACGCGGGCCGACCAAACTCATGTCCCCCTTGAGAACGTTGAGCAGTTGCGGGACTTCATCGAGGCTTAGTCTCCGGAGGATACGCCCCACACGTGTAACTCTGGGGTCCTGGGGCAGTTTCTTGTGTCGTTCCCATTGCTCGCGGGCGTGAGGGTCGGTTTTCAAGAGTTTCTGGAGCCGGTCCTCCGCATCCACATACATGGTTCGGAATTTGTAACACGGGAAGGTCCGCCCTTGGTAGCCGACCCGACGTTGCACGAAGAAGACCGGCCCCCGTGAATCCAACTTGATCGCCAAGGCGATCAAAAGCCACAGTGGCAGGCCCACCAAAAGCAGAAGGGTTGCCCCCACAAGGTCAAACAGGCGCTTGAGGAGGAGGTTCGGACGCGTCATCAGGGGACTTTTGAGTTTCATCACCACCCCGGTCCCCAGGTGCTCGATGTCCATGTTCGCGATCCGGAGCCCCTCCAGGTCCGGGATGTAAAGAATCTCGTCCACCTGGCCGGCATAACGCTCAACCAAGTCCTGCAGGATCTTGGTGGGGACATGTTTGCCAGACAGGAAGATCGCACCGGGCCGGATCTGCTGGATCCGGGCATCCAAGATCTCCAAAAAGGGAGGCAAGCCTGCGTCCAGGAGGGGCGGCTTCACTACGTCCACAATGCGGTACCCTAATTCCGGGTGATGGGTCAGATAACTCTGAAGACTTTGCGAGAGGTCATCCTGGCCGACCAGAAGTGCTCGGGTGGCCCAGAGCCTGGTCATGCTCAGCAGGCGTTTGGTCAAGGAGCGGAACAGGGGAACCAGGACCAAAATGCCGGCCAGGCTTAACAACAGAATCAGTCGAGATACGGCATAACCGCGGACGTAGAACAGGGCCGCAAAGGCCAAGAGTCCCGCAATCAGGGTCCCTTTCCAGATCTGGAGGAGTTCCACCTCCGTGGGCCATCTTCGGGTATAGAGGCCTTCATACGCAAAGACTAACGGCCAGATCAAGATCAGGAACCAGTAATCCCGGATGGCCGACAACGGGAGAACCTCAGGCAACACATGGAACCACTGGGGGATCCACGTCGCCCGAAGCCAAAACGCGACAAAAAAGGAGAACACGATGGCCGCGAGATCACTGAAAAGGAGAAGAAGCGGAACCCCGATGTTCCGGATCCACCGATGCATCAGTCGAAGTCTCCCCCACCCCACATTGCGTAAGCCCCTTCCCAGGCCAGGATCATCACGAGGCCGAGTCGGAGCAAAGGAAAGAGCATCCTGGGTGCCAATCGATGCTTCTCGATAAACATCCAGATGCCTTTCATACGGTGGTAGTGGCTGCGAAATGCGTATCGGGGATGACGTCGGACCGCTCCATGGACATGGATGATGGCCGCTTCCGGATAGAGGACAACCCGCCATCCCCGTTTCTGGAGACGGTAACAAAAATCCAGGTCTTCCGCAAACAGGAAGAACCGTTCGTCAAACGGTCCGACATCCTTCAATGCCTCTCTTCGGATGATCAGGAACGCCGCGGCAGCGACCTCTACATCCACCGCGCCATTGGCTGACGTCCGGATATGGTAGCCCTGGAGGTACTCCTGGGTGATCGGATTGCCCCGCCAGGCACGCGCCAAGGGGCCGGTACGCCCAAACAACAGGTATTTTAGACGCGGGAAACGACGCGTAGAGGGCTGAAGAGATCGGTCAGGATTGAGATATTGGGGGATCGCTGCCCCGACCTTTCGCTCCCGGTCTAAAAAGGCGATCAGTTGCTCCAGGGACCCGTCAATGAACTCGATGTCCGGGTTTGCGGCCACAACGTAGTCGCCGCGCGCCACCGCAAACCCCCGGTTGAGCGCATGGGCATAGCCCCGGTTCTGTCCTAAGGCCAAGACCCGGATCCCCTCCTGCTCCGCAAACTGCATCAATGGTGCAAGATTTTTGGAACCATTGTCTATCACAATGACTTCATAGGGCAAGTCCCGGAGATGCTTCCGTAGACTCTGGATGGCCCGCTGGAGGAGCGTGTGGGAATTGAAGTTGACAAACACAATCGAAAGACGGGGTGCTCCCATAACAGCGTTTATCTTAGTGGATGGCCCTGAACCGTGCAATGCACGGAGATGGCAAATCACTCCGCAGCTTTGACCGGGGACTGTAAGGGCTTCAGGGAAATCACGGGACGGCCCTCCCAGTTCTTCGGGACCGGGATCCCGAGGGCCTCCAACGCCGTGGCCGCGGTATCCATGGTCCGCACAGCCCTTTCGATCTTCCCCTTAGCAGGGACCCGACCTCCCGCAGCAATCCACGGAATGTGGACATCCTCTGGGTCCGCACTGCCATGCGTCCGATCATGTCCCCCATGATCTGCGGTGACCACAACCAGGGCGTTTGGCCACCAGCCCCACGCTTTCAGACTGTCCACCAGTTGCCCTAAGGCCTCATCACAATGTTCCAGGGCCCGCTCGAATTGGGGAGATGGGGGAACCCCCTTCTTTTCGTTCCCCCAGCCGTACCGATGGCCGGTATGGTCCGGGTCCGGGAGGTGGATGAAAATGAGGTGGGGCCGAAGGGTCCGCATCACCTGGAGCGCCGTTGCCATCACGGCCGGGGCATCCCCTCGGACATAGACCGCCGTGTCGACGCTCCCCGGACGGACCAGGTGCTGGAACTTGGATTTGGCAAACACCATCGCGGTCCGGTACCCATGATTCTTCGCAATTTCAAAGACTGTCGGCACCTGGACCACACCCTTTTCCGGCTCATAGCGGTTCCAGAGGATCCCGTGGACCGACGGCGAAACCCCAGTCAGCATCGAGGTATGGGAAGGTAACGTCTTGCTCGGCAAAATGGTTTGAGCTTCAAAGGTGTAGGCCCCGGTCTTCACCATGCGCGCCAAGGTCGGCAACGCGTTCTGCTGGACGAGGCGTTGGACGACATCGGCCTTGGCCCCGTCCCAACTGACAAGGATAACCAGAGGTTGGGGTGCAGGAGAGGGAGGAACTGCGCCAAGAACGCCCCAGGCCCATAAGGCCAACCAGAATCCAAGGGAAGGACGATAGCGTCTCTGTCTCATCGGCGACCTCCGCTTTTCCAAAATTGTACAGGCGGGAACCGGGCGAGGCCTTGACAATGGCGGCGGATCGGCTAAATTATGGAATGCGGGTGTGGAGGTCCGGGTGGTCGCCTTCTCCGAACGTGTCGGAGAGGGAGGAAAGTCCGAGCTCCAGAGGGCAGGGTGCCCCGTAACGCGGGGGGTCCGGAGCCGAGAGGCTCCGGGCACGGATAGGGCCACAGAAACCAGACCGCCGATGGCCCCGACGCCGGTCGGGGATCAGGCAAGGGTGAAACGGTGGGGTAAGAGCCCACCAGGTCCAGGGGTAACCCTGGACGCTGGCAACCCCCACCCGGAGCAAGGCCAAACAGGGGGTGGCTGGCCCGGCCGTACTCCCCCGGGTAGGCCGCTCAGAGTCCTGCCGAAAGGCAGGACCGAGAGAGATGACCACCGCCCTGGGCCCGGGCAACCGGCCAGGGAACAGAACTCGGCTTACAGGGCCTTCACACCCGCACTTTCTTTTTGATCAAGGAGGCATGGCATGGAACGCTCAGGGGCGTTCGACGGATTGGTCGCATTGGTCACCGGGAGTTCCCGGGGCATTGGTCGCGCGACCGCCCTGGAACTCGCACGACAAGGCGCAAACCTGGTGATCCACTATCACCAGGCCAAGGCAGCCGCAGAGGAGGTCGCCCGCCATATCCAGACCCGATACCACCGCCAAACCCTGGTCGTCCAGGCCGACCTGGCTACGGCTCAAGGATGCCAGGCGCTCGCCGAACAGGCCCTCTCCACGTTTGGACACGTCGACATCTTCGTCGCCAATGCCGGCTATTCCACCCATATTGCTCTGGAAGATTTAACCCCAGAGGAATGGCATCGCTCGCTGGCCGTCAACTTGAGCCACGCCTTTTTCGTTGCACAGGCCCTGGTCCCGAAAATGAAAGAACGTCGGTTTGGGCGCATCATCTTTGTATCGTCCCTCCGTGCTCGATCCGGGAGTGCACATGGTCCGCATTACGCAGCCGCAAAAGCGGGGCTCCTCGGCCTGGCAAAGTCCCTGGCGTTGAGCCTTGGCCCCTATGGCATCACGGTGAACACCGTGATCCCCGGATACACCCTGACGGACATGACACGCGAGGCCATCGAGCGGAACCGGGAGAAGATCCTCGCGCAAATCCCGGTCCGGAAGGTCGCTATGCCCGAGGAAATCGCGCGCGCCATCGCCTTCCTCGCCTCCCCCCAATCGGGGTCCATCAACGGCGCGATCCTGGATATCAACGGCGGAATTTATTTCCCTTCTTAAGACCTCACGGCCGGAGAATGACCTTAAACGTCCGCTCGTGCGAGCCCATTTGAACCTTGAGGAAGTAGACCCCGGTCCGCACCGAGGGACGGAGGGTCACCCTATGCGTGCCGGGCGAGAGCCATCCCAAATCACGCGCCCAAACACGGCGCCCCGAAGGATCAAACAACGCAAACTGGACAGGACTCTCCTTTGGAACTTGAAGGTCGAGCCGGAACCCGGAAGGTGTAGGGTTCGGATAAGGTGCTGAAATCATAAATCGGAGCGGTGGTCCCTGGGCCTGCTCCTCTACTCCCACCTCGTAGTTCAGATAAAGACGGATCATCCAGTCGTGCGCGGTCCACGCATTCCACGATTGGCTGTACGAAAACCAATAACTCTGGAGATCAATGGGGTCGTCGGCATCCGCCCCGATCCCTGGACTCGAAGGGCTCCACGGGAGCCATTCCATGACCACCCATAGGGTCTCAGCAGAGGAAACCGTGGTGTTCCAGACGGCCTCTGCCCATCCAGGGACAATGGAAGCGGCGATGGTGTCCGGAGGAAGGAGGGGACGACTTGTATCCGGGAAGCCAAGGTCGTCGGGGAACAGCCCTGCAATGAGAGGGTCTGTGCCGTTGACCATCGTCCGGATTCGTACCCCGTCATACGGCCCCAGGATCGTCGGCAGAAACCGGACCGCGAAACGGTTCCCCTCCCATGTGGTGGATACAAGGTAGAAGGCGTCTGGCGTGCCATCGTCATACAACAGCTCCGGGGTTCCTAAGATCTGGGTCACAAGAGTATCGTTCTCCGGACGGAAATCGTCTGGGGTCTCGACCCACATCTTCACGGTATACAAGCCGGAGTCACTGGGAGCCCAGGAATCTGGAAACGCGACCGTCAGGTCTTGGTGTTGAGGGACGCTAAAGTTGACCTGGCTCTGATAGACCGGGGTGCCCTGAGGATCGGTAATGACACAGAACGCCTGACCGTTCTCAAGATACGACCCCAAGTTCTTCAGACGTAACTGGGGGGTCCCGGGATAGCCCAGGGAGATCTCCGGGAACGGATAGAGAACCCCCAGGGCGGTCAGGTCGTGATAACAGATAGAAAGCCGGGAGATCGTGTTGTTGCTGGGATCGGCGTCACCCGGGAGATGGAGGGCGAAATGGGTGGTGTAAGTGCCGTAAGCCGAAGGGGCCCACGGGCCAAAGGCGGCGGTATAGGTCGCACCAGGATCTAAGTTGTTCACCCACACCGACTCCGGGCCAAAGACCACCGAATCCGTCTCCCATTGGGTGACCCACCCCAGGACATAGAACCCGCCACTCGCAACCGTCCCGATGTTCGATACCGTTGCGCCCAGTGCGACAGGTTCTCCAAGATGGAGATCGAAGGGCGGTCCTTGGACTTGGGTAAACGCCAGGTCGACATCGTACGGGTCGATGATCCGGAACGCATAGAGGAAGCCCCCATTGCCAAACTCTCGGGCGTGGACCGCCTTGCCTCCAGCGATCGCGAAGCGCCCGTCCGGGGAGATGTCCACCACAAAGCAGGAGCCGGGCTCATCAATGTCGTCCTGGACCGCATGGATCACCCCGCCCGTGGAATCCAGGATCGTGATGACATCGCCGTAGGTCGCCCCATACGTGCCCCAGGACCCGGCAATGAGTGCGCGCCCGTCATCACTGACCTCCACATCGGCCACGTAGTCCCCGTAGTTGGAATAGGACCACCGGAGGTCCAGGGAAGTGGGCGGGGTCCCGGTCGTCGGCTTACGGAAATAATAGACCGCGCCACTATAGGTGGGGCTATACCGGAACGTCCCGGCAACCACGGTATTGGCGTCCGGCGTAATGTCCACTGTGGTCACCCAGATGTTCCCGCCCAAGGAGGCATAATACGTGAAGGTATATTGGTTGCCATCCCAGTGGTAGACCTGGACCAGGCCGGAGAAGTTCCCGGCCACAATGTACTCTCCCGCATTTGAAGCCTTGGCTTCCGTCTGGCTGGAGTTCGGGATTTCGTCCCGGAGTACCCCGGACGAGGTCTCAAACACGCGGATCTTGGAGTACTGGGTGACCACCAGGACCGAGCCCTCGGGCGAGAAATTCAGGCCATATACGCCGCCATCCCCGCCCGGGAGGTCTGCCGTCCAGAGGAGTTGTGGTTGATCGGGAGTGGTGATGTCATAGACAGAGACGCGATAGGTCCCCCATTGGGAAGAGAGATAAGCCAAGAGGGTGCCGTCCCGTGAGACCGCAGGACGGGTGGCGATCATCCCTGGATCGGGAAGGATCGAGGCCAGTGGGGTCGGACCGGATGAGGAGAGGACATCCACCGGCTCGCCGGGGAAGGTCACGCCCATGACCGGCTCTGACCGGGCCATGGAGACCATGACGTCCCCGGCCCAATACACGGGATTCTCTTTGTAGTATGCCCAATCAGGGACGCCATTGTCCGCGGTCCAGTAGTGGGAAACACGGTTGTTGTTGAGCCCCCAGCCGGCCACCAATTGGGATCCATTCTCATTCAACCCCAGAGAATAGACAATGGAGTTCTGATGGTTCCGATCCACCCAGAGGGTCTGGGCCAGCAGACGGGAGGGCGACCTGGGGACTTCCTGAAGCAGGTTCGGAGAGGCGGTGCCAGGGGTGGTGACGCGGACTTCACGGATCCCGTTTGGTAAGGTCCGGACTTCCCGTGTCAGGGTGTCCCCGGCCAGACTTCCGACAACGACCAAGAGCCAGACAACGGCCATCATCTTACCTCCGTTTCTTGTGGCGATTATGGGCCAAATCCTGGGCAGACACAAGTCCCAGAACCCCAAAATCCCTTAAACTTAAAGGCCTGGAGGTGTAAAAATCCACAAATGAACATTCGAACAACGAAAAAAATTCATCTCGTGACCCTGGGTTGCCGCTCGAACCAGTACGACTCCGAGTGGCTACGGCGGTATTTGTTGGGGTCGGGGTACCAGGAGACCGAGTCCCTGGCCGATGCGGACTACGTCATCATCAACTCCTGTGTCGTGACCCATAAGGCGGAGCGGGATGTCCGGAAGTGGATCTCCCGCGCCCGCCGGCAAGGCAAGCCCGGCGCACAGGTCATCCTGACCGGATGCATGGTCCCGTTGAAGCGGGGATTGGCCGTGGACTTTGAAGGGTCTGTCCAGGAGGTCCGGGCCTACCTGCAGGCCCATCAGCCTGCCCCAACGTTCCAGCAGCGCCGGGCCCGCGCGGTCCTTAGGATCCAGGACGGCTGCAGTTTCCAGTGCACCTACTGCATCGTTCCACGGGTCCGGGGACCTGCAGTCTCCAAGCCCTTTGAGGCGATCCTCCAGGAGGCACGAGACCTGGTGGATGCAGGGTTTGAGGAGATCGTGATCACGGGGACCCAGGTCGGAGGATGGGGGCGGGATCTTGGGTACTCCCTTCGGAACCTCTTTGAGGCCATCCTCCGGCTTTCCCCTTCCCTGACCCTGCGGGTCTCCTCTATGTTGCCCCATTATCTCACGCCGGACCTTTTAGATTTCTGGGCCTCGGAGCCTCGGCTTTTGCCGCATTTCCACCTGCCCCTACAGTCGGGGTCTCCCCGGATCTTGAAGGCGATGAAGCGCCCTTATACCCTGGAGCACTACGAGCAGCTCCTGGAAGCCATCCACCATCGGCTTCCCAACGCGGGGATCGGCACGGATCTCATTGTCGGCTTCCCAGGGGAGACCGACGAAGACTTTGAGGAGACGGTAGCCGTCGTCCGGCGTCTCCCCCTGACCTATGCCCATGTCTTTGAGTTCTCGCCACGGGACGGCACAGTCGCCGCGAAATTGCCCAACCCGGTGCCGGCCTCCATCCGCCGGGAACGCGTCCATACCCTGCTCCAGGTGGTAGAAGCCAAGAAACGGGCCTTCCTCGAGTCCCAAAAGGGCCGGACCTTCCGGGTCCTGATCGAGCGCGCGGTACGGCCCGGGGAATACCTGGGGACCTCCGAGAACTATCTCCGGGTCCGGGTGAAAGCCTCGGCCCTGCAGATCGGGACGTGGCTCCCGGTCCGCATCCTGGCGGTCGAGGGGCTGGAAGCCCTGGGCGAACCGGCCAACGTACCTTCCACGCACAGCCTCTCCGCCTGACCGTCTTTTCGCCGGTGCACGCCCCTGGCCCCCTTTCCCACGCACTCCAAAGCCCGGCAATACCTCGCCCCTCTTTCCTTGACTCCCCACCCCCCTTTCCCTTACCTTAAGGCTTGCAGGCGAGGGAAACGCAATGCAAAAAAGGCTCAGAAACGTGCAGGATGACGGTGCAAATTTCCAACGCAACGCTCGAGTTGTCGTGCTAAGAGATTGCGTGGGAGTCCATCACATCACTCCGAATCTGCCGGGACACAACATCGGGTGCTCACAGTACTGGCCCACTACTAGAACATTATTGGCCGAACCCACTCCTAACCCACCCTTAAACAGTCTTCTCAAGCGCGCAATGTTAGGAGGGTAAGTCCATGGGAATGAATGAAGCAGACACCAGAGCCCACTTGATCGAACCCAAACTCAAG
>CAYQZW010000056.1:0-11564 GCA_964422065.1 uncultured bacterium | reverse complement strand
GGGATTTCGTGGGTTGCTGGATGTCATAGGTGATCAGCATCACATGGCCGTTTTGATCCAGCGTCGCCTGAGCCTGGATAAAAGACAAGAACACGAGCATCAGGAGAAAAGTCATGGTACACCTCCTTCGGTTTGACGGGGGCGGGGGCCTGCAATGAGATTGGACATGGTGTCGCGAGGGACCTCCGCTCTCCAGATAGAGACTGATACCCTCCTGCGAAGGAGATCTTGCGTGGCCGTACCCAAACTTCCTGCCATGTCTATTTCCTTCCCAATGAGAAATATATAGCCCAGAACCTCTATTTTGTCAAATCTACGCCGGCCTGCTTTCAAGTTACCAGTCCCATCCCCTTGAAGAGTCCGGAAGGTCTTGGGCGTGGGAACCTGTAGAAGTCAAAGACTTCTCATGCCAGGCGTATAATTTTCCCATGGCTGTTCAACAACAAGGTGCCTACCTTTTATATTTTGAGTTTCCCGGCGAACTCTGGATCCAACGGCCTCGAGAGCAGTGGCTCCGAAGCCCTTTGGTCTATGTAGGGTCTGCCATGGGTTCACAGGGCTTCCAGCGTGTGATGCGTCATCTGCGGTATCATCAAAAAGCCAAGACCTCTTTTCAAGCCTTCCACTGGCATATCGACCAAATCCTCCATACGACCGTTCCGAGCCGCGTTTATCTGATCCCATCCGACGAGCGTCTGGAATGCTCCATCGCCCACATCCTCCAACAACATTTTGAGATTGCCGTGCCACACTTTGGGAGTTCCGACTGCTCATGCACCTCCCACTTGTTCCACGCAGCGTGGTTTGATTTGGAAAAGGTGCTCCGTGAACATCAACTTTCTTATCTTCGCCTTTGTGTCTCTCAGGAAACGTTAGAATTTTCCGTTTCTGAGGAACTTTGGGTCTCAGACCAACAAAGGAGTGCATCATGAAAACGACAAGCCAGCGCCAACTTGAGGAGCGGGTGATCAACGCCATTCGTTTCCTGGCCATTGATGCCGTGGAGCATGCGAACTCGGGCCACCCCGGGATGCCCATGGGAGCCGCCCCTATGGCCTTCGTGCTCTGGGACCGACACCTGCGCTTCAACCCCCAAAACCCCGATTGGGTCAACCGTGACCGCTTCGTACTCTCTGCTGGCCACGGCTCCATGCTCCTCTATGCCTTGCTTTATCTCACAGGGTTTGACGTAACCCTGGACGACCTCAAACACTTCCGCCGGCTGGATAGCATCACCCCTGGCCATCCTGAGTTTGGTCTGACCCCCGGCGTGGAGGTGACCTCCGGCCCTTTGGGACAGGGATTTGGGAACGCCGTCGGCATGGCCATCGCCGAGGCCTTCCTCGCCGCTACCTTCAACGAGCCGGGGTATCCCATCGTGGACCACTATACCTATGTGATCGCGAGTGACGGTGACCTGATGGAGGGGGTCAGTCATGAGGCCGCCAACCTGGCTGGCCATTTGGGGCTTGGAAAACTGATCGTGCTCTGGGACGACAACCGGATCTCCATTGATGGCCCCACGACCCTGGCGTGGTCCGAAGACGTGCTCCAGCGGTTTCAGGCCCTGGGCTGGCACACGCTGCGCGTAGAAGACGGCACAGATCTTGACGCCATAGATCAAGCGATCCAAGAAGCCAAAAGCGTCCAGGACCGCCCCTCACTGATCGCGGTTCGGAACCACATCGGCTATGGTAGCCCCAAACAGGACCAGGCCTCGGTTCATGGGGCCCCACTGGGTCCGGACGCCGTAGCGGCCACCCGAAAACGGTTGAATTGGCCTTACCCCCCGTTTGAAGTCCCGGAAGACGTGTTGACTTACATGCGGAGGCATCTCCAGATTGGACAACAACGCGAGGCCGAGTGGCAAAAGATGTGGCACGCCTATCAAGCCAAGTTCCCAGACAAAGCGGCACAACTGGAACGGTATCTCCAGAGAGATTTTGATCGGATTTCTGCGGAAAGTTTGCCTTCTTTTCGACCCGAAGACGGGCCGTTGGCGACCCGCAAGGCCTCCCAGAAGATCCTGACGGAGATCGTGGACCGGATCCCAGTTATGGTCGGAGGCTCCGCAGATCTCCGCGGCTCGAACGGCCTGGATCTCAAGAACCTGGAGGTGTTTACCCGTTCCAACCGTCGGGGACGGTACCTCCATTTCGGGGTTCGTGAGCATGGCATGGGCGCGATCCTGAATGGGTTGGCCTATCACGGCGGGGTCTTGCCCTTTGGCGGTACGTTCCTGGTCTTCTCGGATTACATGCGCCCTGCCATCCGGCTCGCCGCCATGAGCCACCTCCATGTGATCTATGTTTTTAGTCACGACTCCATCGGATTGGGGGAGGACGGCCCAACCCATCAACCCGTGGAGCAGTTGCCCTCTCTGCGGTTGATCCCCGGCCTGATTGTGATCCGCCCTGCAGACGCCAATGAGACTCGCTACGCCTGGGAGATCGCAGTCAATACACGGAAACGTCCCGTGGCCCTGGTCCTCACCCGACAGGGCGTCCCCATTTTGGACCGGCAGACCCTGGCGGGTGCAGAAGGGACCCGACGAGGCGCCTATGTGTTGAAAGACCCCTCTTCGGGCAACCCAGACCTCATCCTCATGGCGTCCGGCTCTGAAGTCCACCTGGCCCTTGAAGTCCATGAGCAATTGGAACGCCAGGGGATCCGGGTCCGAACGGTGAGTGTGCCCAGCGTAGAGTTGTTTGAAGAACAACCCGAGCCCTATCGTGCCCAGGTCCTCCCTCCAACGGTGACGCGCCGTGTCGCAATTGAGGCGGCCCATCCCGGGCTGTGGTATCGGTATGTCGGTTCGGACGGCCTCGTCATTGGGGTAGAGACCTTCGGGAAGTCTGCGCCCTACAAGGATGTCTTCCGTGCCTTTGGCTTTACCCCGGAGGCCATCATCAACAAGATTCGTCAACACTGGGACTTCTAAGGAGTTTGCCATGTGGGTTGTAGACCTTCATGAGGACGTCATCACGACGATCCAGGGCGAACTTTCCCTGGATTTTGGGCAAGCCTGTCCCCACCTCCACGGGGATTTGCCAGCCTGGCAGAAAGGAAAGTACAAGGTGGTGGTGGGAGCGATTTTCTCGCTTCGTCGGCACTGGGGGACCTATCTTTCGGAGGATGCGATCAAACATGTTCTGCGGGCTGCAGAGCGCACTCGGGAACTGGCTGAACAATTCTCCGACCACCTGATGCTCATTGAAAGTCGCCGGGATCTGGAGGCCTGTCTGGACTCAGACAAGATCGGCGTAATCCTCGCCTATGAAGGGGCATACGAACTCACAGACATCTGGCTTCTCCGAGCCCTCTATCGGCTGGGGATCCGGATCCTGGGGCTGACTTGGAACGTCTCCAATCTCTGGGCCTCAGGCGCGGGCGACGACCATGACCAGGGCTTGACCCCCTTTGGCCGGAAGATGGTTGAAAAAGCATCGGATCTCGGCTTCATCTTAGACCTGGCCCACGCATCCCCAAAGACCTATCAGGATGTGTTGTCCCTGGAGATCCGGCCCCCCATCGTCTCCCATACCGGCATCCTCAAAAAGCCCCGAAAGAAGCGGAACATCTCCTGGGACCTCACCCAACGGGTGATTGAGAAGGGAGGTATCGTCGGCGTGGCCCTGGCACGACTTTTCTTTGAAGATGCACAGATGGGCTTTGAAGCCCTGGTCCAGGTCCTGGCAGACCTCCTTCAGGGTTTCCCCCAGGGGTTAGCCGTGGGGACAGACTTCTTCGGCTTCGGTAAAGACGATGAAATCCCCGGACTGGAGCGTGTAGATCGGATCCAGGATCTCATCCGGGCGCTGGAGCACGTAGGGGTTCCGCGAGAACGTCTGGAGGCCTGGACCCATGGCGACGCCCTCCGGTATTTGCGAACCCACCTTCCTTGACACCTCCTGCCGGGCCGGCGTATTTTTAGGGACACAAAGGAGGTGAGATCCATGGCTGTAGAGATTCCCGTCGTTCGTGCCCCAAGGGGGAGCCAGCGGACCTGTAAGGATTGGCATGCCGAGGCCGCCATGAGGATGCTCATGAACAACTTAGACCCCGACGTAGCAGAGAAGCCGGAGGAACTCATTGTTTATGGCGGGGCCGGCAAAGCCGCACGCAACTGGGAAGCCTTCCACGCCATCGTCCGAACCCTTCAGGAAATTGAGCCCGACGAAACCCTTCTTGTTCAGTCCGGAAAGCCCGTGGGGGTTTTCAAGACCCATCCCTGGGCGCCTCGGGTCATCATCGCAAATTCCAACCTGGTCCCCGCCTGGGCCAACTGGGACTATTTCCGGAAACTTGAGGCCATGGGCCTCATCATGTACGGTCAGATGACCGCCGGGAGTTGGATTTATATCGGCACACAGGGGATTATCCAGGGCACGTATGAGACTTTTGCGGCTTGTGCACGGAAACACTTTGGCGGCTCCCTGAAGGGGAAATGGGTCCTGACCGCCGGGATGGGCGGCATGTCCGGCGCTCAGCCCCTGGCCGTGACCATGAACGAGGGGGTGATCCTGGACGTAGAGGTGGACCCGAAACGGATTGAACGGCGCGTCAAACAGGGGTTCTGCGATTATATGGTGTGGGACCTGGATGAAGCCTTAGACCTGGTCTTTGAGGCCGTCAAGAAAGGCATCCCCAGGTCCGTCGGCCTGGTCGGCAATGCCTCCGAAATCCATCCAGAACTCGTTCGTAGAGGCATCATCCCGGACGTGCTGACCGATCAGACATCGGCCCACGACGAACTGAATGGGTATGTCCCGGGTGGGATGACCCTGGAAGAGGCCCTGGAACTCCGGAAAAAGGATCCGGAGACCTATATCCAGAAGTCCTATGAGAGCATGGCCCGACAGATGGAGGCCATGTTAGAGATGCAGAAGCAGGGGGCCATTGCCTTTGATTACGGCAACAATATCCGCGGACAGGCCTATAAGGCAGGGGTCAAGGATGCCTTCAAAATCCCCGGCTTCGTGCTGGAGTACATCCGACCCCTGTTCTGCGAAGGCAAAGGTCCGTTCCGTTGGGCCGCACTGTCCGGCGATCCCGAGGACATCTACAAGACCGACCAAACGATTCTGGAACTCTTCCCCGAGAACGAGTCCCTCCATCGCTGGATCCGACTGGCACAAGAGAAGGTGCCGTTTCAGGGGCTGCCTGCACGGATCTGCTGGCTGGGCTATGGCGAACGGGATAAGGCCGGGTTGGCCTTCAATGAGATGGTCCGCAAGGGCATCTTGAAGGCCCCGATTGTGATCGGCAGAGACCACCTGGACACCGGGTCGGTGGCTTCCCCGAACCGAGAAACCGAGGGCATGAAGGACGGATCAGACGCCATCGCCGATTGGCCGCTCCTGAACTTCGCCCTGAACGCCGTAAGTGGCGCATCCTGGGTGTCGTTCCATCATGGAGGTGGCGTGGGGATCGGCTATGCCCTGCACGCCGGGCAAGTTGTCGTCGCGGACGGCTCCAAGGAGATGGATGTCCGTCTGGAACGTGTGCTGACCAACGACCCCGGCGTTGGGATCGTCCGACACGCGGATGCAGGCTACGAAGAGGCCATTGAGTTCGCCAAGCGGCACGGCATCAAAATCCCGATGCTCAAAGAATGACAGAAAAGACGCCCAAGGCGTCTCCAGGCGAAAATCAAAACGGGGGAGCAGGATGTGCTCCCCCGTGGTTTTTACGGGCCCGTCCCTCTCAGAGGGTGGGGAGGTAGGTCCGGATCTCGTAGTCGGTCACCTGGGTCCTGTAGTTCTCCCACTCCGTCTTCTTGTTTTTGATGTACTTCTCGAACACCACTTCCCCCAAGGCCTCTTTTACCAGTTCGCTTTGGGACATCACTTCAATCGCAGCGTACAGCGAGTCGGGGAGGGCATCAATTCCATATTTGGCTTTGACTTCATCGGGCATGGCGTAGATATCCTCTTCAACGGGGTCGGGGAGGGAATACTTTTCCTGGATGCCTTTCAGTCCGGCAGCCAACATGACGGTGAAGGCCAAATAGGGGTTGCATGCGGGGTCCGGCGCCCGGTACTCAATCCGGCACGAACTCTTCTTATGCGGTTTGAAGGCGGGGACCCGGACCAGCGCAGAGCGGTTACGGCGGCCCCAGGAGATGTAGACCGGCGCCTCGTATCCCACGACCAGCCGTTTGTAAGAGTTGACCCACTGGTTGGTCACGGCGGTGATCTCCCGGGAGTGTTTCAAGAGGCCGGCAATGTAATGGGCGGCGACGTCTGAGAGGTGGAATTCGGGGTCATCATCCGAATAAAAGGCGTTTTCTGTGCCCCGGAACAGCGACTGGTGGACATGCAGGCCCGACCCATTGATGCCAAACACCGGCTTGGGCATAAACGAGGCATAGAGTCCGTATTTTTTGGCCTTCTCTTTGATCACAATCTTGGCAATCTGGAGGTAGTCGGCCATCCGAAGGGCCTCTTGATACCGGAAATCCAACTCGTGCTGGCTATAGGCGACCTCGTGGTGTGAAGCCTCCACCTCAATTCCCATGGCGTTGAGGGTCAACAGGGTTTCCTTGCGCGCATGTGCTGCTTTATCCATGGGCAGGACATCAAAATAGCCCCCGGCGTCAAGGAGTTTGGGCTCTTGATCGGATTCAAAGTAGAAGTATTCCAGTTCTGGGCCGGTATAGTAGGTGAATCCCATGTCCTTGGCCTTTTTCAGCATGGTGCGGAGCACATAGCGCGGGTCCGACTCATAGGGCCGACCGTCGGGATACAGGATGTCGCAGATGAACACGACGGATGGGGCACCCCCCAGGTCTTCGGGCATGAAGATCATGGTGTTCGGATCGGGCATGGCGATCAAGTCGGATTCCTCGATCCGAACGAAGCCTTCGACCGAGGATCCATCAAACCCGATCCCTTCTTCCAGGGCACGCTCCAGTTCGTTGATGTTGAGGTTGAACCCTTTGATGCGACCCAGGATATCGGTGAACCAGAGTCGCACCACCTTTGGGTTCTTCTCTTTGACTTTGGCGATGACTTCCGCCTTTTCCATAACGGGCCTCCCCTTACGTGGTTTTTTGAAGCAAATGTAAGGCGTTTCGAACAAAGCCATCGGCCTGTTGTAAGGCCTGTTGAGCGGCCTCGCGGGAGACCCCGGCGAGGGCCATCACGATCGCCACTTTGACACTCCCTCCGGCCTCTTCTAAAAGCCGTTCAGCTTCTTTATATCCCAGCCCGGTTACCGTCATCACCACCCGTACGGACCGGGCGAGGAGTTTATAGGACGTGGCCCAGAGGTCTACCATGAGGTTTTCATAGACCTTTCCCATGCGGATCATTGCGGTTGTGGAGATCATATTGAGGATGAGTTTTTGGGCGGTCCCGGCCTTCATCCGTGTGGAGCCGGTCACCACCTCCGGCCCCACCACCGGGCAGATGAGGACATCGACCTCCAGGTCCACCTGTTCCTTAGGGATGGCGGTAATCAGGGCCGTTTTGGCGCCAAGGGATCGGGCATATTTCAGGGCACCGACCACGTAAGGGGTGCGCTTAGAGGCCGCCAAGCCGATCACGAAATCCCGTGCGGTGACCCCGCGCTCTTTGAGGTCTTCTATGCCGTACTCTTCCAGGTCTTCCGCGCCTTCCACCGCACGGACAAGTGCCCCATACCCGCCTGCGATCAGTCCCTGGACCTGCCAGGGACGGGTCCCGAACGTGGGGGGGAGTTCCGCGGCATCCAGGACCCCGAGCCGGCCCGAAGTGCCAGCGCCCACATAGAAGATCCGGTCGCCGCGTTTGAACGTTTCCACATAGATTTCCACGGCCTTTTCCACATCCGGCAAGACCGCTTGGACGGCGTCCAATACCCGGCGATCCTCGGCATGGATCCGCTCCAGGATCTCCCGGATCGACAGGGTATCCAGGTCCATAGTCCGGGGATTCCGTTGCTCGGTCATGAGTCCCGAGGTCTCCTGAAACACCTCATAGATCTTGCGTTTATCCTTTTCCATGGCTTAGAAACTTCCTTTCCAAATACGGGATGACCTTCTTTTCCAGGGCCTCTAAAATCAGGTCTCGGGTGTATTGATAATGGGCCAGCGAGCCACTGAACATCGGATCTTGGATTGTGTCTGGCTCTAAGCCTGCCCAACCTCTTAGGAGGTAGGTTTTGGAACTCCCGCCCTGGGCTTCAACGTCGCTCTTATGGTGTTCTTCCATGACCAGGATCAAATCGGCTTCCTCGACCAATTCGGGAGTCACCTGGGTGGCCCGGTGTCGGATGTGGTAGATCCCCAGTTCTTCCAGGGCCTGCCTGGCCAGAACATTGATATCGTCGCCTTCGGGAGCCAGGGTTCCCGCGGACTTCACCACGATCCGGTGTTTGATGGATGCGGGCAGGCGGTTCTTCAGGAGCCATTCAGCCATCGCGCTTCGGCAGGTATTGCCGGTGCACACGAAGAGGACATGGAAAAAGAGGCCGGGCCCCAACACAGCCTCCCGTCCGGTCAGGGTTTCGATTTCCAGGATCGGGATCGGGCCTTTTCGGAGGATCACGGGACGGTCTCCGGCCACCGAGACCACGGTGGATGGGCGGTGGCCGAGGGCTGTCCCCGGCACAATCCAATCAATTTGGGATTCCCTGAAGACCCTTTGGACGTCTTGGGCAGTTCGGAGTTCCGGAGCGCCCGAAGGGTTTGCAGACGTTGAGGCTAAGCCTTCAGGAAACTGCGACAAGAGGGCCTGCAGATCGGGATGGTCGGGAACGCGGATCCCCAGCGTGTCTTCTCGGACCAGAAGAGGAGGAGCCTCAGGCTTGGCTTTTGCGATCAGGGTCAGGGGGCCAGGCAAACACTCGTGGACGAGGGGGCGGGCCCAGTCCGGGATGTCCAGAAAACGAAAAACCGCGTCGGGCGTGGCGAGCATCAGGGTTAACGGCTTCTCAAATTGTCGCCCCTTGATGTGGTAAATCCGTTGGATCGCTTTCTCCAGATCGGGGCGTGAGAACAGGCCGTACACGGTCTCCGTGGGCATGGCCACAACCCCGCCGTCTTGCAAGACTTTCGCCGCTCGATCCCAACTCATCGCTTCAATTGGACGCCGAAAAAGAGGGCGGGGTAGCGGACCAAGGGCAACGTGAATTCCATGGAAATCCCGAAGGGAAGGCGTTGGTACCTGGGATCTACGTCGGACCGGCGGGCGACATCCACGCCCAGAAACACGGCATGGAAGAACCGGAACGTGCCCAGGTCCCGGACATGGGACCAGAAGGACCCCTCGTAGGGCAATTGGAGTTTCCGATAATCGGGCATATTCACTCCCATCCATCCGAAGTAAAGGGTGGAGAATTCCGAAAGGCGGGCTCCACCGATCAGAGCAACTTTCCCGGTGATCCCGTCAATCATAGGGTGATACCCAAAGCCCGCCCATAGGGCTGCGTCCAGTGGAGAGGGGAGAGGAGCGGAACCTCCCAGGAATTGGAGTTTTGCGAAGGGACCCACGCCTTCTCCAAGGGAGCCCCAGAGCCCGACATCCAGGATCGGTGAGGCTCCGTATTCCAGAAAACCGCCGAAGTTTGGACGGCTATCAAAGGAGCCGATGCCTTCGGTTTCTGAGCGTTCCCGGATATTCCGATTGAAGTACAGCGGATACGTCATGAACCAACCGGCGTTGACTTCACCAGGTCCGATGGTGCGGGCGGTTTGGAAGGTGCCGAAGAAGCAGCCCTCCTGCAGCAGGAGGAGTGTAACGAGGAAAGATGCAACAAAAAAAGATCTCATCCAAATCAAAAAGAGCCCACGACCGGACTCGAACCGGTGACCTCGTCCTTACCAAGGACGTGCTCTGCCGCCTGAGCTACGTGGGCGTGTATGTCAATGGAGCGGTGGACGGGACTCGAACCCGCAACCTACGGCTTGGAAGGCCGTAGCGCTACCGATTGCGCCACCACCGCGTAAATGTTGTTGTTTTCAAAGGTGAAAAGTGGTGGGGGGAGGATTCGAACCCCCGAAGGCTGTGCCAGCAGATTTACAGTCTGCCCCCGTTGGCCGCTTGGGTACCCCACCACTTTTTTCTACTCCATCCCAACACCCCAGACTCAAGAACCGTCCCTCTTTTTCTGGAGCTGGCGGAGGGATTCGAACCCCCGACCTGGTGATTACAAATCACCTGCTCTACCACTGAGCTACGCCAGCCCACCTGACCTTCTGCAGGCGTATTAAATTTAAGGCGTGGCCTGAAAAAGGTCAAGATGCAGGCTCTCCCAATCCCCCAGAAATCAAGGGAAGGACGATTCTGGGAAGAACAAAATTGACCCTTTCCATAAGGTCGGACCCCCTTTCTGCCCCCATGCTCCAGCGATTTCTTTTGACCCCCTTGGGGAGAGGTCATAAAATTACCGTACCAACCAAAAAGGAGGCAAGATGGAACGGCTTGATTTCGTTCAGTCTTTAAAGACCTCAGAGGGGTCAGTCCAGATTTTCTCTCTACACAAACTTGAAGAACAAGGACTGACCCGGGTGGAAACGTTGCCCTTCTCGATTCGGGTTCTCCTGGAGAACCTCCTCCGACACCTGGATCACCATGTTGTGACGGAAGAGCATGTCCTCCAAGTTGCGCGGTGGAATCCGTCCCCGGACCGGTCTCGGGAGATCCCCTTTTTCCCGGCACGTGTGGTCCTTCAGGACTTTACCGGGGTTCCTGCGGTGGTCGACCTTGCGGCGATGCGGTCGGCCATGCAACGCCTCCACGGGGATCCGGCAAAAATCAATCCCGTTGTCCCTGCAGATCTGGTCATTGACCATTCGGTCCAGGTGGACTATTTTGGCACCTTCTACGCCTTCCAGTGGAACGTGGAGCGGGAGTTCCAGAGGAACCGGGAACGATACGCGCTGTTGCGCTGGGCCCAGCAAGCCTTCCGAAATTTCCGGGTCGTGCCCCCAGGCAAGGGGATTATCCATCAGGTGAACCTGGAATACCTGGCAAAAGTCGTTCAAACCCGAAAAATCGGCGAAAAATGGATCGCCTTTCCAGATACGCTGGTCGGAACCGACTCCCACACCACCATGATCAACGGACTGGGGGTTTTGGGGTGGGGCGTCGGCGGCATTGAAGCGGAAGCGGTGCTCCTTGGCCAACCGTACTACATGCTCGTTCCTCAGGTGGTTGGGGTCCGGTTGACCGGGGAACTGCCCGAAGGCGCCACGACCACGGACCTGGTCTTGCGGGTAACCCAGATGCTGCGAGAGAGAGGTGTTGTCGGCAAGTTTGTGGAGTTCTTCGGCCCCGGGGTGTCTAAGTTGAGTTTGCCCGACCGAGCCACCCTCGCCAACATGGCCCCGGAATACGGGGCCACCATGGGGTTCTTCCCCGTGGATCAGGAGACGCTCACATATCTCCAGCGTACCAACCGATCTCCCGAGGTCATCGACCGGGTGGAGCGGTACTGCAAGGAGCAACACCTCTTCCACACGCCGGGCGCGCCGGACCCCACGTACACCAGCGTGGTGGAATTGGACCTGAGCACCGTGGTGCCGTCGCTCGCCGGCCCGCGGCGACCGCAGGACCGAATACCCCTCACCGACATCAAGG
>CAYQZW010000055.1:0-11753 GCA_964422065.1 uncultured bacterium | reverse complement strand
CCTACCATCACCTCGCCAAACGCACTCAATAACTCTAATGTATAAAATAAACACAACACACCGACACCTACACAAAGACCCACACTCTTTCCCTACACCCCGCTCTACCGACCTAGATATGGAACCCGGCGATATCTCTCCCCCTATTTACGATGAGGCGGGGTTCCATATCTTTAGAGTGGATGACCGCAATGGGGATCTGATCCGACTGAGCCATATTTTGATTGCACCGATCCCCACGGCCCAAGATTCTGAGCGGGCCCGAACCCTCGCGAACGGGATCTACAAGCGCCTGAAGGATGGACAATCCTTTGAAGACCTGGCGCGTCGGTATTCGGATGACCCTACAACGCGCAACCGTGGAGGTCTTGTAGGCTACTTCCCCATCCCACAACTCCCCTCCAAGATCCGGGAAGTGGTGGACACTCTGACCATCGGGAACTTCAGTCAGCCGATCGAAACCGAGACCGGGATCTACATCGTCAAAGTTTTGGACAAAAAGAAGGGCGGAAAACCTACATTTGAAGAGGTCCAACAGGATCTCACCCTGCTCCTCCAGCAGCGGAAACTACAAGAGGAAATTGACAAGTTGACCGATCGGCTCCGGAAGAAGATTTACGTAGAAATCAAAGGAGGCTAAGTGACCCTCCTCATCGGCATTGCAGGGGGCACAGGATCTGGGAAGACCACCGTTGCCCAACGGATCCAAGAGTATTTTCGAGGCGCCCAGATTGTTGTTCTTCCTCAAGACGCCTATTACAAAGACCAGAGCCATCTTCCCATGGAGGAACGGGTGAAGGTCAATTATGACCATCCAGACGCGTTTGATACGGAACTCCTGATCCACCATCTCCAAGCCTTGAAGCAAGGAGAAGCCATTGAGATGCCCGTGTATGACTTCAAGACCCACACTCGTTCTCCTAAGACCATCCGCATAAACCCCGGCGATGTCATCATCCTGGAAGGCATTTTAGTCCTGCACGATCCACGGATCCGAAATTTACTGGACATCAAGATCTTTGTAGACACCCCGGATGACATCCGGTTCATCCGTCGGCTCACCCGGGACATTCGGGAACGGGGGCGAACGTTGGAGTCCGTAATCCAGCAATATCTGTCCACCGTCCGTCCGATGCATCTGGAGTTTGTGGAGCCCAGCAAGGCCTTTGCCGACATCATCATCCCGGAAGGGGGGTTCAATGACGTGGCCATCAGTGTTTTGATCTCAACCATTGAGCGGCATCTCCGGGGGCATGCCCCGGTTGCGCCCCCGCCACCTCAACGGTAGCGATCCAGAGATGGCCAAAGTCCAGCGTGGCAGTCTCCTCGTTTACAAATTCTTTGACATCGCTGAAGAGATCGATCTGGAAGGCATTGAAACCGCTCCGGATTTTCGACGCCGTGCCAGCCGCTTCCGGCTGACCCGGAAAACCCTTAAGGCCGTCGTGGTTCCCCAACCCCCTCTGACCCTGCGACTGGGCGCTGTCCAGTTTGAATGGCAAAACTCACGCTATACCGGCACCCTTCATGTGCGCCTATACGATTTTGGGGCTGTGAGTTTCTTACTCCGGGTCCCTCTCCCCCCACACACCGACCTTTCGGGGTTGGAACGCTGGATTGACTTCCTCTATGCGGAGGTCTTTGAAGATCTTTGTACGCGATATCTCAACGAACTCATGACCGCCCTGAAGCCCTATCTCGTGAAGCCCCAGATCAAAGATCTCACCGAGGAGTATCTGATCTACTACTTCGAACGACTTTCCGTCCCCTTGAATACCTTCCGCGAACAGGCGGATCTCCCACGCTTACTCTATGGCGAAGACGAAGAGTTTTCTGCCCAAATCCGACAGGACTTACTCCGGCACAGTTATTCCTATTCCACGGAGGACCTCGTTGTGATCGGATGGGAGGCGGCCGTCGTTGTGGATTCCTCCGGCATCATGGAAATCCCGGATATTCTGGAATTTGCTCATGTCCAGATCCTGGAACTGACGTACTATGACGAACTCCTGGATCGTGAACTGGCACAGGCCTACGAACAGGTCGAGCACCCCCAGAGATTCTTATGGCTCCACATCGGCCATTACCGACGGGTTATGCGTCGGCTGTTCCAGCGACGCCTGGAAATCACGGAAGTGATTGAACGTGTGATGAATGCCATCAAAATCACGGAAGATGTGTACTATGCCCGCGTTTACCGCTCCGCCCAACAGGTCTTTCGATCCTTGGAACGCATCCGCAATATCGAAAACAAAATCGAGATGTTCAACCAGTTCTACCAGTTCATCGGGCAAGAGATCTCGAACATCCGACTAGAAATCCTGGAAATAAGCATTCTCCTTCTCATTCTGGTCGAAGTCATCCTGATGCTCTGGGGATAAATCCTGCCTTTACGAGGATCCCCGGGAAGGTCCCCACTTCTCCTGAAAGAGCAGGTCCAAACGTTCGCGAATGTATGGAATTTTGAGCTTCTGGATGCCTGGACTCAAGAACCCCCGTGCGATCAACTGAACGGCCATGGGTCCCGAAATCCCTCGGGTTTGGAGGTAGAACAGCTGGTCATCCTCGACCTTGCTCACTGTTGCGGCGTGGGATGCCTGAACCTCATCGGCCTCGATCTCGAGAGCTGGCTTGGCGTCCGCATGCGTCCCTCGGTTCAAGAGTAGGACATGTTCCTCGAGGTAAGAATTGGTGTTTTGGGCGCCCGGCTCGATCCGAATCATCCCCTGTAAAACTGCACGTGCGCGATCTTTCAAAACACCTTGAATAAACACGAACCCTTGAGTGTTGGGAACCGTGTGACGGAGGTCGGAGGTGAGGTCTATATGCTGGCGCTGGGTTCCAAAGAACACTTGGGAATCTGTAGCCTCTGCACCTTCTCCCCGTAAATAGGTCTCTGTCTTTGCCTGCGTGAGCTTCCCGCCCATCCATAGGGAGGACCAGTCCAAGTGTGCGTTCCGGTGGAGCTCCCCGATCTTTCTGTGGAGATGATAGGTCTTTCCTCTCAGGGCCTGGATGGTCCCATAATTGAGGTGGCTGCCTTCGGAAAGGTGGACGTGGACGACATGAGAGACATAGCCTTCTTCTTGGGTGGAAACTTCTTCCTGGATAAGGGTCACGGTGGCGTTGTGGCCCAGAAAAATCCAAGTGTGGAAGGTCAAAGCAAAGGCCGCATCTTTCTGTACCTGAATATAGACAGGCACTTCAACTTGGGCCCCATCCGGAACCATAACCACGACCCCCCCTACCAAATACGCCAGATGAAGGGCTTCCAACTTGTCTCTGGGATGCCAGGCAGCGAAGGCGTCTTGCATTCGATCGGGTACGTCGCGGAGTGCCTGACTTAAAGGCAATACCTGAAGGCCAAATTCCTGGGTCTGCTTGGGAGCTGGAGCCGTGACCAAAACCCCGTCTCGGAAGAAATACGAAAGGGGACTGCGAAGTGGTGTGTGTTCGGGGTCCACGAAACGTGGGCTTGCTCCACGTTCAACGGAGGGGAGATCCGTTATGCGGTGGAGGTCTAATCCTCGAAACTTCGTAAATCGGGTTTCAGGCAAGGGGAGGTTGATACTCTCGGAGAGCGCCTTTCGACGGAGCTCCGTGAACCACGTAGGCTCATCTACAAATCGCTTGAGATTCAAAGTCTGGACTTCCATGGGGTCTCCCTCTTTACCCTACCGATCCTTCCATCTCAAGACGGATCAGACGGTTCAGTTCCACGGCATATTCCATGGGCAGTTCTTTCACGAAAGGCTCGATAAATCCCAGGACGATGAGCGCCAAGGCCTCTTCTTGGGGTAGACCGCGGGACATCACATAGAACAACTGATCGTCTCCGATTTTACCGACTGTCGCTTCGTGGGCGATGTAGACGTCCTCCTCTTCGATCTCCATGGTTGGATAGGTGTCAGACCGTGAACGTTCGTCCAGGATCAGGGCGTCACAATTCACGCTGACATGAGAGTTGACAGCCCCCTTATGCACTTTTACGAGGCCTCGGTACGTAGCTCGTCCACCGTCTTTGGAAATGGACTTGGAGGTGATGGTGGACGTAGTGTTCGGTGCCGCGTGGATCACCTTCGCGCCGGCGTCCTGGTGTTGCCCTTTACCTGCCAAAGCAATTGAAAGGATACTCGCACGCGCGCCGGGTTCCAACATGTAGACTGCCGGATACTTCATCGTCACTTTACTGCCGAGGTTGCCGTCTACCCACTCCACAAAAGCATCAGCATACGCCACCGCACGCTTGGTAACCAGGTTGTAGACGTTGTACGACCAGTTCTGAATGGTGGTATACCGCACATGCGCCCCCCGCTTCGCAATGATTTCCACTACTGCGGAATGCAAGGATTCTGTGGAATAGATGGGTGCGGTACATCCCTCGATGTAGTGGACCGAACTTCCTTCATCTGCGATGATGAGGGTTCGCTCAAATTGGCCGATGTTCTGTGCATTGATCCGGAAATAGGCCTGCAAGGGAATATCCACTTTGACGCCGGGTGGAATATAAATGAAGGAGCCTCCGGACCAGAATGCGGAATTTAGTGCTGCGAACTTATTGTCATCTGGCGGCACTACGGTGGCAAAATACTCCCGGAAGAGTTCCGGATACTCCTTCAAAGCCGTGTCCGTATCCAAGAAGATGACCCCTTTCTCCTCCAGATCCTTCCGGATGCTGTGGTACACCACCTCAGACTCATACTGGGCTCCGACACCTGCCAGGAACTTGCGCTCCGCTTCCGGGATCCCAAGTCGCTCAAAGGTCTCCTTGATGTAGTCGGGGACATCATCCCAGGAGGAGGCCTTTTTGTCTGAAGGGCGTGCATAGTAGATGAATTCGTCAAAGTTGATCTCGGACAGATCTGCGCCCCACGTAGGCATGGGCTTTTTCAGGAAAATCTCCAACGCCCGGAGCCGGAATTCTCTCATCCAGTCCGGCTCCTCTTTGATGGCGGAGATCTCTTCAACCACTTCCCGGGAGAGGCCACGCTTAGCAGTGTGAACATAAACCGCCTCGTCCTTAAAGTCGTACTTGGAATAGTCGACGGCGAGTTCTTTTTTCAAAGACTTCTTTTCATTCACAGGACTCATGATGCCCCCGTCTCCTCTTCATCAACCTCCTGAATGAGCCAATCGTACCCTTTCGCTTCGAGTTCGTGGACCAACTGGGCATCGCCAGTTTTCACAATGCGACCGCGGATCAACACGTGAACGACATCCGGGGTGAGGTAGTTCAGGATGCGTTGATAGTGGGTGATCACCAAGGCCCCGAAATCCGGACCGCGCATCGCGTTCACAGCCTCAGCAACGATCCGAACGGAATCAATGTCGAGCCCGGAATCGACCTCATCCAGGATCGCAATCTCCGGTCTCAAAACCATCATCTGGAGGATCTCCATCCGCTTTTTCTCCCCACCGGAGAACCCTACATTGACATAACGATCCACGAAATCGTCTCCGAGTTGGAGTTGCTTCAGGAAATTTTGTAACTGTTTTCGGTAGTCCAGTGGATTCGTCGGGTATCGAGAACCATTGGATTTCCTGCGTTCCAGGATCGCGCTCCAGAGGAAATGGGAAAGACTCACGCCCTCAATTTCAAAGGGATATTGGAAGGCCAAGAAAAGCCCTAATCTGGCTCGTTCGTCCGGGGATAGGCTCAGGAGATTTTGTCCTTTGAACCAGATTTCTCCTTCCGTGACTTCATACCTGGGGTGGCCTAATAGAACCATCGCCAAGGTGCTTTTCCCCGAACCATTCGGGCCCATCAAGGCGTGGATCTTCCCTTTTTCAATGGTCAGAGAGACCCCACGGAGAATTTCCTTGCCCTCAATCCGAACGTGAAGATTGCGAATCTCCAAGCGATCCATTTTGACCTCCACGAAAATGGTTTAGCAGTTTGCTCAACTATTACCAGTATAAACCTCAGGCCAAATTTCGTCAACGTCGGCACCTGCTATTATCCAGGGAAAAGGAAACGAATTGAAGGGGATTTATCTCATCTCCCTCCAAATGGATCTATTGACCGTAGGGTCGGTTTCTTGGCTACTGGGCTTTAATCAGCAAGGATGTCCGCTGGACCGTTCGGTCCGTCCCCTCTTTCACCCGAATCCGCACTGTATCGTCCTGATATATGTTGACACGAAAAAGAGCAGGAAGAAGGACCCCGCGTCATGAGTTCTCCCCCCTTGAAGCCTTCTCTGGAGACCCGTAGGATTTAGAACTGAAACGAAAGGAGGCCACGATGGGCTTGAAGGATCGCAAAGAGTTCCCAGGTGTTCCCCTGAAATCATCGGACTTCAAGGAAGGGAAGGTCCTGTTTGAGGATTGGCATCCGAAGGCAGAGTATGCATGGGATACCGGCGTCGCCATCGGCAGATTCCTCCAAGGCCTCAAGGAAGGGAAACTTCTGGGCAGGAAATGTAAAGAATGCGGCCGTATCATGATCCCTCCCCGGATGTTCTGCGAATGGTGTTTCCGAGAAACCGATGAATGGGTCGAACTTCAGGACACGGGACGCATCAACACGTTTTCAATTTCGTTCGTGGATAAGGATGTGAATCGGATTGATCACCCCCTGGTTCCCGCAGTCATCGAGATCGACGGGGCCAGCCCTGGAATGGGGATCCTGCATCTCCTCGGAGAAGTAGGGGAAACCAAAGAGGAAATCCTCTCCAAGGTCCACATAGGGATGAAAGTCAAAGCGGTCTGGAAACCGCCAGAGGAACGGGAAGGCGCCATCACCGATATCCTGTATTTCAAACCCGTGGAGGATGCATCATGAAAGAAAAATTGACCCGATTTGAAGACCTTAAGGTTTGGAAAGGGAATATCCCCACCTGGTTTCGGTACACGGCAGGGGTCGCCGGCGAGACCTTCCTCAAGTCCCTTCGAGACCACCAGAAGATTATGGGCACCCGATGCCCGAAATGTGACCGGGTGTTCGTCCCCCCCAGGATGTACTGTGAAGAGTGCATGGAATATACCAAGGACTGGGTGGAAATCGAAGGCCCTGGATATGTGGAGACCTTTACGGTCCTCTACAGAGATTTAGAAGACCAACCCTTAAAAGAGCCCAAAATTGTTGCCTTCATCACCTGGCCGGGCGTCGAGGGCGGCTTGATCCACGAAATCCGGGGGGTAGACCCCGAAGAAATGGTCTTAGATCTCCCGGTTGAACCGGTGTTCAAAAAAGACCGCAAAGGGAGCATCACGGATATCGAGTACTTCCGCCCTGTGGAATAAGACCAGACGCCCTCTGGCTTATTCTCGGATCAAGCGCAAGAAGTATTCGTGGATTTTCGGAGAACCCGACAATTCGGGATGGAATGTCGCACCTAAAAAGGGTCCCTGTTGTACCATCACGGGTTCTCCTTGGAACTCCGCCAGGATCTTGACTTCCGGCCCGACGTCCTTGATCCGTGGCGCTCGGATGAAGACCCCTCGGAATGTCTCGGTTTGGCTATCCAGGCGAACCTCCAAGTCGCTTTCAAAACTCTCTCGCTGACGGCCGTACGCATTCCGGCGAATTACGATATCCAAAAAACCCAAGGGCTTGACCAAGTCTGCCCCGTCCTCTACCTCGCGTGCCATCAAGATGAGTCCCGCGCACGTTCCAAAAACAGGCACCCCTTTCTGTTTCAGGGTTTGTAAGGCGCCGTAGAGTTCCATATCTTCAAGGAGTCGGGTCATCGTCGTGGATTCTCCACCTGGAAGGATCAGGCCGTCAACGGAGAGGAGTTCTTTTTCGGTCTTGACCCGAACCGTTTCAACTCCGAGGCCTTTGAGCACGGCCTCATGTTCCTCAAAATCCCCCTGTAATGCAAGGATCCCGATTTTCATGGTAGGTTCGGTTTACCAGCCGCGGACCTGAAGCAGTTCCTTCTCGTCTAACTTGGATACATCAATGCCAGACATCGGCTTGCCAAGACCGCGGGAGATTTCTGCCAAGACTTCCGGATCGTTGTAATAGGTGACCGCTTTCACGATGGCCTGTGCGCGGCGTGCTGGATCTTCGGATTTGAAAATCCCTGAGCCCACGAAGACCGCCTCCGCGCCCAACTGCATCATGAGGGCCGCATCCGCCGGGGTTGCGATTCCACCCGCGGCAAAATTCGGGACCGGCAACCTCCCGTGTTCTGCGACATATTCCACGAGTTCGAGAGGGGCCTGGAGACGTTTGGCCTCCATATAAAGTTCTTCTCTGGGCTTGGATTGGAGTTCGCGGATCTCGCGTTGGATCAGGCGCATGTGGCGTACCGCTTCCACCACATTCCCGGTTCCTGCCTCCCCTTTGGTCCGGATCATGGCCGCGCCTTCTGCGATCCGACGAAGGGCCTCGCCCAGATTCCGCGCTCCACACACAAACGGGACCTTGAACGGGTGTTTGTCAATATGGTTCTCTTCGTCGGCTGGGGTCAGGACTTCACTCTCGTCGATAAAGTCCACCCCCAGGGCTTCCAGGATCTGGGCTTCCACGAAGTGGCCGATCCGGACTTTTGCCATCACAGGGATGGTCACGGCATCCATGATCTTGAGGATGATTTCTGGATCTGCCATGCGTGCGACGCCCCCTTCCCGCCGAATATCTGCAGGAACCCGCTCTAATGCCATCACGGCGACCGCACCTGCATCTTCTGCGATTTTCGCCTGTTCGGGGGTGGTCACATCCATGATCACCCCACCCTTGAGCATCTTCGCCAAGCCAACTTTCAACTGAAATGTCCCAGTTAGGATCGCCATACGCGTCACCTCCAGCGTCTTGGTGTCTAAAATCTTACGCCGCGGATCTCCTGGAGTCAACGAAACCCGAACAGACGACCCCTTCTCAGGCCCTTAAGGGGTGCCTCTGCTCGAGGCCCTCGCCTCAAAAAGGATCAGCGATACAATGGCTCCGAGGACCAACAGACTTCCCCAAATTTCCATCCATTGAAATCGTTCACCGAGGAACAGGAAGGACCAAATCACGGCCCATACGATTTCCAGCAGTAGGACGATAGACGAAGAGATGGCCGTCACCTTTTTCAACGCAAAGACATAAAGGGAATACGGCAAGATGGAACAGAAGATCGCCAAATAAAAGCCGATGCCGAGGGCTTTTGGAGCAAATTGAAAACGGTGGTCTACGATGGCATAAAGTACAGCCAGCGGTACCAGGGTCCACCACATGACCCCGGCCATAATGGCCGTGGAGGGAAAGGCATGGGCGATTTTGCGGGAATAGACGATGTAAAATGCCCAAACGAATGCGGATCCAAGGATGAAGAGGTCGCCTTGGCCGGCGGGAGACCTCAAGACCTCCCGCCATCCGTATGGACCAAGTGTGGTGAGCCCTGCACCGATAAGGGCCAACGCCAGCGCAAGGTAATGATAGCCCCGAGGCTTCTCCCCCAGTACAAAGTACCCGATCACTCCCACAAACACCACATACATGTTGACGAGGAGGGCGGCCTTCGCTGCAAGGGTATGGGCTTGGCCCTGGAACTGGAGGAAAAACCCCAACGCATTGATTCCCCCCAAAGCCATCACCGTGGGATGGAACAACACCCGAAGGAACTCTCGTCTCTGGGTCATCCACAAGAGGCCGATGCCAAGAATCCCCGCAAAAAAGAACCGCAAGAAAACCAGTTCAACGGGTGTACTGACTCGAAGCCCGACCTTAATGATCGGAAACGAAGTGGACCACAACAAGGCCGAAGTCACTAAAGCAACCCAATGTCGAGACCTCACTTAGACATCCTCCCAAAGGGTTAACAGATAGGGGTGGCCCTTCTTGGGTTGTCGAGGTATTGTACGAATTCCGAGGCCCGCATGCAACCACAATAAGGGCAACACACAGAGAAAGGCGTCCGTTTCATCGATCCACTGTCGGAGGGGCCGGTGTGAGACCGGATGCAGAAGCCAGTCCACGAGATTCCGACTGAGTTTAAACCGTGATGATAAGATCGCCGCAAGGGATGCCCGAATCTCCCTTAGTGCTGCTCGACGTTCCTCAGCCCGGAGACTTCGTCGTTTGTAAGTCAGAGCGTGACGCCAGAGTGCGACAGCAATGGCCTGAGGATAAACTTCAAAGACCCCAGGAACCGTCTGGAGGGGCCAGGGATAAAGGGGGAATCGGAGGGTCTGGAAAGTTTGTAACACCTCTCGGATCTCAAGGAACTTCGGGGGTAAGACCCCGATTCGATAGGGTCTGAGGATACGGTATAGATCCCGATCCAAGGGGCGATATTTCGGACTGGGCTTCGAAGTCAGGGGTGCATCAACAGCCACAACGGTAGACAGGGGCTCCGGAAGTTCTCGAAGTTTCTGGCTTACTTGTGCATGGTCCTTCACCCATTGTACCTCCACAAGGTCAACTCTTCGATGCTCATGATGATATCGAAGGAGCACATATCCGGATGGATTGTGGGGCTGCCAAGCCAAATCTAAGCCGAGAAGCCAGAGATCCGATCCACACATCCTCAAAGTCTACAGCCCTGTATATCCCTTCTTCTGGAACCTTTAACTTTTGTGATCGATCCTGAGAACAGGGTCAGGCCCCTCTCATCACCTGAAAGAACCATCATTCGGCTTTAAAATAAAGCGCAACGTTATCCCCCGGTAGAAAGGAGAGAGACCCATGGCAGATCAAATCATTCGAGAAATCGAGCAGGAGTATTTGAAAAAGGACATTCCGGACTTTCAGCCCGGTGATACTGTTCGGGTTTATGTCCGCATCACAGAGACGAAAGAGGACCCGCGTACGAAGGAGATCATCGAAAAGGTCCGCATCCAGCCGTTTGAGGGTGTGGTCATCCGCCGACGTGGCGGGGGACTTCGGGAGACATTCACTGTACGGAAGATCACTCAGGGGATTGGAATCGAGCGAATTTTCCCTCTGCATTCTCCTCTCATCGAGAAGATCGAGGTCCGGCGTCGCGGGAAGGTCCGTCGCGCCAAACTCTATTATCTCCGCGATCGGATCGGCAAGCGCGCCAAAGTAAAAGAACGACGCTAAGCTTTCGGCTCCTTCAAAACCTCGCCTGGACCATTGCCTGGAAATAAAGCCGAGACAATCTTTGAGTCCAACGGCCGTGTAGGGCCACCTGAAGGGAAATGGATTGTGTCATGGGCCGGGTGGCAGCCCAGCGATACGTAATTCCCCACCCATTCTCCACAATCGCTTCATAGACGGTCGGGAAATCTGGACTGCCCCACGTAAACGCTGCCTGAAAGCTCCCCCGAACCTGAATGTCATAAAGTTTTGTGCGGATTGACGGCTCCAGATAGATCCGGTCTCGGATCTCTCCCAGAGAGAGGTTTCGTAGAACCCCAAAAGCAATCCCCCACCCCAGAGAAGAAGGCGAAGTGAGACGCATCTCTGTTTGGAATTGAGTCAGGAGAGGTTCTGAATCCTCATCAAAGATGGCGCTTCGACGTTTGATTTGGAATCGAAGAATCGCCTGGGGATCTGCTGCATGAACACGCAAGTCCAGGGCTCCTTGGAAGTTCTCCCCGCGATACGCCCCCTGTTGCTCCTGATCCCACTGGATGAAAACCCGGGGGGTCAGAGGCCAATCGCCTTGTAACTCTGTCCGTTGTGACCGGGATTGCTCGAGCGAACCCCGCCATCGTCCCATCCAGTGCATCGACACCCACACCTGCCCAATCTTTTGACTCCACGTCAGTTGGTGCTCTTGAATCTTCCCAAGGGTATAGGCCCCGGGTTGGACCGTTTCGCGCACGTAATCCCCTTCGGGATCGGGGAGATATCTTCC
>CAYQZW010000054.1:0-11797 GCA_964422065.1 uncultured bacterium | reverse complement strand
GGCTACTACAACGTCACCTGGAACGCACGCAATAATTACGGTAGACGCATCTCGCAAGGGATTTACTTCTATCGCTTCTTGGCTGGTGAGCACCGATATACCGGACGGATCATCTTGGTGCGGTAACCACGCAAGGACCTCCTGAATTTACTGGGGCCCCGGACTTGTCCGGGGCCCCTTTTTCTTTTTCCCCAGAGTGTCCGGATCAGACGTTATGCGCGCTCGAACAGACCGGCGGCTCCCATGCCCCCGCCAATGCACATGGTCACGATGCCCAAATTGGCATCCCGACGGCGCATTTCGTAGAGCAAGGTCGTGGTGAGTTTCGCCCCTGTGCAGCCGAGCGGATGCCCCAGTGCAATGGCCCCGCCGTTCACGTTCACCCGGTCTTCAGGAAGTCCGAGTTCACGGATCACGGCCAGGGATTGCGCCGCAAAGGCCTCATTCAACTCAATAAGGTCAATCTGCTCCAAGGTCACCCCCGTCTGTTTGAGCAATTTCGGAATCGCCTCAACGGGGCCAATCCCCATGATGTCTGGAGGAACACCAGCGACGGCATAGCCCCGATAAAATGCCAGAGGCTCAAGCCCCAAGGCTTTGGCCTTCTCTTCGGACATGACGAGCACAGCCGAAGCCCCATCGCTCATCTGAGAGGAGTTTCCTGCCGTGACCGTGCCGTCTTTTTTGAACACAGGCTTCAAGGTGGCCATTTTTTCCAGACTGGTGTCAAATCGGACCCCTTCATCTTGTTCAAAGACGATCTCCTCAGTCACAGTTTTCCCTTGTTGTTCACGAAGCACACGGGTGTGGACCGGGACAATTTCATCTTTGAACTTCCCCTCTTGGATGGCCTTTGCGGCTTTCTGATGAGACGCGAAGCCAAATCGGTCTTGATCCTCCCGGGAGATCCCATACTTTTCTGCCACACGCTCAGCGGTCAACCCCATGCTCAAATAAACTTCCGGGAAGTGTTGCATGAGATGGGGATTGGGTGAAGTCCGGTATCCGCCCATGGGGACACGGCTCATGGATTCTACGCCGCCCGCAATGATCACATCTGCACCGCCGGCGAAGATGCGTTCTGCCGCGATGACGATGGCCTGGAGCCCCGAGGCGCAAAATCGGTTGACGACCATCCCCGGGACGGAAACGGGAAGACCGGCCCGGAGTAAAGCAACCCGTGCCACGTTCATTCCCTGTTCTGCTTCAGGAAACGCACATCCCAGAATGACGTCATCAATTTCCTGGGGATCCACGCCGGCCCGTCGCACAACCTCTTGGATGACTAAGGCCGCCAGTTCGTCTGGCCGAGTATCCTTCAAACTCCCCCGGGGTGCCTTCCCGACCGGGGTCCGAACTGCCGTAGTAATCACGACCTTTTTCATGGTTTTCCTCCCTTAATTCCTCAGAGGGCGTCCTTTTTCCAGCATGTGAATGATCCGTTGCTGCGTCTTTTCCATGCCACACAGGCGGAGGAATCCTTCACGCTCCAGGTCCAGGAGATCTTGTTCGGTGAGGATTGTCCCCGTTGGCACGTCGCCACCCGTCAGGATCTTGGCGATTTCGGTCGCAATCACCGCGTCATGTTCGGTGATCTGGTTCCCTTCTTTGAGGTTGTAGATCAGCATTTGGAGGTACGCGAATCCCGAGGCTCCCAGTACCCGAACCTCTGGCGAAAGCGGGGGAGAAAATCCGGTTTTTTCCATTTCTAAGACCACTTCTTTGGCGTGGGTGATAAGGAAGTCGTCATTGAGGGTCACCCCGTCCTCAGAGCGCAAATATCGCAATTTTTTGGCTTCATGGGCGGACATGGAGACCTTGGCCATCCCGATCGTGACCAACGCCTCTCGGAGCATGGGATAGAGGTCCACGTCCTGGATGTCGGCAACCCCCTGGGTATAGCGCAGGAGCATCTCCTTGGTGCCGCCCCCTGCAGGCAGGAGTCCAACCGCAACCTCCACGAGGCCCATATACGTTTCCGCTGCAGCCTGGACCCGATGGCTGTGAAGGCAGATCTCGGTGCCGCCCCCCAAGACCCGTCCAAAAGGAGCCGCAACCACCGGCTTCTCAAAATACTTGATGGCCATGTTTGCTTCCTGGAACCGGCGGACCATCCAGTCCAGTTCGTCCCACTCTTCTTCCGCAATCGCCTGCAGGATCAGTGCCAGGTTGGCTCCCGCGGAGAAATGCCGGCCCCGGTTCCCGATCACCATCCCGACGAAGTCAGAACGGACTTTGTCCAGCGCATCAAAAACCATCTGGATGGTGCCTGGGCCAATGACATTGGCGCGACTGTGAAATTCCAGCAATGCGACACCGTCGCCAATATCCACGAGACTGGCCTCGGCATTGGAAAGGACCTCTTTCCCTTGGGCTTTCAAGGAGTCCAGGAGAATGAAACCTTGAGGGAATTCCACAGGTTTATAGTCACGGGTGGCAAGATCAAAGTATTGCGGCCCTTCTGGAGGGTACGTGTAGAAGGTGGATTTGCCGGCATCCAACAGGCTTTGGACCAAGGGAGGCACAGCGTGCCCTTCTTGGGTGATGCGTGTCACAAACTCCTGGACCCCAATGGCATCGTAGGTTTCAAAGGGGCCCAGACGGAAATTGAAGCCCCACCGGATGGCACGATCCACCTGGACGATGTCGTCGGAAATCTCCGGGATCCGGTTCGCGGCATAGAGGAGAAATTGTGACGCGGTTTTCCACGCGAACTCACCTGCACGGTCACCGCCCTGGATCAGCGTTCGGATTCTTGCTGCCGGGGTTTCTTCGATCAGAGCACGCTCTACAGAGGCAAACTTGGGCTTTTGACGTTCGCGGTATTCCAGGGTTTTCCAGTCCAGGGCCAGGCGTTTGCCGTTGACCTTTTTGTAAAACCCTCCGCCGGATTTATCCCCTAAGAGGCCCTTTTCAACCATTTGGACGAGGAAATCCGGGGGTTTGAACACCTCCCGCATCTCGTCATCCGGGGCATTCTCGTATACATTCCGGGCTACATGCAAAAGCACATCCACACCCACCAGATCAATCGTTCGGAACGTTGCGCTCCGCGGCCGGCCCATGGCACGCCCTGTGATGGCATCCACCTCCTCAATCGTCAGGTCCATCTCCACCATGGTATGGATGATCTGGAGGATTCCGAACACGCCGAGACGGTTGGCAATGAAGTTGGGCGTGTCTTTGGCATGAACCACGCCCTTGCCCAGGACTCGGGTCGCAAAGTCCTCCATGAAGGCGAAGAGTTCGGGGTCTGTTTTGGGGGAAGGGATGAGTTCTAACAGTTTCATGAAACGGGGAGGGTTGAAGAAATGGGTGCCGAGGAAGTGTTGTTGGAATTCTTCGGACAACCCCTCCACCAGGGATCGGATCGGGAGCCCGGAGGTATTTGTACTGACGATTATGCCTGGACGCCAGTGTTCAAGCAGTCGTTGAAAAAGAGACCTCTTGATGTCCAGGTTCTCAATCACGGCTTCAACGACCCAATCCACCTCTTGAATGCGACCGAAGTCATCCTCAAAGTTCCCAATTTCAATACGACGAGCGAAGGAGGGGTCATAAAAGGCTGGAGGTTGAGTCTTGAGGGCACGGTCCAGTCCCTGTTGGGCAAGTCGGTTCCGTTCCTCGGGGGTCTTCGCGTCCTTAGGGACGATGTCCATGAGGAGGACATCGATCCCGACATTGGCCAGGTGAGCAGCGATTTGACTGCCCATGGTCCCGGCCCCCAGTACCGCCGCTTTTCTGATTCTCCATCTCATAAACCTCGCTCCGTTTTTCTATTACCATAAGGCACAAAAGAGGGGTTGTCTATGAAGAGTCTGGTTATCCCCTCTTCTGATGTTGCATGGCATAAATCCGGCGAAGATCTTCCAACGTGTTGGCTTCCGATGGATTTTTGTCGACCCGAATCCTTTTGATTCGAGCGAAGCGGAGCGCAAAGCCCGAGGGGTATTTGGGACTTTCCTGGACTTCAGAGAACGCAACTTCAACCACCAGTTCAGGACGCACCCAGATGCCCCCCGGGAATTCATCTTCCTTGAGGGAGAGCAGACGCTGGGTCATCCAGCGGAATTGTTTGTCCGTGAGGCCTTTAAACGTTTTTCCCACGGGCACAGGGACGGTCCGGGTCTCGTCCCACACGGCCAGCAGGTAATTGGAGAGCCAGCCTTTTCTCCGGCCATGTCCCCATTCTGCAGCGATAATCAGGCAATCCAGGACCTCATAGGGTTTGACTTTGAGCCAGAGCCCGACCCGTTCTCCAGCCACATAGGGACTGTCCAGTTTTTTGGCCATCAGGCCTTCTGCTCCCCAGTCTACGGCCTGTTCAAAGAATTCACGCACTGCTGTAGGATCGGAGGTTTGGATCGACGGCGTCAGGAAGGGGGGAGGCACGACTTCTTTGAGGATCCGAATCCGCTTTTCCAACGGCAGAGAGGTCATACCGGATTCGACAAAGAGTGCGTCGAAAAAGAACGGCGTAAGCGGGCGCTGCCGGCGGGCTTCCTCAATGTCCTTCTTTTTCCCAAAGCGACGCATGAAATGCTGAAATGGCAAGGGATGGCCGTGGGCATCCAATGCAACCAACTCACCCTCCAGAATCAGGGTCTCGGGCTCCAGCGTTCGGACGAGTTCCACCAATTCGGGAACCGAGGAGGTGATCTCCCGCAGGTGCCTGGAGAAAACGCGAATTTCATCGCCCTCTTTGTGAACTTGAAAACGCGCACCGTCCAGTTTGTATTCCCATTGGACCGAGGTTTTTAGCGAAGCCAGAGCCTCTTCAACGCCTTCTGCGGGGTAGGCCAGCATGGGGCGGACCGGGATGAAGAGTTTCGGGGACGGCTGAAGGTCCCCGCGCCGTGCTTGACGGATGATTTCAGCCAACGACATCCCAAAGAGATAAGCCTGTTTGAGATCGGAAGCAGGGATCCCATAGGCCTTCCCAATCGCCTCCAATAAAGACCGTTCTCCCGCTCCTTGGTGGACCTCGCCCAAGATGGCTTCGGCAAGCCATCGGGCCTCTTCGGGCGTGAGAGCCTGGAAAATTTGACGCAGCATGCGGATGCGTTCCTGCGGGCTTTCAGGGCCCTGGAGGGCGGCGAGTTCCTGGAAAAGCATGGAAAGTTGTCGGAGAGAAGGGGAGACTGTAGGGCGTCCGGAAGATGTTTGGAGTACCTGGCGTAAGGTCGCAGGTCCGATGCCCAGTTTCCCAAAAGGGAATGTCCCGGTAAACAGGGCCAACGCAATTTCAATCTCGTTCTCTTCCAGGTGACGAATGAGTTGCGCAAGGATCTGGATCTTCTCGGTCTTCCGGGGCGTGGATTGGACGGCGTTCCGGTACTGAAGGAGTTCACGAAGGGTCATGGTTGCGGTAGACTCAAGAGTTTTAGCGCCTCTTTCAGGGCCTGTGGGACCGCGATCTCCTTCATACACCTATGGTGGCCGTACGGGCAGGTCCGTCGTCCACAGGGTGCACAGGAGACAGGGTGAGAAAGGGCACGCCCGTGGAGCGGGGCGGTCCAGGAGGGAGGGGTGGGGCCAAAGAACATCAGGGTCGGGGCCCCAAGGGTGTCGGCAAGGTGAGGAACCCCCGAGTCGTTGCCAATGACGAGCGCGGCATGATAGAGGAGATAGGCCAGAAATCGTAAAGGGGTCTGGCCCATTAGATTGAGACCCGGCGCGTTGGGAAGCCGCGGACGCTCATGGGCCGCACCCACAAAGACGACAGGGAACCCCGTGTTGTTCCCAAGGTGTGCAGCAAGTTCTACAAAACGAGGTAGGGGCCACTCCTTCGCCGGACCATAGGCTGCAAAGGGAGCGACAACGATGTAATGTCTCTTCTGCAGGCCCAGTGTGTGGAGTCGCTGATCGAATTCTTCAAGTTCGTCCATGGACCAGGGGAAGCGGATGGAGGGGCGGTCCTTCGGACGTAAGCCCAAGGGTTCAAGAAGGTTCAGGATCTCCGTGACATAGTGGATTTCCCCTTTGAGGGGTTTCGTCAGGGCTGGGCGGAGAAAAAACCCACGGAAGTCTGACCGATAGCCGATCCGCTGATGGGCGCCACTGATCCACATCTGGAGTGCCGACGAGAAAGAGGGAGGAAGCACGATCCCTGCATCCCAAGTCTGACGTCGCAGGCGCCAACTCCATCGCCAGAGTTCCCGTTTGGACGCAAAGGTATGGAGGGTGCCGTAGCCTACCAGCAATTCATGGAACGGTCGTTTCACGAGGATATGGGGGTGGTGTGGCCGAATCGCCTCAAACAGATACAAACTCATGGCCACGTCCCCCAGCCAATTTGGTGCGCGGACCAGGAGGTTCACTGGGCTTGGATCACCTCAATTGTGAGGTTTCCGACAACGGGCAGGAGCCTGGTTTGTTCTTCAATTTCCCCGATTTTCAACAGGATGTGGCCGATGGAGGCGGGGAATTCCCCCATCACCGGATCCACAAAGACCCATTGGCCGTTGAGGTAGGAGGCGTTCCAGGCGTGATAGTAATAGGCCCCGTTCTGGTAAATCAAGCCCACGGTAATGACCGTTGGGATCCCCGCAGCCCGGGCCAATGCGCCATAGAGCACGGCGTGTTCGTTGCAATCCCCATAGCCCAGGTCTAAAACTTCGGATGCCGTAGGAAGGGTCACCGTTGGACGCTTGGCAAGGCTGGTATAGACATAGTTGAGGATGCGTTCGGCTTTGGCTACGGGGTCCTGGATGCCTTGAGTGAGTTCCCTCGCCAGATCCTGGATTCGAGGATCGTCAACCTGCATGGATGGGGTTGGAGCAAGGTACTCTTCGCCTGGAGGTGGTCCCTGAGGTGTGGAACTTTCGGGGAGTTTCGGGGCACGAATTTCAAGAATGGCCGTGGAACCCTCTCGTTTGATGAGTTTTTGAGAGGCAAAGTTCAGGTCTAAAGGCACATCTTTAGGGTCAGGAAGGCCTGAAAGTTTGAGGGTTAAAACCTGATACTGCTGTGGGGCACCCTTGAGTCCTTGGGGGCGAACCGCAAACATCGTCAAGATGTCCACACGCTTCCCCTGGAGTTGTGTGGCTTTGGATTCGGGTTCCAAAACCGTCTCCATCTGCATGGGTGACTCTTCTTTGACAAGCACCCCGTTGGCGATATAGGCTGTGGAACGAGCGCCCATGTACTCTAACTGCACCTTCGTGGCACGATACGAGGTCCCTCCAACATCCACGGATACTTCCCCCAGGACTTCCGCTTTGGCTTCTGCCAGGGTGTAGGTAGAGGGATCAAAGACCTGGAAGGTTTGAGGCAAACGTCCACGGTCCACCAGAAACGGGATCATCGGGGTCAGGATGAGATCGCCCTGGATCTGGAACGTTTTCCGAGGGGCCTCCGAACCTTTCAGGGTCAGCGTATGATCTTGGAGTTGGCCGGAATAATGGAGTTTTTGGTCGTTGGTCTGCATCTGGAAGTCAAAGGACTGGAGTTTCAGGGTCGGATCGAGGTACACTTCGGTAACGGTAATGAGCCGTTTGGGCATCCCCAGCATATTGAGATCAATGGTTGTCCGGTCCAGGATACGGTAGCCCTCGCCTGTCTTTTTCACTTCCCAATAAGAGTAACCGACCTTGGCCCCCTGGATGTAGATGCCATGCCAGGCGATTTTGGATGGATTGCCGGCGAGGGAAGTGGAGACAAAGAGAGGGAACAGCCACAGGAATGCGGAAAGCGGGAGAGTCTTCTTCATGTTGCGGGGATCCCCCCTTCTGGCCCTGCAAAGCCGATCTTTTTCTCTTCCATGCCGAAGAGTTTAATCTCTCCGAACCGTTCTTCGTACTTTTTGATGTTTTGTTCTAAGGCCTTGAGGAGCATCTTCGCGTGCTGGGGAGTCATGACAATCCGGGCCATCACTTTCGCGGATGGCAACCCCGGGAGATGGCGTGCAAAGTCCAAGATAAACTCCGACGGCGAATGGGTAATCATGACCAAGTTGGAGTAGATCCCTAAGCCCTCTTCTTCTTTGATTTCAACTTTAAAGGGTGCAGGTCCTGTGGGTTTATCCATTTTGAGACCTCCTTTCTCGATGGGTTTGGGTTTTGAATGATACAGGGAACAACAGAGGATGGAAAGGAATAGGCCTTAAGAGGCTGTCTGGGCCGCACAGCATGTTGCAACAAGTGCCGGACAGACATCTACAGGCCCGGATTTTGCCATCAGGGTATCCTGATGCAGATGGTACAGCCCGAATGCCGGTACCGTCAGAAAGACCAAGAGAAGCGCCACACGACCGATAAGGGACGGGATAGACCAGGGGGAGGGTGGTGTTGCGACACCTAACAGGTATTCCAGTCGTGATTTGAGGATCGGGGTACGAGAGGAGAGGGTGAGGCTGTACTCGAGGTGAGGGGCGTCTGTAGCCTTCAACAAGGCAGAGGCAAGGGCGGTAGGGGTGGGAACCCGTTGATCCGCCTCAATTTCCCGGAGATACACATAGCCTTCGTACAGGGGGAGTCTAAGCCGCGTGGGGAGACCGGCGATCAGAAGCCGGAGTGCGAAGTCTTTGAAATTATGACGCAGCCGCCGATGGGCCTCCTCGTGGAGGATCGCGGCGTGAAGTTCCTCCGGACTCAAAATCTCCAGGGCTCCTTCGCTGATAACCAGCTGTGGATTTCGGACCCCGATGAGCCCCAGGAAGGGCTCAGACCATGGCAGAATCCGTGCTGCCAGAGTCCCGATGCGGCGTTGTTCCAAGGAAAGGAGCAGGTTCTGGATCCTCCGTTGCGTCTGTATCCAATCCCCGAGGGTTCGGAGAGCAAAGACGGTGCCCATCCCGGTCCACAATATAGGGAAGAGGAATTGTGTTTTGCCGCCAATACCGGAGACGTTACACGGGAAGACCCCACCGCCACAGGATTGGAAGTGATGAAGCCAAGTTTGGAGATGGGTTACCGTCACCAACAGGGGGTACCCAAAGAACAGGAAGCCTGCCCCTGCTGCTACCAGGAGGTATTCCGTGGAGGAAAGGGACCATCGGCGCCCCAAAAGGGGCAACAACAAGAAAAGCACACCGCCGATCCCGATCGAGATCAGCACAATCCATTCAGGCATATCGATCCGCTTCCGCACGCACTCGTTGTTCGAGGAGCCTGCGGAACTTTTCGCGTTCTTCTTCAGAAAGTTTAGACGACTCTTTCGGTAAGAGCGTCGCGATCACATACTCAGGAAAATCACGGAGTAAATCGGTAATTGCACGTTGAATGTTCTCCTGGAGGAATTCTTCTCGATCACAGCAAGGCGTATAAAAGTTTTGTCGTCCGCGCCGTTCCGCCCGAAGATACCCCTTTTTCTCGAGGTTCTGCATGACTGTGAGAATCGTTGTGTATGCCGGCTCGTGACGGTTTTCCTGCCTTGCACGCCGGGAAAGTTCGCTCCAGACCTCCCGAACAGTCGCCCCCTCACGAGCCCAAATCTCTTCCATCACCTGGGCCTCAAGTTCGCCTAAAAACTTGGCCAATCCTTGAGAACCCACACGAATACGCTTCGCTGGAATTCGATTACTACGGTTCATAGTAATATGCTACAGGAACGAGGCACATAAAGCAAGTTCCAGGTTCAACCAAAGACCGATTTCAGGACCCGATACGCCACAGAAGGCGGGTGCCCTCGACGTAGGATATATGCGTACACACGACGCTTAGCCTTCTCGGGGTCCGAGACCTGTTGTGCGATTCGCTGGGCGTGATCCACGAGCCCTTGCAACACTTCCTCCTCATGGTATACTTCGCTCAATACCGTGTTTACAATGTCGTCTGGAACCCCTGCCTGGCGAAGGGCCCGGCCGATCCACGTTCGACTGTAGAGATTCCTCATTTTCCCCAGGGTAAAGGACTCTGCGAACTCCCGCTCGTCCAAGACCCCGGTTGCCTTCAGATCCTCCAAAACCTCCTTGATTTCCCCCTCGGAGTACCCCTTCCTTTGAAGACGGTGACGGAGTTCTTGTGCGGTTCTGGGACGAACACGGAGAAGACGAAGTGCCGCATCTCGCGCCGAGGGTTTTCGCCGATGCTTCATGGCCGTTGAATACGTGCAGGAGGACCGATGTCCCCCAACGCGTTTCCAGAAAACTGGTTTTGGGAAAGAAGGCCGGCACGGTAATCTGGATCGTTGGCTGAGCCGACAAGATAGATCCCATATGCCCGGCTGTTGCGAAGAATGGAGTTCTGGATAACCGGGACGGTCGTCTCATGGATCGTGATGTTCCCCGAGTCCACCGTAGCCTTCGCCCGGCCACCGTATTCCACAATAGAATTTTGGAGTTGGAAGGTGGTAATCTCCGGGCCCACAACAACCCCGGTCCATCCGGCTGAGTCTAATAGCGCCGTCAATGTGACCCCATCGGCAATCAGTCCCGAAGGATCAAACCCGACTTCCAGTTTCCCAGAACTCAAAAAGACCAAAGTCAAGCCCGGCAGTAAGGTGAGGACCGGGGCCGAGGGGCCCTCCAAGAGGAGCCCGTTGAGTAAGACCGGAAGGCCAGGGTTTTCCCACGTCGCGGATCCCTGGAGAGAGATTCCGGATACACGGACATAAGGGTGGGTGTTTCCCTCATAGACTGTGTTTTCGATCCGGGGGAAGTATTGGGGCTCTGACACCACGATGGGATATCCTTGGGCATACCGGATGGCATTACCCTCAAAGGTATCCACCGGGGTGGCTACGAAGACCCCGTGGCTTTGAGACGAATCGATGAAAGTGTTCCGGACCACAATCGGGTGTCCCCCCAGGAGGTTTAGAGCGGCGTCCGTGCCGTTTCCTCCTTTAACAATCCTTGTTGAATCTAAGCGCAGTGCGCCTCCCTCGATGACCATTCCGGGCCATGCCCCTCCTTCCAGGCCCGACAGGGTCACTCCCAAGGCCTCAAACCGGCCCGCTACTACCCGGAGGGCTTTTCCAAGAAAGAGTTGGACGCTGGACTGGACCCAGATCTCGGACCGGATCGTCCATCCTTCGGAAAAAACAATGGGATAGTTCCGGATCGATAGGGTTCCCGATTCGGTGGTCGTAGAAGTCCCTTCAATTAGAATCCGTGGGTCGCCGTTGTCCTGGAAGGTGAGGGTGGAACCGAATCGGAGGAGTCCTCCAATATCGTGTGAATAGATGGGCAATTCCTGGTTTTCAAGAAACGCACAACTGTCAAGTCGGGCTGGGCTGGCATTGGCCCCCAGGGCCAAGCCAAAATGCGAGGCCCCACGAAAGACAACATGGGAGAGGGTGGTACGCCGGTGCGAAAGTAAGAGGAGATTCGCTGTTCCCGTGGCGTTCCTAATGGCGACGTATCGGAGGTCGGAGCCTGCCTCCTCGGCTGCGAGGATGAGACCTTGCCAGGTGGGTTGGCCGGTGAGGATGATGGAGTCCTGTGGAGTGCCTCGCGCAATTAGCCGGCCGGAGTCTCCGACCAGCAGGTAAGTAGAAGGGGAAAAGATCAGGGTAGTCGGCGGTACAAGGCGGAGCGTAGCGTGGAGAATGACGAGAGGTTGTTGGATCTCCACTATCCCAGGGCCCAAGACGGTATCTTGTTCAATGACCCAACGATGGTCCGACGTGGTGGGTTCCGGGGATTTCTGGCATCCCCCTATCCCCAGGACCACCCCCAAGGCACCCAAGAGAATCCAGCGTCCCAAGGTTTGGTTAGGATCCGAAGGAGAAGATCTTGGGCAGGAGTTTCCGTTCATATGCGGCTTTTTCCAACTCCTCCCGGAATTTCGGATGTGCGATCTCAATCAGGGCTTTCGCGCGTTCTTTGAGGTTCCGGCCGTGGAGATCGGCCACCCCA
>CAYQZW010000053.1:0-12233 GCA_964422065.1 uncultured bacterium | reverse complement strand
ATTTTAAAATGAGCCATCGTTCGCCTTTCGAATAGATTTTTCATGAGCCAAGTCGAGGTCTTGAATTTGGGACGTCATCCCTCATAATACCGACACAACATCGTGGCACAGGTGAGCGTGTCCATATTTTTGGGTTTTCTTGACAACTGAGAAGAGGGAAGGTATAACTTAAGCCTGCAAAGGAGGTTAGGAACGATGAGAAAACAGTGGGTCGGTCTGTTGGCCGTCGGGCTCCTCCTGGCACTCAGTCAGGGATGTGGCCCGAAGATGGCCTCACAGGAGACCCTGAACCAGATCCAGGAATGTGAGGCGGCCTACCAGTCTGCCACACAAAAGAAAGCGCAACTCGAGAAGCAGATTGCGGACCTTAAAGGTCAGATCCCCCAACTCCAGCAGGAACTCCAGAAACTGGAATCTCAGCGCGACTCGTTGAAGGCCTGGTTAGACCTCTTGGAACAGGGCTACTAAGGGAGGTGAGCCAATGAAAAAGAGTGCACTGTTCATCGTCCTCATGGTAGGCCTGGCCTTTGGGCAAGAGAAACTTACGGAAGAGCAAGCCCTGCAGAAACTCGAGGAATGTAAAGCGAAAAACGCCACGATCCAGCAAGAGATTCAGGCGTTAGAGAGTCAACTCCAGGACCTCCAGAGCCAGGTGAACGCCCTGAAGCCGAAGATTGATGCGGTGAAGCAGGAAATCCAGCAGATCCAGGCAGAGATTGCGAAGTACCCCTCCGAATACACAGTCCAGAAAGGGGATTACCTTTACAAGATTGCCGGAATGCGGTACATCTACAACAATCCGAAGGCCTGGCCGCGGATTTACCGTGCGAACCGGGATAAAATCAAAGATCCGAATCTGATTTATCCGGGCTGGACCTTGTACATCCCTCACGGTCTCGACAAGACGATCGAGGTCATTCCGGGTGACAATCTTTGGAAGATCGCTGGGTTTTCGTGGATCTATAACAACCCTCGTCTCTGGCCTCGGCTCTATGAGGCCAACCGGGACCAGATCAAGGATCCGGACCTCATCTATCCGGGCCAGACCCTTGTGGTCCCTCGCGACTGAATTCTGTGGGTCGACCATTCTGTAACGGGGCTTCTCTTCTCCGTGAGGAGAAGCCCCGTTCCTTTATCCCTTGAACGCCATGAGCGAAAAGACGAAAGAACATATTGAGCGGCGGATTGTCCTGGAGGATATTGAGGTCGTCCGACTCACCGGAGTCGGGGAACGGAATATCCACCTCTTGCGACAATCGTTCCCGGGCAAGATCGTGGTCCGGGGCAACCAGGTCCTGATCTCCGGGAAGGCCGAAGATGTGCAACGGATGGAAGAAGTCATTGAGACCTTAGTGCGCCGGGTGAAGCGGCGAGGCTATGTCCTGGAAGATGATGTCCAGGAAGTGTTGGGAACCTCGACTGCGCCACTGAAACTCGGCAAAGACCTGGAGATCGTCACCCCAAGACGCCGCATTGTCCCCCGTTCCCCAAACCAGGAACGGTACCTCCGTGCCATCATGGAGAACCATGTCGTGGTGGGGATTGGACCCGCAGGCACGGGGAAGACCTACCTCGCGGTGGCCATGGCCGTCAAGTACCTCCTTGAAAAACGGGTGGAAAAGATCGTCTTGACCCGACCCGCAGTGGAGGCAGGTGAGTCCCTCGGCTTCTTGCCCGGAGATTTCCAAGAAAAGATCAACCCCTATCTCACCCCGCTCTACGATGCGCTCTACTCGATGCTCCACCCGGACCAGGTACGACGGCTGATTGAGACCCGGGTCATCGAAGTGGCGCCGCTGGCCTACATGCGGGGTCGGACCCTCCAGGATGCCTTCCTGATTCTGGATGAGGCGCAAAATACCCGATCCGTTCAAATGAAGATGTTCCTGACCCGGATCGGCCCCCGCACCAAAGTGGTGATCACGGGGGACATCACCCAGATCGATCTGCCTAAGGAGGATTCCTCCGGCCTCGTAGATATCCAGAACATCCTCAAGGACATCCCGGGTATCCGGTTCATCTACTTTACCCTTGAGGATGTGGTTCGCCATGAACTCGTCCGGAAGATCGTCGAGGCTTACGAACGCAAAGAGCGGGCCATGCTTCAAAAAGGCCAGAAAGAGGCTGAACACGAATCGGAGTCATCGGTTTCATGAATCTCTGGACACTCCTCATCCTGGATCTTCTCCTCGGTATCCACCTTGCGGTATACCTGTACCAACGTCGGGCCGACAAGGACCTGACACGGAGCAAAATCTTCATTCTGTTGTTTTCCCTGGCGTTGCCCCTGGGGGTCCAATGGGGGATTCGAAACATTCCTACGGGCTTCTTGTTCACTCTGATCCCGTTTCTTGGGACCATGGTCTATCTGACCATGGACCTGGAGACTGCCTTGATTTTGTCCGTGGTTGGGAGTATCGCCGTTGCGTTCATGGGGCAACCCACCCTGGAGGGGATGGTGTACCACCTCCTGGCAGGCTGGACCGCGGTCTTCACCGCCTCGTTTTTCCGGGACCGCTATTCCATCTATCGGGTGGTCCTGGCGGTCTTCTTCATCTGTGCGTTGCTGGGGATGATCCTCTGGCCGGAGATCGGGCTGGGAGAGGTCTTCCAGAAGGCTTTTCTCTCCTCGTTGCTCTCCGGCTTCCTGGTCCTGGGTATCCTGCCCCTCTATGAGCGGTTCTTTGGTGTGGCGACGGACTTGTTGTTGCTTGAACTCCTCAACCCGAATCATCCGCTCTTGCGAGAGTTTGCGGAGAAGGCCCCGGGGAGTTTCGCACACAGCCAGAACATCGCTAACCTCGCAGAGGCCGCCGCGCGGGCCTTGGGGGTCAACCCGCTCCTGGCCCGGGTCGCCGCATATTACCACGACATCGGCAAGATGGCAATGCCCGAATACTTCGTAGAAAATCAAATGGCATCCGAAAATCCACACGATGGGCTGGCTCCGGTTGAGAGCGCCAAAGTTTTGCTTCGCCATGTGCAGGAGGGATTAAAGATCGCAAAAAAGTACAGCCTGCCCAAAGAGATTTTGGGGGTCATTGAGACCCATCACGGGACGACCTTGATGGAGTATTTCTATGCCAAGGCCGCACAGGCCACAGGTTCCGCAGAGGAGTCAGAGTTCCGCTATGTCGGGCCGAAACCCCGAAACAAATTGGAGGCGATCTTGATGTTGGCGGATTCCGTGGAGGCCGCCACCCGGACCCTGGACAACCCGGATGCCCACGAGATCCGCACCATGGTTCGGTCCATCATTGAGAAGAAACTCCAGGATGGCCAGTTGGATCAAACCGACTTAACCCGTCGGGACCTCCAGAAAATTGAGGAGGCCTTCACTCAAGCCCTGAAAGGGGTGCACCACAGCCGAATTGAGTATCCGAAAGAAAACAACAAGAACCATGGAGATTCATAACGCCCAGGACGATGTCCCGCTCCCATCGTCGGTGATTGAAAGGTTGCACGCACTCCTCCGACATTTGCAGGAGAAGTATCACTTGAAGGCCCTGGACCCCCTGACCATAGTGTTGGTAGATGACCGCCGAATCCGGGACCTCAACCGCCGATTCCTCGGACGGGACCGTCCCACAAATGTCCTGGCCTTTGACCTGGGTGAGGAGCGCGAGATCTATATCTCTGTCCCCACCGCCCGACGCGAATTTGGCGAGGACTCCGTCCCAGAAGGCTTAGCATTCTACGCCTTTCATGGGATGCTCCATCTGGCCGGGTACAACCACCTACAGTCTGACCGGCGTCGAGAGATGGAGACCATAGAACAGGAAGCCTGGAGGATCATCCAGACATGGTTCTCGTCAAATCCCTAATCCTTCTTGCAGCGTTCCTGTTCCTGTCCTTTGTCTTTTCGGGGCTGGAGGTCGCACTGTTCACCCTCAAGGAACGCGAGGTCCGAAGGATCCATCCACGCAGACTCCAGGTGTGGGTCCGGGCTATACGCCACAATCCGAACGCCCTTCTGGCGTTGCTTCTCACGGCGAATACCGCGACGAACGCCTTTGCGTCCTCCCTGTATGCCATCCTGGTCCCCATGGTTTTTCACATTGCGCAGGAGCCATTGCGCTCCATTTTTGAGGTGGCCACCTTTACCCTCATCCTCTTGGTGACCTCCGAAGTCTCCCCAAAGGCCCTGGCCTTGTCATTCCCGTACCACTTCGCCACCCGGTTCTCTGGCATCCTCTGGATCGTGTACTACTTGCTGTACCCGTTGGTATGGCCGGTCTCCAAAGTCATGAACCTCTTCACACGGTTTCGGTTTTCGCCTCGGTTACCCCTGACCGAAGAGGAGTTGATGCTCATTGCACGGTCTGCCCCAGCCCCGGGCCTGCGGCTCCTGGAAAAAGGGCTCATCTTCTTGAACCACACCGTCCGCGATATTGCCACCCCTCGCGTGGAGGTCAAAGCCCTACCGATCGATGCGACGATGGAGGAGGCGCTGGATCTCTTCAAGACGACGCGCCACTCCCGATTCCCGGTGTACCGAGACCGACTGGACCAGGTCGTCGGGATCATCGAGATTCCCAAAATGATGAGTGTCACGCCGTATGATCCCCAAAAACCGATCAAAGGCTTCCTCTCCCGTCCAGTCTTCGTTCCCGAGACCATGAACCTTCTCGAACTTATCCATGTCTTCGATCGGGAAGGCATCGCCCTCGCCGTTGTTGTGGATGAGTATGGCGGCACAGCCGGGGTGGTCACCTGGGGTGACCTCATCAAGTTCTTCTTCGGAACCATCCCAGAGGAGTTTGAAGAAGAGCCCGAACTCATCAAACGGGTCGGTGAGAAACTGTACATCCTGCCCGGTGATATGACCCTGACCTGGTTCCGTGAGATCACCGGGATTGATCTTGGAACCAAAGGAACCCTTTCGTCGTTCATGATTGAACGGCTTGGCCGGATCCCCCGGGAAGGCGAAAGTTTACAGGTGGGCCCGGTCACCTTCGTGGTCCTGGCCAAAGAGGGCGGGAGTATCGAACGGGTTCGCGTGGAGGTCCGGTGATGATCGAACTGCTCTTTGCGTTGTTTGGCCTCCTGGCATCGGCATTCTTCTCCTCCTATGAGATCGCCTATGTCGTCCGTGAGAAGTCGGTGATCCAATCGTGGTATCAGGGACCGATCCGGACCTTCCTCGCCGACTCCCACAAGGTCATCATCACGATCCTCATCGGCACAAACATCGCCAACATCCTGGTGGCGATTACCATGACCCAGTATTTTCTGAAGACCCTGAACGCCCAGGAGGCCTTTGTCACAGCAGGGCTGCTGGCGACCGTCTTGATCCTCTTTTTTGGAGAACTCATCCCCAAGGGGATTGCACGGGCTCATCCAGACGCCATTCTCCGGCGTTCAACCCGGCTCCTCTTTGTCTTTTATCAGATGGTGAAATGGCTGGTCACCCTCTTTGACCTCTCGCTCGCCGCCCCCATCAAACGCCGGGAACGGAAAAGCCTGGTCCAGGAGATTGAAGATCTGATCTGGAAGGGACACTGGGAGCGAGGCGATCTGACTCGCCAGGAGTTCCAGATCCTGAGCAATATCGTTGGCCTCTTCGATCGAAAGGCAAGAGACTTGATGAAACCCTTACGGGAGGTCTTTGCACTCTCTGTGGACACCCCCATCGAGAAGATCTTTGAAATGTCCGAGCCGTTTACCCTGGGCAAGTTCCCGGTCTACAAGGGCAAGATTGATAACATCGTGGGGATGGTGCATATTAAAGACCTCTTTGGATTTGAGGAAGGGGACCAGTTGGAACACTTTGTCCGGCCTGTCGCCTTTGTGTATGATGATTGGGGGGTGGAAAAGGTCCTCAACCAGATGAAGCGACAGGGAGTTGCCTATGCCGTTGTGGTCGATGAATACGGGAACTGCCTGGGCTGGATTACCCTGCAAGAAATCCTGAGAGGGTTCATCCGTGAAAGAGTCCGTCACCACAAAACTGGATAAACTCCTTGAGATCGTCGAGATCCTCGCCAGTACCGGCGATCCTCGGCGAGTCGCCATCTTTTTGTCCAACAAACACCCCGAAGACGTCGCTCGGGTCCTGGAACGCCTTCCGAAAGACCTCCGCGTCCAAGTGTTCCGCCATTTGCCGATTGAAATCCAGGCCGATAGCATCATTTACGTGAACGAAGACGTCCTGGAAGAGATGATCAAAGACCTCTCCAATCGCGATATCAGTGAGTTGGTCACGGAGATGGATGCCGACGACGCTACCGACTTTCTGGCTGAACTGGATGAAGAGGATCGGAAACGCGTTCTCTCCCTGGTAGACGAAGACGAACGCCGGGCATACGAGGAGATGCTCCAGTACGAAGAGACCTCAGCCGGCGGCTTGATGACCAAAGAGTTCTTGGTCTTCCCGGGCGATACCCCGGTCTCTGAAGTTCTGGAAGCCATCAAGAAGTCTGAAGTGGATGTCGTCCAGGTCTTTGTGGTGGATCACGAGGGGCATTTCCTCGGCGTCGTCGCACTCCGAGACCTCTTAGATGCCGACCCGAATCGCCCGATTCAAGCCCTCGTCAAAGAGATCCCCACCGTGCCGTTTGATATGGACCAGGAAGATGTGATCCGCGTCTTCGAAAAGTATGACCTGCTCTTTGTGCCCGTCGTGGACCATGAAAACCGGCTCCTGGGGATCATCACTGTAGACGACATCCTGGACGTCTTGGAAGAGGAGACCTCGGAAGACATCGCCCGCCTGGCCGGCTTGGGCGAGATTCAGAGCCTGATCCTGCCCCCATGGAACGCCGCCAAAAACCGGTTGCCCTGGCTTTTGGCCAACTTGCTCACAGCCTTTATCGCATCTGCTGTCGTGGGGATCTTCAAAAACACCATTGATTCATTTGCGTATCTCGCGGTCTTTATGCCCATCATTGCAGGCATGGGCGGGAACGGAGGGATCCAGTCTCTGGCCTTGACCGTCCGCGCCCTCTCCCTGGGGATGGTCAGCCGGCGAGATGCCACCCGGATCATCGTCAAAGAATTCCTGACCGGCCTGTTGGTCGGCGTTGTGGTCGGTGCGCTGACCGGCCTGGTGGCCTGGATCTGGGTCGGCAAACCCCTCTTTGGCGTGATTGTCTTCCTGGCCTTGACCCTCAACATGATCGTCGCTTGCGTGATGGGGTTCATCATCCCCAACGTGATCGCATTCTTCGGGGGAGACCCCGCCCTCGCGTCCGGGGTCATCGTAACGACGTTCACAGACGTAACGGGTTACTTCGTCTTCCTGGGGTTGGCGACCCTCCTGCTGAAACAACTTCTTTAGGCCGTCGCTTCGTCCCCCACCTCAGGGGCAGAAGTGGATGGAGGTTCCTCGGCAGGCACCCTCTTTTTCTTGGGGATCCAGATCAGCGCGAGAGGCAAAACGACCATATACCCCAGAACCAAGAGGATTGTGGAGAGCACGGCATCGCCAAAGTAGAGCAACACGAAGCCCACAACGATCATCGCAATCCCCACCCCCATCAGGATGTAGTTCAACCGTTCATACGGCAACCCCTTAAACACGACCGGCTTAGGTTTCCGAACCGCCTTTCCTCGCTTGGAACGTTTGCGGCGGGTCTTATTCTTTTCGGATTTTTGCATGCCAAGGTACCTCCTTTAGGGTTCCGTGCGAAAGCAGGAATAACTTTATAAAGTCTGGCTTCGGAGAAAGCAATTCCGGGCCCTCAATGCCCACGAAATAGGAGATCTGTGTGAGACGGTTCTGTACAGCCTCACGGCTTGGCACGGGATTCTGGAAGAGTTGATTCAGGAGTTGGGCGGTGACATAGCCGCGGAGCGCCGCCTCAGAGGGCGAAGTGCGATACTTTTTGCGGTATTGCTCTACGGCGTCCTCATAGCGATCCAGCCACGGGAACGGCGTGTCCACGGACACCGGCGCAAACGCGACCAGGTAAAGCGAATCAATGCCCGGACTCCACCGGGTCTCCAAGTCGTAGAGCCAGTCAGAGAAAGCCACGACAGGGCCAAAATACCGGAGATACCGAAGCCGGTGAAAGAGGCCGAGGGCGGTCGGGCCTGTGCCACAGAGGATCACCCAATCCGTCACCAGGGTATCAATCACCGAATCCAGAAAGCCGTAATCGTAACTGGATTCTTTGTACGACAGGAAGCGCTTTTGCTGGAAGGTGTACGGTGCCAGCCGTTGCCTTAGGGCACGTGCACGCGCGATGCCTTCCGGGGTGTCCGGATAGAGGACCACAACGCCGCGGGGCTTTTGCGGCACCATCCAAGAGACCAAGCGGTCGGCCTCCGCACAGAGGACCGCAAATCGGCCAAAAACCTGGCCCGACTTTTCGCACTGGTCCGGCAAAAGAGAAGTGGGAGAGTAGAGGGGCGCCATCCCCGGTTCAAGGACTTGAAGGGCCGCATAGACCGTGGAAGACGCCAGAGGCCCGATGGTCAGGAGTACCGGCTCACGGCGGAGATGCCGGATCAATCGTCGGGTGGTCTCCATCCGGCCTTTGGTGTCCCACACCCGGACGACAATCGGGACCTTTAAGGCCAGTTGGAAGCCCTGTAGGAACTCCTGGCCGATTTGCTGGAACTTCCCGGACCGAGGAACCAGCAACGCAACCTGGGGTGAGGACTGGGCATTCGCGTTTTGTACCCAGGCCCCAAAGCCAATAAGGAGTATGAAGAGCCCGAGAAGCCCGATTCGTTTCCGAAAAAAATGGGGGGACACGATCACCTCCACCCTTCTTCGCTCCCTTGAATTTTACAGCCCCTCTGTAGGCCACGCGAAGGGGCCGGGTCCGGATCTCGGGTCGGGTCCGACGTGGGAATCGTTTCTCCAAAGATTCTGAACCAGTACAAAAGTAAACGTTCTTCGTATTCCTCCGGCTTCGGGAAGTGCCTGGCCAGGACTTTCCAGAACGCGGGTGTGTGCCTCCAATACCTTCGGTGGGTGACTTCATGAAAAACAAGATACCGCAAGAGATCGTCCGGGAGTCCTCGAGCCAGGGCATTTAAAGTGATCGTTCCACGTCTGGAGCAACTGCCCCATTTGGTCCGCATCCTGCGGATCTGGACTCGGGGAACCTGGACCGCAAACGCGTCTTCCGCTTCTTGAACAAAACGTTGGATCAGCCGCTTGAAGTCTGCATACGGCCGATCCACCAGGGGGAGTTGCGAGGCCTCCCGTTGGGATCGCTGGATCATTCGGTACTTTTCCAGGATCCACCGTCTTTTTTTCCTCAAGATTTCCTGAACTTCTGCCCCATACGGCAATATCACATGCAGGACCCCGGTCAGGAACTCCAGCCTCGGATACTTCACGGCGCGGTACGAGACCCGATACGGCACCCCCTGGAAGAACGCGATGTCCCGTGCCTCACGCTCCACGGGGTTCTTCCGCCTCCGCCGTTTTGACCGTTCCATAGAACTTCACCCGCTCCCAGAGGCTCCGGTACAACAGGTCCATCTCCTCCAGAGAGAGTCCAAACTGTTTCCGCAATCGGCGAGCGAACACCCGGAGTTCCCGTTCCACGGATTTCCGCAGTGCTCCCTGGGTGACCCAGCCCTCCAGCATGTATGGACGAAGTTTCTCAAACAACGCCCGCACCACCTGCACCCAATCCTCTTCGGTGCCAAACCGGCGTTCCAGTTCCAGGAGCACACTGTACTCCACAGGCGAGAACCCCAGTTCCTGTTGCCGGGCTCTCATCCGGTGGATCTTCTTCAAAAGCCCTGCGCCCTCCCGATAGATCTCCCGGTACTCCTTTGTCCGTTTTCGCCATGCGTCCACCAGCCGTTCCACCCGTTCCGTGATGGTCTCAAACACCGGGTCCGGGTTCTTCTCCACCAGCACCATCCGATTTAACGCAAAGAGGATATTCGCCGCCTTTTCCTCGTCGTTCATTCCGCGTTCCTCAATCTCCCTGAGATACGCCTCGTCAAAGGAAAAGGCGGGCAACGAGGTTTCAATCTCCTTGACCTCCGTAGATCGGTGGATGTACTTCAGGGTCTTCTCAAAATATTTGGACGCCAGAGGCACCTGTTCCTGGCTCACGGACATCCGCACATAGTACACATACACCGCAGAGAGCCACTTGTATTCTTCCAGGTGTTCCAACTTGACCTCATGCGGCCCCAGCAGTTCAAACACCTTCCGCAATGTCCAGTATTTCTCCTTAAAGAATTCCTCCCGGTCTTCGTTTTCCATGATCCGCTCAAACGCCTTGAGCAGGGTTTCCCGCTCGTAGTTCCGGGGGATATCTTCAAACAGTCCCAGGAGTTCCCGGAGGAGGATCTCAAACTCGCCCACCAGGGAATCGTATTCAAAGAGCACATCCTTGAGATCTGCCTCGTTGTACATCTCAAAGGCGCGCTTCAGGTGTTTCAGGATGCCGACATAGTCCAGAATGAGCCCCGCCTCTTTGAGGTCACCCATAGGGCGATTCACTCGGGCAATCGCCTGGAGCAACCGATGCCCCTTGAGGGGTTTGACCAGATACATCGTCTGGAGGATCGGCGCATCAAAACCGGTGAGCAGCATGTCCGTGACAATCAGGATCTTCGGCAACGCCTCTTCCTTGAACCGTTCCACGATGTGTTTGTTGATGGCATCCGTGTCCATCTTGGGGAACCGCTGGAGGAGTGCCTTCCGGTAGGTCTCCACTTCAGGTCTTTTCTGCTGGTCATCCTGAGGCATGTAGGTCATCACGACTTCCGTGTATTCCGGTGGCAGATAGCGGTCCAGTGCACGTTTGAACCGGACGCAGGCAAGGCGGCTGGCCGCCACCACCATGCCCTTGAACCGACCGTCCAGGTTTTCTTTGAAGTGTTCCGCGATATCCGTTGAGACCTGCTCAATCCGCCGGGGGTTTTCCAGGAAGACCCGAATCGCGCTCAACCTCCGCCCAATCCGGTCTTCTACCTCCTGCCGGGTCTCCTCCGGCAGTTCCTCCAGTTCGGTCTCCAAGAAGGCGTCCAGGAGGTCGCGTCGCAGATGCACATCCTTTTCCAGACGGGGCTGGTACACGATCTTGACGGTATAGCCGTCCCGTAAAGAGTCCGAGACAAAATACCGGTCCAGGTAGAGTTCGTCCGGCGGATACGCGAATTCGTGGAACGTGTCCCGGCCCCGGATCGCCAGCGGCGTCCCGGTAAACGCAAAGGCAAAGGCGTTTGGAAAGAGCGCCTTCATCTGGGCAGCCATCAGGCCATACTGCGACCGATGCCCTTCGTCCACGAAGAGCACGATATCCCTGCGGGTCCGCACGGTCTCGTATTCCTCCGGCAATTGCTGGAGTTCCTTGTGGAGGTCCTGGAGTTCGGAGGGCTGGAACTTGTGGATCAGGGTCAGGAAGATCCCGCGTTTGCCCCGATGGCCATCGTGGCGGAGGGTCTCTTTGAGGTCTTCAATGGACTGGATCACCTCCACCTGGAAAGGCAAATCCAGGGCGGCAAAGTTCCGCAGGAACTGTTCTTCCAGTTCAATCCGGTCCACGACGAAGAACATCGTGGGGTTGCCCAGGAGATGGAAGAGTTTTTCGGCGGCGAAGATCATGGTCAGGGTCTTGCCCGAGCCCTGCCAGTGCCAGATGAGCCCACGCTGTTTGCCTCTGTGGTCTTCTGCCGGAGGGAGAAGGCCCATGTTCATGAGCACCCGCTGAACGATCTTATTCGCCGCCCGATGCTGCATGTACCGGGCAATGACCTTTGTCCGCTCGCCCCGCTCCTCCCGATAGAACAAAAAGTGCCGAAGGATGTCCAGAAGCACGGCAGGCTCCAGAAACTCAAGGATGTGGTCCAGGGGGTCGGATACGGGTTGTTGGGCTTTCCACTCGTAGGTATGCACTTCCTCGGCACCGGGCACGATGGGGAAATATCTGGCGATCTTGGCAGCGCCCACGCCGATCTGGACATAGCGGTAGAGGTCTGGAACCGAGTTCTCGTAGTCCTTGATCTGCCGGTACGCCACGTACCAGGTCTGGCCCGGGCGGGTGGGGTTCTTGCACTCAATATTGACCAGGGGGATGCCGTTCACATAGAGCATGATGTCTGTGCGGATCGTGTCCTTGCCCTGGTACACCACCTGATTGGCGACGACAAGGTGGTTGTTCTCGGGGTTCGCGTAGTCCACGAGCCGGACCCGTTCCACGATGCGGGTCTTTTCCCGTTTCAGGGGAATCCCGTGTTTGAGATAGCGGAGTACCTTTCGGCTCCCCTCCAGCCCGATCCCGGCGAGTTTCAGGGTATTGATGACCTTCTGG
>CAYQZW010000052.1:3719-12319 GCA_964422065.1 uncultured bacterium | reverse complement strand
CCACACGTCCAGGATGTCCATATCTTTTTCAAAGTCCGACGCTCCACACTTGGGGCATTTTGTCTGGGGGGGGAGGAGGTCCTGGACAGCATAAGTCAACCAGGCATCGGCGCCTTCTTTGCGGAAGATTTGGGCCACATGGCGAATGACGTCTGGCGAGAGGAGCGGCTCCCCACACTGCTTGCAGTAAAAGGTGGGGATATTCACACCCCATGCCCGTTGTCGCGAAAGGACCCAGTCCGGGCGTTCTTTGACGGAGTTGTAGATCCTGTTGATGCTCTCTTCGGGCACCCATTGAACGTTTTGAATTTCTTTGAGCGCTCTTTCCCGGAGCCCCTGGTGGTCAACGGAGAGGAACCACTGGGTGGTGGACCGAAAGATCAAGGGATTCTTACAGCGCCAGCAGTGGGGATAGGTGTGGGTCAGGCGTTCTAAGTGGAGGAAGTGGCCGAGGTCTTTGAGCACTTCGACGGCCTTTTCAGAGCCCTCTTTACCGACGAACAGGCCGACGAACGGCTGCCCGGCTTCTTCTGTGAACCGACCCTTTTCGTCTACGGGAGAGAAAACCTCGAGCCCGTATTTTCTGCCAACTTCAAAGTCTTCTTTTCCATGGCCTGGGGCGATATGGACAATCCCGGTCCCTTCGGTGAGGGTCACGAAGTCGGCCAGGATCCCTGGAGACCTACGGGTTGGGAAGAGGGGGTGTTGGAACTCGAGCCCTTCAAGGTCTTTCCCTTTCAGCCGTTTCAGTTTCCGATACTCTGCCCAGCCCAGGATCTCTGCCACGACGGGTAGGAGCAATTCCGCCATGACGTACCGAGTGCCTTCCACCTCAAAGAGGGCATAGTCGTACTCAGGGTGAAAGGCGAAGGCCCGGTTGGCGATCAGGGTCCAGGGGGTTGTCGTCCAGACCACGAGATACGTGCCTGGATCCAAGACACCTTTGCCGTCCACCACGGGGGTACGGAACCACAGGGACGGGGATTCCTTTTCGTGGTACTCGACCTCGAGCATAGCGAGGGCGGTCTGGCAGGTCGGGCACCAGTGGATGGGCATAGTCCCCCGGTAGATGTAGCCTTTTTCAACGAGGTCGGCGAAGATCTCGATCTCGCCGGCCTCATATTCGCGCGACATCGTCAAGTAGGGCCGATCCCAATCCCCAAGCACGCCAAGCCGTTGGAATTCTGCCTTTTGGATCTCGACCCACTTGGCCGCAAATTCCCGGCATTTTTGGCGAATTCTAACCTTAATCTTCGGGTCACGGAGTTTCCCGGGGTCATCCCGGACCTCGGCAAACTCAGGGTCTTCCCGAACGACTTGGTTCTCAATCGGCATGCCGTGGTTATCCCAGCCCGGGACATAGGGCGTTCTGAAGCCTCGGATCGCTTTGTATTTGTTTACGATGTCCTTGAGCACCTTGTTCATGGCGGTGCCCAGGTGGATGTGTCCATTGGAGTAGGGGGGACCGTCGTGGAGGATGAAGAGCGGGGCGTCTTTCCGCTTCTCGAGCATCTTCTGGTAGATCTTCTGTTCCTGCCAGAAACGGAGGAGTTCAGGCTCCCTCTTGGGCAAGTTCGCCCGCATAGGAAACTCGGTTTTCGGTAAATTCAACGTATCTCGATATGATTTGCTCATCGGTTAACGACCTCCTGAATAGAGCATGTAGAGTACGCCTCCGACCATCAGGGTGACCAAAACCTGCTGTGGCCAAGGAATGGAACGGCGGATGTTCGGAGAAAGCCCCTCAATCTCGGTGAGGGGGTTGGCGTTCACGGGATATTGATCCCGGTACCCTCCTCGGGCAATCCAGTGAACGGTTCCGGAACGGGTTTGGATCGAGACCCAACACTTGAGGGTTACTTGGCGTCGAACCGTTCGTCCCCAAAGCCCTGAGGCCCTTTTCTCGATCCGGAGTTGTAGGGGGGTGAACCGCAAGGCGACCCGGGATTGGGGCAAAACAACAGCACCGCGCTCGGTCACATATTCCTCGAGCAAGGGTTCAAAGACCCATCCCCATCGGCTCTCCGGGTTCAGGTTTTGAACCGTGAGGGTTTCGGGGAGTGCGGTATGATTGAAGAAGTTGTCCAGTGCGGAGAAGAGGGCAGACCTTACCGCCTGCCAGTCATCGGGGACTGTGCCTTGAGTGAAGAGAACTGTCGCAAGTACGAGCAATCGCACGGGTGTATCCTCAAAATCCCAATGTCGGGCTCACTTCTGCATAACATAGGTCAACGAGAATCGGCGGTTGTTGGTTTCCCCGAACTCATAGATCCGGGAGTCGTCAGCGATATCGAACCGGAAGTTCTTAAAGGCGATACCCGCGCCGAAGGTCAGTCCCATCCGCGCGCCTTCCTTGTCGTAGAAGTATCCGATCCGGAGGGAGATGATATCCAGGAGTGTATATTCCATGCCGACCTGTTTGAAGGCTTCTTCGGCTACCCACTTCGCGCCCTTTTCTCTCAGATCTTTTGTGATGTTGACCAAGACTTTGTTGATGTCGACGGAGAGGGTCAATTTGTTCATTTCGTTCCAGATGGGGCGGTAGGCGATGCCCACGCGAAGCAAGTAGGGTAACGGATCCCGTTCCCCGGTGGCCGTGAATTTGAGGCCCGGGCCAAAGTTCTGAAGCACCACTGCGCCGGTGAGTCCTTGGAGCGGGAATTGATAAAAGAGGCCCGCATCCATGGCTACCGAGTTTGCCGTCCCACCTCCTGGAACCCCCAAGACGATCCGAAGCACCTCAGGGGGTGCGAGGAAACTCCGAATGAACTTCCCCGAGAACCCTATCCCCAGACTGGGGCTCAGAGGGAACCCATAGGACAACGTAATGGCCAAATCATGGGGAGACCAGGTCCCCAGATAATTCCCCGTTTCGTCGTAGGCCTCAACTTTACCCAAATCAAGGTAGATGATGTGTCCACCGAGGGCGCCCTGTCCAGGCAGGGGTTTGACGAAGCCTACGTACTCGTAGTACATGTCTTTGGCCAATTTGGGGAGCCAGTTGGCGTGGATCAAGGAGAACTGGGTGGTTTTAAAGAAGGCCAGGGCTCCAGGATTGTAAAAACTGGCGGTGGCATCGTCTGCAATGGCACTAAAGGCTCCCGCCATGGCTGTGGCTTTGGCACCCGGAAAGATGGTGAGGAAGATCGCGCCCGCTTCGGAAGCCGAGGCAAAGGCTCTTCCCACGAAGGTCAGGGCGATCAATAGAGGGAAAACACGCTTCATCAAGGTTTACACCTCCAGGATTTTTGATGCTTATCTTAATTCAAGCCCCTGGATTTTGCAAGTAAATCCAGGGAAAACACGATCTGTGGCTTAGGTGGACTTCCGTCTCACGGGTTTGACATAGATCCGCTCTGCAATCTCGGTGTCGAGTGCCAAGGTCGTTCCATCGATTTCGAGTACCAGACCAGGCCTTCTGCGGACCACACGGACTTCGGTCCCAGGAATCACGCCGAAAGAGACTAAGACCCGGCTGGCCCGATGACCCTCTATGGTCATGGAAACGACTTTTCCTGTCTGGTTCACCGCCAGGTGGGTTAAGGGGACGATGAGGGGGGTTGGGACCATCCGGCGTTCAGCGCAGCACTTGCCACGGGGAATCGGTTTGCCGTGGGGACAATACTGGGGGTGTCCCAAGAGTGTGCAGATCTCTGTGGCGGCCTCTTCCGTGAGGATGTGTTCCATCCGGCATGCCGTTTCTTCCATGGTCCCTTCAGGGCCACGGAGGATCTCCGTGAAGAGCCATTCTGCGAGCCGCATGCGCCGGATGACATCGGCCGCATGGTGGCGCCCCGACTCCGTGAGTTGCCATCCCCGACCCGAGCGATGGGCCCACCCCCGAGCTTCCAAGACCTGGAAGTCCTCCTCGGAGATCTTGTGTTTTAGAATGGGGCCCAGTTCTTCCTCGTTCCAGCCCTCTTCTCGAAGCCAGAGGACCTTGAGGGCCTCTTCCAATCGGATTTCGTCGTGGGCCACGTCGGTCTTTGTCATGATGTCACGTCCTTAAATTTTCGCAACCAGCGCTGGATTTTCGAAACTGTTGGGGTTTCGAGCAGAATCTCATAATGGCACTGCGGACAACGTACGAACCCGCATTTCCCTTGGAGGGGTGCCAGAGGACAGACCTCACAAGCCGTTCGATATGCTTCATCTCTCAGAAACCGATAGCCGCATAATGGGCATTGGATCTCTTTTGATTTTAAAGCGACCATAGGCGCAGGAACATCCGGGTGGTCCAGCCAACAAAGACCGCGTATGGGAGAATGAAGCCCATGATGGCGAGGGCGATTTTCCATCCGCGTTCTCGGATCATCACAAGGGCATTGGCAATACAGGGAACGAACAGTGTGATCGTCACCACACTTACAATCACCTGTGAAACCGACAGGAGGCCCTGTTTTTGCAGGAGCAAAAATCCTGCAGCGCCGTAGTCTCTACGGAGGAAGCCCATGATAAAACCGACCGCAGCCTGAGGAGGTAGGCCCAAGATCCCAGTGACTACCGGCTGAAAGAGCCTTTCTAAGAACTGGAGAATGCCACTGAGATCCATGACATAGAGAATTACGGTGCCGATAATGAACATGGGGATGACTTCTTTGAGGTACCATTCGAGACGAGCGCCGGTTTTCCAGAGGATATTGCTGATGCTGGGGATCCGGAGCGGGGGGATTTCGAGGATGAAGTAATTGTGTTCGCCCGGCAGGACGCGAGCCCCGAGGAACCCGACGAGGAGGAGGTTCAGGAAGACAGCGCCCCCCCAGATCAGGTAGGCTGCGGGCGAGAGCCCGGCCATCATTGCCATCACGACCCCGAGTTGCGCAGAACAGGGAATCCCCAAGGCCAGGAGAAGGGTCACCAGGATCTTCTCCCGTTTGGTCTCCAGAGTTCGGGTAGTGACGGTCGCCATGGTTACACAGCCAAGGCCCAGGACCATGGGAAGGACAGCCTTACCGGTTAGCCCCATAACCTTGAAGAATCGGTCCAGGAGCAGGGCCAATCGGGGGAGATATCCGGAGTCTTCGAGGATCCCAAACGCGATGAAGAACGTCAGCACGATGGGGAAAATGATGGCGAGACCGTAGGTGAGCGCCATAGTGAAGATGCCGAATGTGCCAACAAAGAAGTCTATGACCGCTGCTGGCAGGGGAAGTGCCTGGAACAGGCGAGTGAGCCAAGGGTTAATAACGCCATTAAACACTTGGTTTTCTAAGAAGTCTACTAGGGTACCGGCCCCGAATCGCCCAACAAAGAAGTAGAGTAACACCAAGACAAGGGCCAAGAAGAGGTAGCCCCAGAATGGATGGGTCATCCAGCGGTCGAGGTACTGACTCAAGGAGGGGGTGGGTGTTCTTTCCGGGAGTTCTCGAACCGTTTCCGCCAAGGCCTCAGCATTCCGGCCCCAGGTGGTAAGGAGGGTTAAGGAGAGGGGTTCGGGGATGCGGGTGGACAGGGTTTGGCGGACTTCAAGGGCCTTTTGGAAGTCTTCTGGAGAGAGGGAGAGATGGAGGAGTTCTTCCGCAGCGTCGTCTTCTCCAAGGAAAAGGAGGGCCAGTCCCTCTTTGCCTTTCCAGGACTGTGGAAGGAGTTGTGTCAGTTTGTCCAGAGCCTCCCGAATTGCTGGATGCCAGGGGATCTGGACTTTTGGGGGGCGGGCATGGGGAATTGCGTCTAACAGCGCACGGATCCCTTTGCCATGGAGGGCAATAGTGGGAATCACCGGGATGCCAAAGAGTTGTTCCAGTTTCTTGAGGTTGATTCGGATACCACGGTTTCGGGCCTCGTCCCACATGTTTAAGGCCAGGACAGTCGGGAGTCCCAGGGCTCCCAGTTGGAACAGCAAGACCATGGCTCTGCGAAGGTTTTTGACATCTGCGACCAGGATCACCCATTCAGGACGGCCTTTCAGGAGGAGGTCCCGGGTAACCCGCTCATCATCTGAAGCAGCCAGAAGGGTTTGAGTTCCTGGACTATCGATGAGATCGTATGTTTCTCCCTGGACGGTTACTTCTCCTTTAGCCACTTCGACGGTGGTGCCGGGGTAATTGGAGACGGTCACATATCGGCCGGTCAGGTGTTTAAAAAGCAGACTTTTGCCGACATTCGGGTTTCCGACCAGAACCCCGAACCGCGTGGAAGTCAGCGCCGAGTGAGAAGTTGACCCGTGCTCGTGCATAGACAAAGTATAAGAAAACTGAGCAACCTTCTCAACAAAGAAGGGGAGCCTATAGGCTCCCCTTCAGTGTGGATTTTCAAGCCTTACGGGTTATTGGGCTTTCAAGCCCCGGAACCCCGGGATTGGCTGGAAGTTGTACGTAAAGTCCACTCGGCCATCAGACGTCACATCTGTCACCTTGATCATCACGTAGTGGATCTCGCCGTTCACGGGGACTTCTGCGTAGTAGTATTCCCCGGGATTGATGCCGTTATGTGGGTTTGCGGGATCGTCATCAGGCACAAATTCCTGGAGAGTGATCGGGGAAGGGAACCAATCGGAGGCCTGAAGTTGAGGCCCACCCAGCCAGGTGGTATCCGCGTTGAAGCCGAGACCCTGGGGATCGAACCGGTCGTAAGTGGGACCGACGAAGTGGATACGAGTCGGGACTACCGTCCCCGCTGTGAAATCGTCGATGTAAAGATCAATGATGGGCCAGTAAGTCGAATCCCCCAGAGGTACGTCTTGACCCATTCCCTCCGTTGTCCAGTAGAAGGCCGTATTGTGGCCGCTTTGGGTGTCGCTGCGCTCGTAAAGGGTTCCTGAACCGGTAACCGCGAAGTTCGACACAGACTGGGACCGATCGCCTTCATTGCCGTCTTGATCCACTGCAGCGACGGAGAAAACCCCAATCAAAGAGTCCACGGTGAACTGTGCCTGAACCGTATTCGCCAGAAGGGAGTCATAGTAGTAGACGTTGTAACTATACGCGTCAGCGACATGGTCCCAGGCTAATACAATACCTGTTCCGTTGTTCGCACTGCCAACAATCCGAAGGTTCTGAGGTGCGGGGAGCGGCACAACAAAGATTTCTTTGGTACAGGATGACCACAATACGATCCCCAGAAGGAGTGTGGAGATTCCAATCAGACGTTTCATCGGTTTACCTCCTTTTCCGGATCATCCCCCTTTCTTTTTCGGGGGGCGGGGTTTGACGCCTTGGGTCTCTTTTGCACTCTTTTGGACAGGCGGGGTCTCACTCTCGCCAGCCTGAAATCCAGACATCTGCCTTTTCAGCGCTTCGACGTCTTTCTGGAGAGTTTGAACCTTGATTTCCAACTCTCGAACCCGATTTTCCAGCGACCCTCCCTGCTGGCAGGCGACCACACTAAGGCCAAGGAATGCCAAAAGGACCCATACCGTCACCTTACGCTTCATGTTTAACCTCCTTTTTGAACGCTCTCCACCGATTATATGCCGATTTTCTATGGACCGTCAATGTGCTTTCCGCGGTGCTGACCGCCGAACGGTTCCGTGTTTGTAAAACGGCAATGTTGTTTGTTGTACAGGGACCGCCTGGCCGCGGAACCGGAGAGTCAACGTCTCCTCCCCCAAAGCCCAGATTTCTACATAAGCCATCCCAATCCCTGTGTCCAGCATGGGGGAGTAACTCCCAGAAGTAACGGTCCCGACATCCTTGCCCTGGTGGGTTAGGGACATTCCTTTCCTGGGGATCGTCCGACGCTCTGGCGTCAGGAATCCGATCCTCTTCCTTGCCACACCCTTACGCTGGAATTCAAGGAGCGCCGATTTGCCGATGAAGTCCGACTTTTGCATCTTGACAATCCAGCGTAAGCCGGCCTCAAAGGGGTTTGTGGTCTCGTCAATGTCATTCCCGTAGAGGGGATAGCCCATCTCCAGGCGCAGGGTATCCCGGGCACCTAATCCGACGGGCTTGACCCAGGGATGATCCAGAAGGACGGATGCAATTTTCGCAATGGCAGCAGGATCTCCGTAGATTTCGAAGCCATCCTCCCCTGTATAGCCTGTTCTGGATAAAAGCACTGGAAGACCCGCAACAGAGGTTTCTGTGGACCAATAATACGGCAATTGCCGAAGATCAAAAGGAACCCAGGGCTGTAGGACTTCCTCTGCCTTCGGCCCCTGAAGTGCAAGTTCCCCGATTTCATCGGAAAGATTCCGGATCGTCACCCCCGCCGCAAAAGCGTGGGATTGGATCCACTCAAAGTCTTTCTGGACGTTGGCAGCGTTGACAACGAGAAGGAACGCATCGTCAGCAAGTCGGTACACCAACAAGTCATCCACAAACCCTCCATTTTCGTTAAGGAGAGCGGAGTACTGGACCTGGCCGATCTCCAGCTTTGTAGGGTCGTTGCTGGTCACATAAGAGACGAAATCCATTGCACGATCCCCTTCGATGCGGAGTTCACCCATGTGGGAAACGTCAAAAAGACCCGCATGCTGACGGACCCACCGATGCTCCTCGACGATTGAGGTGTATTGGATGGGCATCTCAAAGCCTGCGAAGGGGACCATCTTCGCACCGAGCGAACGATGGAGATCGTATAAAGGCGTACGCTTCAACATCCTTCCTTCCTCCATTTGGTGAAACCCCTTCCAGTGGGCCTCAATTGTACACCTTTGT
>CAYQZW010000052.1:0-3619 GCA_964422065.1 uncultured bacterium | reverse complement strand
TCCTTCCTCCATTTGGTGAAACCCCTTCCAGTGGGCCTCAATTGTACACCTTTGTCTTAGGGAATCGGGAGCACAGGGGTAAAAAACGATCGGTTCCATAAACTCACCCACCGGACTCGGTTCATTGAAATTTCCACGATACGTGCTTACAATTTGTATCTCGTACGGTGAGCGTAGCTCAACGGGTAGAGCGCTGGACTGTGGATCCAGTGGTTGGGGGTTCGAGTCCCCTCGCTCACCCTTTTGTTTTTTGAATCTCAATACCCACATCGTTGATCCCATTGCCCTCGTCGAACTCTACGAGTCCGGAGGTGTCAATCGGTTAGACATCCCCACGTTACGGAACCTCCGCCGGATGTTCCAACGATTCTCTTCCGATACTCATATCCGAGCTGTGGTTTTATATGGACGCGATGCGTTTTGTGCTGGAGGAGACTTGAAGGAAATTGTTCATATGAACCCTATCGAAGCCCGTCAATATGTGGAGGAAGGGCGTAAAACCCTCCTTATGATTGCACAGTTTCCCAAGCCCGTCGTGGCAGCTTTACACGGATATGCCTTGGGCGGAGGACTGGAACTCGCACTGGCCACGCACTACCGCTTGGCGACACCAGAGACCGTTCTCGGCCATCCCGCAATCCGCATCGGGGTGTTTCCAGGATATGTAGGCTTTTTCTTCCTTGGACGAACGGTGAAATTCGGGACCCTCAAACGCTTGGCCCTTCTTGGCACCCAGGTTAGTGCACGAGAAGCACACCGTTGGGGTATTGTACAGGAACTTGTGCCGCGTAAGGATGCATTACTCCCCACCGCCCTCCAGCGGGCAAAGGATTTTGCAGAGCGTACCTCCCGTTTAACCTTGGAGCTTGGATGATGCGGTTCCTGCGGCTGGTCTGTTCCCTCCTATGGATTTTCCCTCTCTATGCCGGGTCTTTCCTCTTTGACTACACCAAGGACGAAACCGCGGGAAATGCCGATTGGATCGTGGATGACGACTGGCCCCAACCTCTGCCACCGGATCCTTCTGGAGAAGAGGACTGGTTGGGGGCATTATCGTCTTGGGGGGTAGCACTGGCCCAGATGGGCCACCGGGTCCGGACGCTCCCCCCGGGGCACGCCATTACCTTTGGTAATGCTCAGGATTCTCTGGATCTGATGTACTTTGATGTCTTCGTTCTCTGTGAGCCTCAGAACCCATTTACCAGTTCAGAGATTCAGGCCATCGTGGAGTTTGTGGCACAAGGGGGAGGGCTCTTCCTGGTCGCCAACCACTATGCGTCGGATCGCAATAACAACGGCTGGGACGCCCCCAGGATTTTTAACGCCGCGGGGTTTGATACCCTTTTCGGGATCCATTTCCATGTCGCGGGTGAGCCGCATAACAATATCTGGGATGCCCCGGATTCTAACGTAACGGGAGACCCTGACGATCCTATTGTCCATGGGCCGCTGGGCGATGTGGGGGCCATCGGGTATTACGCCGGGACCGTGATGAGTTTGTGGAACACGTGGAATCCCTCTGTCCAGGGCCATATCTGGATGACCGGGGCTCCCCATGGACTCACGGATGTGACCCTCGCCACCAGTCGGTATGGACAGGGGCGCATCGTCGGCTTGGGAGACAGTTCACCCGCAGATGACGGCACCGGAACGCCCGGCAATAATCTTTATGATGGGTGGCACGCCCCGGGTGAAGATAACGATATCGCCATCCTCAACGCCTGCATGTGGCTTTTGGGACTTTCCGGGAATCAGCCCCCATGGATCTTGGATCTCCAGCAGGTTCCCCTGTTCCCTACGCCGCAGGATACCGTACGGGTTTCTGCACGCATTACAGACGACTCCCAGGTCCTCTCTGCCAAACTTTTCTATCAGATCAACGGCCCGCCCTGGCTGATATCCCTTCCCGATTCTGCCTCTGGAGACCGGTGGTATTTCCACATTGAGCCGGTGGATAGCGGGAATACGGTGTCTTATTTCCTGTGGGCTCAGGATGATTCACTCGCGGTTTCGGTCTCGGAAACGCTGTCGTACACTGTGACCGGGATCGGGGGGTTACCTCTCCAAGGGTTTACCCTGATTCAGGAGAATTCCCACCGTGAGTACGTCTTTGGAGACGTTACCGTGCCCCCCGGCGGTCTGGTTGTCCTCGCTCGGAATGCGACCCAGGCACAGTTTGAAGCCTTTTGGAATGTGACCCTCTCAGATTCCGTGGTTTTCATCAATACACAGGGGAATTTCCCCGTGATCAATGGAGACGAAACGTTTGTGCTCATCAGTGTCCAAGGGGATACGGTGGACGGCCCTACGATTCCCATGTCCTCCGGTGTTTCCTTGCAACGGATCCATGGAAACACTGCCGGGGACCCTTCTTCCTGGATAGTGGTTCCAGACACCTTGGCGTCTCCAGGTTTGGCCAATACGTTCAGTGGGCCTGCGGGCTTGTGGATCACGGAGATTTCCGATGCCTCAGGGACCGGGAACTACGTGTATGAATTCCTGGAACTCGCATATGTGATCAGTGCTGGGGAGGCCCAGGAAGACGACGGGGCTTCACCGGGGTTGCGGATTGTTCCGAACCCCGCAGGGAATGTGGTCTGGGTTGAAGGGGTGTCAAGACATACAAAGGTCCAGATTTTTGATCTTTCCGGACGTCTTCATTTGGAGAAGGTGTTGGATCCCCCTCGTGGCAGGCTTTCGCTCAGGGGCATCCCTCCAGGGGTGTATTTTTTACGTGTCGGGAAACGGTCTTTGCGTGTCCTGAAGTTACGCTGAAGGCTTGTGAGGGCTATATCAGAGAGAGGGCCAGTTGGAGGTCTCGTTTCATCTCGTCCACCAGGTCACGTCGTCGCAGGGCTGCAGCGGGGTGGAAGGTGATGACGGCGGGAATCCCGAACCGGCTTTGATGGACCTGTCCCCGCATTTGGTACATCTTGAGGTCCTTACCCAGCAGAAACCGTCCGGCGTAGCGCCCCAGGGCGACCAAGACTTTCGGCTGAATGATCTGGATTTGTGCGGCGAGATAGGGGGTGCAGGCGGCAATTTCTTCGGGCAAGGGATCCCGGTTGCGTGGAGGACGGCATTTTAAGACATTGGCAATGTAGAAATCCCGTTCCCGATTGTAGCCCAACGAAGACAGGATTTGGTTGAGGAGTTCTCCCGCCCTGCCCACGAAGGGTTTCCCCCTCTTATCCTCTTCAGCGCCAGGTGCCTCGCCAATCATCATCAGGGAGGTATAAGGATTGCCCGTGCCAAAGACATAGAGGGTTTTGGTCTGGTGGAGCGGGCATTTTCTGCATTGGAGAACCCGTTTCCGAACGCTATCCAGGGCCTGCTCCTTGGTCAATGTCCCGTTGGGAAGGAAGACCTCGTGCAGTCCCAATGCTTCCAGATAGAGCAATGTGTTGAGTTCTTTGGAAGGCATCCCCTTACCCCTTGCCCCAGCGATTTGCGAGCCAGGTGAGGATTTCTCGGGCGAGTTTTTCTTTGGTCCACGCACGGAACGGAGCGGCACCCTTGTCGTCCATGAGGGCACCAGAGACTTTCTCCGATCCCAGGGTTTTCGGGCTGTTCAAGATCATCAGGTCCATCCCTTTGGCTTTTCGTTTCTCCTCAGCCT
>CAYQZW010000051.1:0-12567 GCA_964422065.1 uncultured bacterium | reverse complement strand
AGGATCGGACCGTTCCATGGGCCGTTCAGGGTCCGATAGAGTCCCATATCCCGGAAAAACTTGAGGATCGGCCGGTCCGAAGGGAGAAAGATCCGGGACCATCCCAGGAGCGCCCGGATAGAATCCGGCGGGAACCGCCACTCGGTAAACCGTTGTTCTGCGTAGGAGGCGAAGGCTTCGTCCAGCCAGGCTTCATCCATTTCATTGTTGCCGAAGATGCCATAGAACCACTGGTGGCCGACCTCGTGGGCGATCACGTCAAGGAGCCCCAGACGCTGGAACCCTTTGGGCATCATGAACCCACCGCCCCGCCGGCCGCCGGAGCCGATGATCACGAGTTGAGGGTATTCCATCCCCCCGCCAGCTCGTCCGATGGAGCCATCCACAATGGTCAACTTGGCGTAAGGGTACGGGCCGAACCAGGCATTGAATTGTTCCAGGATCTTGGGGATATCCTCCCGGATTTTGAGGTACCGTTTCAGATGTCGTGCGCGGACCAGGGTCCAGATCTCGGTCTGGCCAACCTTTTGTTGGATGGGGATGAAGTCTGGACTGAGGACCGCGGCGACGTCGTGTACGGAGTCTGCCACGAAACGGATGGTGACCGTGCTGGTGTCCGGTTTGGCACGGCGCCGGCTGACCGCAAGGCTCTCCGGATCCAGGGCTGCGAGGGAATCCAGGAAGGCCTGGTAGGCTTCCCCTTCCACCAGGGTGCCGGTGAAACCGGCGACCATGTTTTTGGGGAAGGTGAGGGTTACGTCATAACGCCCAAAATTGGCATAGAACTCCCCCCAGACATGGTAATCGATGGGGTGCCAGCCCAGAGAATCGTACGCCGCGAGTTTCGGATACCAATGCACCAGGTTGACATATTTGCCCTGATGGCCGGCCCGTGACCAGAGTTTGGGGATCTTCCCCTCAAAGGACAGGGTGACCACAAGGGTCTCACCAGGAAGAATGGGACGAGGCAGATCCAAATGGAGGAGGGTCCCAAGGGAATCAAAGGACCATTTTTTGCCCTGGATCTCCAGTTCCAGGATTCTCAGATCGCCCTGGTCCTGGGGCCGAAGCCGTTGATAACTGCCGAACCAGGATTCAGTCTCCTGAAACAGGGTGCTGCCGTCTTTGAAGGCGTTGAAATAGAGCAGGAACCAGACGTCGGGGATGGTATCCGGGGTGTGGTTGACAAAGGTCACCGTTTCCTGGCCCGTCAGGGTCCAGGTCTTGACATCCAATGTGGCCTGAATCTGGTAATTGGCCTGTGCGTTGTACAGGGCCACCAGGCTTAGGACCCATGTCCACATCCTTTGGCCTCCTCTTTCTGAGGTTTACGGAAACGTCCAGCGTTCCGGGACCACCGTGAGGGTCGTGGTCTCCCCACTGGGTCGCCGGATCGTGAGGGTCACCGGGGTATCCGGTTCGAGGAAGAGCAAAGAGCGATAGGCCTGGGTCTTCTCGCTGGATACGGAATAGCCATTGACGGTCAGGATCTCGTCCCCAGGCCGGAACCCGGCTTCCCAACTCACCGAGCCGGAATCCACTGAATCGACCACAAAGTCACTGTAAAAGAACATGCGTTCCAGGGGTGGGAACAGGCCCAGGGGCTTCCATCGTTTCCACCGGGAGAGGGAGTGCTCAAAAGGCGTTGCGTATGCCTCCCGGGCATGTTGGATCAAGGTCGGGTCCTGGGTTTCCTTGGCAATAGCGAGGACCAGGTCTTGGATGTCCGGGAGTTGGGTCGGGTGTTTCTTGCGCCATTGTCGGATCCCCCGAGCCAGTGTTTCCCGGCCATAAAGAGAATCCACCTCATAGAGTACCCATGCGAAGGTATTTTGGGCACCCCGATAGATCTTATGAAACAGCGCGGGCCCCTCCAGATTGAGGTAGTCATAGGGGACAATCCAGGCGGAGTCTCCCAGAACCTCATGCACATAGGGGATCACCCCGACCATCGGGCCGAAGTGGGACCAGTCATCTGCACCCAGGGTGAAGGGCACGTAGCCCTTTTCTGGGTCTTTGCAGAGGGGCTGAAGTGAGAGGCGTGCGAGTTCATGGGCATAGCCAAGGATCGGCTTGGAGTCTTCAGGGGATAGGAGAAATCGCCGATCCCGGACTTTGTGCCAGAAGGTGTTGTACGCATTGGAATACAGCGCCCAGCGGCGATGGCTCACCCATGCCTTGTAGATGTAGGCATAGACGGTGTCCGGCAGAGGAGTCCCTAAGCCCGCATAGCCCTCATAAAGGGTTGCCAGCAGTCGTGCGACGCGTTGAGCTTCCCCGGCATGGAGAAGGCCAGGGTCGTAATAAAGGGCGATGGGGCCTTGGGTCAGGCGTTGTAAAGGCAACGAGTCGTGGGGGATCCACAGCATGGAATCAATGACCATTCGGGAGTTTTCCAGGTGCCAGAGCCCGATGGCTGTGGCGTCGTCGGTGTAGAAGATGCCGTCCCGGGCCCGGGCCAGGCTGAACCCATAGGCGGAGGGGTGGCCCGGGTAGGGGAAAAGCGTGGCGGTGGAGAGGGCGCGTATGGACCTCGCCACATAGAGTTCCACAGCCTTTCCCTCGTATGGGAATTTGGCAGCAAACACCCAATCGTCTGCTACCAGGAGGGAGTCCTGGACCCACACTGTGTCCCCAGAGAACCGGAACGGCAAACGTTGGATCAGCGACCGCCAAGGGCCAACCTCATCGGAGACAACGTAGATTCCGAGAGCAGAATCGGAGACCTCGGAAAGAGATTGGATGTTCGCTGCGGAGAGGATTGCTGTTTTCTCTCCGAACTGGGTGTACATGTCGTACAGGTAACGGACAACGGCTTCGGATTTTGGGGAGTAGATCAGGGTGTACGCCGGAAGTGTGACGGGGAACACCCAAAGAACAACGCCAAGGAGCCAAGGATAATTGCGCATGGATATTATTTTGCTTGAGAACCGGGGAGGTTGCAAATCGAAAAGGGGCAAAGGACTATTTGGCCTCGGTACTCTGCCCTGAAACATTTAGGGCTTCGTGGACGACCCGTGCAAGCAGGGGAAGTTGCAAGGGTTTCTGAATCCAAGGGATCTCCCCTTTTGTCAGAAGTTCCAGGGCCTGAGGATCGCGGGGGTATCCGGTCATGATCACCACGGGGATTTCAGGTGCGCGCTCTTTCAACGCTTGGATCAATGCCCGGCCATCCATCTCGGGCATCAAGAGGTCCGTGATGACCAACCGGATCTGATCTCGATGCTCTTCAAAAAGTTCGAGGGCTTCCTTCCCGTGCTTCGCAAGGAGCACGTGATAGCCCAGATGGCTGAGCATGGACTTGCTCAAATATCGCACGGCAGGATCATCTTCAACCACCAAGATCCACTCCCCTTGTCCCTTAGGAAGCGGGGTCTTTTGTTCGATCTTTTCGATATCCGCTTTGGTCAGGAGTGCGGGGAAATAGATCGTAAAGGTGGTGCCTTTGCCGACTTCACTTTCTACAAAGATATAGCCATCGTGCTGTTTCACGATCCCATGGACCTGGGCCAACCCGAGGCCTGTGCCCACCCCAGACTTTTTCGTTGTAAAGAAAGGTTCAAAGATCCGGGGCAAGATTTCCGGCGGGATCCCGGTCCCGGTATCGGAAAAGGTGATCACAATCCATTTCCCGGGGGGTACTTCTGGATGGGGTGGGGTTTCGCCTTCAGCAAGATCGACTCGGGAGAGGTGGATCCGGATCTCCCCGCCCTCCGGCATCGCGTCCCTGGAGTTGAGCGCGAGGTTGGTCAAAACCTGCTGGAGTTGTGCGGGGTCTCCGTAGAGCCAGTAGTTCCCCGGCTCCCAATCCAATTCAATCCGGATAGTTTCCGGGAATGTGCGTTGGAGCCACCGCACGGATTCCTTGAGGAAAGTCAGGAGGTCCAGGGGCTGTTTTTCGGTCACGGATTTCCGGCTGAAGTCCAGGACCTGTCGGATGAGCCGGGCGGCCCGCTCGCCCTGTTCCACGATCATCCGGAGGTCTTTTTGGACCTCGGGCGGCAGGTCTTCCCGGAGGGCCAGCAACTCGCCGATCCCGATGACTGTGGTCAAGATGTTGTTAAAATCGTGTGCAATCCCTGCTGCGAGTTGTCCTACTGCGGCCAGACGGTCTTGCTGGCGTGCACGTTCCTGGATCTCTCGCTCTTTTGTGACATCTCGGATCAGGAGGACCCATTCTTCACCCTTCAGGGAATAGGCAGTGATTTGGAAAATCCGGCGTCGTGGCTTACGCAGGGTGATCTCATGGTAGGGCACGCCAAAGGGTGGGGGTTTTAACAGGACGTCTAAGGAGACCCCGGCCAACGATTCCAAAGGCTTCCCGGTTTCAGCCTGGGGTGCTAAAACCTGAAGGTAGTCTTCCGCCAGCGGATTGGCCAGGACGATCCGGCGGTCCCGATCGAGCACCAGGATCCCAGCGCGGACACTGGTGATAATTCGGTGTAGGCGACGGGCTTCCTCCTCGGCCCGGGTCATCAAACGGCTTCGTTGCCAAGCCATGGAGAGTGCCTGTGTGAGCTGAGTGAGTCGACGGACCTTGGGAAGATGGAAGCCTTCTGGATAAGGCCAACCCAAGATCAGCATTCCCAGCCATTCTGACCCAGCCTGAAGCCGGAAGAGGACCCCAGAGCGGACGTCTTTGGGGAAGAGACACCTCAGGACTTTTGGGGTTTCCTTAGCGCCTAAGTCCTCGAAAAGCCAGAACCCCGGTTCTGTGGGTTCTCCCAGGGCCTGTTGGAGACTTTCTTGCGTCAAGGCCTCGGAACACAACTCCAACTCTTCTTGGGTCTCCATATCCAGGACCCGGAGGGTTCCCTGGCCGAGATGTTCTACCAGCAACACATGGGTACAGGCACACATGCCGCGGACTGCACTGGCAACCATAGGGAAGGCGTCATGGATGGTCCGAGCGGTGTTCAGGTGGGTTAAGACCTGGGCAAGGCTGGCCGCCTCTTGTTCCAATTCCCAGCGTTCTAAGGCACTCCCAATCATATCCGCTGCGGTTTGTAAGGCATCCCGCTCCACGGTAGACCATGGTTCAGTCCGATGTCGGCCAAAACTCAGGAACCCCCACCAGGCTTGATCCACAAAGATCGGGAAAATGAGGAGCCAGTGTAAATGGGCATCCTCTAAAGCCGACCGTAGGGTGGGCGGGCAATCCTCAATAGACAACAGGAGGGGCCGACCTTTTTCCAATGTTTGTGTCCAGGCCTTGAACTCTTCACCCTCATAGCAGATCGTAGAGAGCAAGGGGTGTTCGCCTGACGGCTTGAACTCTTCACATAGCCATTGGTATCTCTGTCTGGCGCAGGGACGTCCTTCGGGAGTCCTGAAGTTTTCGTAAATACAGAGGCGTTCAACTTCAGCGGCCTGTCCCAAGTGTTTCAAGAACTCAGGGATACTCCGGTCGACATCGGGGACACGGAGGAACGTCTCGGCTCCGTATCGCATCGCTTCCAGGATCGCCTCACGACGTAGGAGAGCACGCTCCGCTTCTTTCTCTTTGGTGACATCGCGTCCAAAACTGATCGTGCCGACAATCTGGCCTTCGCGATACAAGGGTGCAGTATGGACGGAAAAGTGGAACAGCCGGCCATCGGGCGCAACCACTCGAACTTCATAGGCTTGGGATTTGCCTTGTAGCGTCTCCTGAAAGATCTTTTGGACCTTCGGGAGGTCTTCCGGATGGATCAAGGGTTCAAAAGATTTACCAATCCACTCTTTGACGGGGAAGCCGGTGACCTCTTCGGCCCTGCGGTTGATAAAAGTGAAGTGCCCTTGAGGGTCCAGAATCCAAATCATGTCGTGGGCGGTATCCACGATCGTCCGGTAGAGTTCTTCGGAATCCTGTAACTGTTCCAGAAGACGCTGTTTTTCCTGGGCTTGGCGTGCCTCTTCCTCCATCCGAACCTTGAGTCGGTAGTTGCGGTACATCAGGTAAGCGCCAAGGAGGAAGAGGAAGGCGGTAAAGAAGATCGAGGCCATCACCCGGCGGAGATTTTGGGCTGCAATTGCGGAAATCGTCGCCATTGGGACGTTAACCACCACCCGCCAATCGATGTTTTCCAGAGAAATGGAGGCAAAGGCGGCCATTTTCCGAGGCTCGTCTTGGAGTTGGTAGGCCACCGTTCCTTTGGGGTTCTTTAACACTGTCTCGACGTAGTCAAAAGAGACGTGGCATTCCAGGCAGGTCGTATCCCGGTTGTAGATGTTTTCGAGTTCCATTTCCGGGTGCTGGGATTGATAGATGAGGGTCCCATCCGTTGCGATGATCCAAATGCCCAAGTTGGAGAGCTCCATCCCGGACAGTTCGCCTTGAAGGAGGTCCTCCAGGCTCAGGATTAGGGTGAGAACTCCAGAAAAGTTTCCTTCTGAATCAAAAACGGGAGTTGCCATGAGGACGTGAAAATGGGCGTGTTCACTTTCGACCGAGTCGTTTGCGGCTTCTGCCGCCTGCATCTCTGGGGGTGGGACCAGGGTCGTGATAAAAACATGATTAGGTTGTGGAGTCTCTTTAGCCCAGAGGAAGAAATCACATTGTGGGTAGGACCGTCCCATCGCCCGAGGTCGGGTCGAGGCTACGATTCGTCCGGAGGGATTGTAAAAGGAAAAGGATTCAATTCTCGGGTCGTGCATCCACTCCAGAAATTGCCGGAGGAGGGTCCTTCGTTTTGCAGGAGAAGCACGATGGAACCCCTGGGTGGTTTTTAAGATCAGAAGGGTTTGGGCGTAATGGTTGAGGTGGGCTTCCAGGCGGCTCGCGATTTCCTGAGCGAGCAGGGCCTGGGTTTCACTGTACCGCTCCAATAGGGCTCGTTCCGACCGAAAATGGGAATCTAAGGTCAGGATCACGATGACGAGGAACAGGAGGCTCCCCGTCAAGACCACTGGCCAGTTTTTCCGCATCATGAAGCCCTTGTCCGTCTCGTCATATGTAAGCCTTAAAACCCGAAAAGCCTATGACTTCCATGCATCTGTCTTCGTCTCAATCATAATCGGAACCCTTTCCGTTCTCAATGAAAACAAGTCCCAGGGAAATACTGAAGTATTGGGGCAAACCCCTTGTACTTGACAGGAGTTTGGTGATTCTTTACTATATGCGTTAGTAGCGAGTGCGGGCTATACTCAAATGGAGAGAAACTTTAGAATGAGAACCCAACACAGGAAATTCATAAACGACGACAAAACGCCAAGGAGGTTTTATGGCAAGGCGTAAACCGCAGCGGGGCCGTTCCCCGCAACGATCGTTTGGGACCTACGCGGTCCTCGGCTTTTTTATTCTCTTGTTTGGTGTCTTGGCTTACGGCATTTACTCCAAAAACCGAGGATCTGCACCTCCAGAATCCATCCGTCTCACCCTCACCCAAGAACGTCTATACGCTGAAGTGACTCAGGAGTTCAAGTGTACGTGTGGTGCCTGTGATCTCGTCTTGAACGACTGCACTTGCCCAAGTGCGATCCAGACCAAAAAGGATTTGAGAAAGCGCATCCAGGAAGGCGCGGCAAAGGAAGACATAGAATGGTATCTCGAACAAGTCTACCGAGCACAACGCGTCACTTCCTAAGGAGGGCACATGAAAAAGAAAACCCAGATCTGGATTGGGGCAGGTATCGTCGCCGCAGCGTTGCTTTTCCTCATGGTCTCCAGCTTCACGCAATCGTCGGTGTATTACTACACCCTCGATGAACTGGCCGGCCTCCAAATCTCCCCACAACAACGGATCCGGGTCAGCGGACAACTGGTCAAGGGATCCGTTCAGTATGACCCGGCCCAACCCCTCCTCAAATTTACGATCCAGAACTCCGACAGTACATACCAACTGGAGGTCGTTTATCATGATGTCATGCCTGACAACTTTCTCAAGAGTGAAGAAGTGGTGGCAACGGGATACCTGAAAGGAACAACGTTCGAAGCCGACCAACTCCTGATCAAGTGCCCCTCGAAATACGTCCCTGAGGAGACGGAAACCTCCGGAGGATCTTAGCGATGCCCCAACTTGGGACCCTTGCTGTCACACTGTCTTTCCTGACGGCCATCTTGGCCTTGGGGAGCCTGGCCTGGGGAGCTCATAAGCGCGACCAGAGCCTGATTCATCTGGGCTACCGGGCCTTACATACCATCTTCTTTTTGATCCTCTTTGCATCCGCTATCCTGCTCTTCCTTTTGGTGACCCGTGACTTTTCGGTTCGGTACGTGGCAGATTACACCTCCCGAGATCTCCCACTCGTGTACACCCTCTCAGCCTTTTGGGCCGGACAAGCGGGTTCACTCCTCTTCTGGGAACTCATCCTGGCGATCTATACCGTCATCGTCCTTTGGCGGTATCGTGAGCACCCTCACCTCCCCGTGATCACAGCAATTATTGCGGGTGTCCATCTATTCTTTACCCTCGTCCTGACCTTCCTCACGCGGCCTTTTGAGACCTTACCCTTCACGCCACCCGACGGGGCTGGGCTGAATCCCCTTTTGCAGGACCCTGCCATGGCCCTCCATCCCCCTACGCTTTACCTGGGCTACGTTGGCTTCACCATCCCCTTCGCCTTCGCCATGGCGGCCCTGATCCTCCGGAAAGCAGACGCGGAATGGATTCGCCGAACCCGGGCCTGGACCATCATCTCCTGGCTCTTCCTCACCGCTGGCATTGTCTTAGGAGGACAATGGGCATATATCGAACTGGGCTGGGGAGGATATTGGGCCTGGGACCCGGTAGAAAACGCCGCATTTATCCCCTGGGTCACCGCTACCGCATTCCTCCACTCCGTCATGATCCAACAGGCTAAAGGCATGCTGAAAACTTGGAATATCTCCCTCATCGCCTTGACCTTCTTCTTCACCATCTTCGGGACCTTCCTTACGCGATCCGGAGTCGTCCAGTCCGTCCACGCCTTTGCGGAATCCAATCTGGGGACCTATTTCCTGGTCTTTCTGGGGCTTGTTGCACTCTTCTCTGTCTATCTCATACTGACCCGTTCACACCTCCTCAAGGGAGAAGCCTCGTTTGAAGGGATCCTCGCCAAAGAGACAAGTTTCCTAGTAAACAATATCCTCTTCCTTGGCCTCGCTTTTGCGACGTTCTGGGGCACGATTTTTCCCATCCTTTCTGAAGCCGTGACTGGCAAAAAGGTGACCGTCGGCCCCCCATTTTTCAACCAGGTGAATGCCCCAATCTTCTTGGCTGTGATCATCCTGATGGGCATCTGCCCCTTGATTGCCTGGCGTCGTTCATCCCCCGCCAAACTCGGCAGAAACCTGTTGATCCCTGGGCTGGTCGGGCTCCTTTCCTGGGTGGTATTCTTCTTCCAGACCCATCGGTTCGGTGTGAGCCTGGCCTACGCCAGTTCGGTCTTTGTGATCGCGAGCATCTTATACGACTTTGCGTCGGAAGCAAAAGTCCGCCGGTCGTTCCACCCCGAGGAACCCGCATTGCGGGCGATCTGGAACCTGATGCGTGCTCGATCCCGGAAGTACGGGGGGTACCTGGTTCACCTCGGGATCGTGATCATGGCGATCGGGATCGTGGCCTCCAGTGCGTTCAAACAGGAAACCACGGTCAAACTGGAACCTGGACAACAGACGGAATTTGCAGGGTTTGTCTTTCGATACAAAGGCATTGAATTTCAACACGAGCCCGGGAAAGTCATCGCATCCGGTACCCTCGAAGCCCACCCTGTCAACGACACCTCCACAAACGGGTCCTTCCGATGGATCCTCCGCCCTGCCAAAGTCTTCCACCGTACCGCAGACCAACCTCACACCGAAGTGGACATTCGGCGTATCGGGGTTGACGACCTCTACACCATTCTCGCAGGCTATCAGACGGGCTCGGATAAAGAAAACTTCGCTACCTTCAAATTCCTTTACATGCCCGGCGTCAACTTCATCTGGTGGGGCTTTTATGTAGTGGTGATCGGCGGCCTGTTTGCCCTTTTCGGGAAGGGCAAACCGAAAAGACGACCGCGGAGGGTAACCTCATGAAACGGATCCTGACCACGAGTTTTCTCATCCTGGCGTGGACCGCCCTCTTGGCTGGCGCAGCAACTCTTTCGGACATCGAAAAACAGTTGATGTGCATGTGTGGCTGCGGCATGGTCCTTTCCTCCTGTCAGTGCGGAACCGCGGAGGATTTTCGGGCAGAGATCCAAGCCAAACTCGATCAAGGGGTACCTCCAAACCAGATCATCCAGGACTTTGTGGCGCGGTATGGCGAGACGGTCTTAGCCGCCCCCACCAAATCGGGCTTTAATCTCACCGCTTGGATCACTCCCTTTGTCGCGGTGATCTTAGGGCTCTTCGCGCTATTCTGGATCGTCCGGACCCTCGCTCAACGCCATGCCCTTCAGTCCACGGCTCCTCCACCGGAAACCCAACATCCGGGCTTCCGGAAACAGCTGGAGGAGCGCTTAAAAGACTACCTTTAAACGGAGGCAAATCCATGGTCACCTGGATTGGAACTTTGTTGATCCTGGGGGTTGCGGCTTATCTCTTTGTTCCGTATTTCTTAGGTTGGGACCGTGCGTCGGCAAAGCCTTCGACATCCCCTGAAGACCCCCGAGAAGCCCTATTGAGTAACCTGGCTGACTTGGTGTACGATTACAAGTCTGGGAAAATCAGCGAAGAGGACTATCAACGTCTCCGGGCTGAACTCGAAGCCCAGCTCTATGCCCTGGAACACCCGGAGTCGGAGGCACCCGAGGATGACCGACGCACAACCGATCCTGGAAATCCGGAACCTCAGCAAGAGGATTAGTGGCCGAAAAATCCTCAAAGACCTCTCCTTTGCGTTTATCGCGGGAACCCGGTATCTCCTGACCGGCCCGAACGGCTCCGGAAAGACCACGCTCCTCAAGATCCTGGCCGGCTTGATGCGACCTTCTGCCGGTGAGATCCGGTACCGGGGACGTCCGCTGGAGGACTGGGGCAGTGCCTACGGTCAAGAAGTCTCCCTCCTGAGCCACGAACTCTACATGTACGAAGACCTCACAGGCTTAGAAAACTTGGAGTTCTTTGCACGACTCCACGGAATTCCCAATCCCCGGGCACGGGCCTTGGACCTTTTAGAACGGGTCGGACTGAAGTTCTTTGTCCACGAACCCGTCAAGTCTTACTCCCAGGGGATGAAACAGCGGCTGGCCGTGGCCAAAGCTATCCTCCATCGCCCGAAAATCCTCCTCTTCGATGAACCCTTCTCCGGTCTCGATCTCCGAGGCACTGAGCTCCTTCAAGAAACCCTCCAAGAAGTGCTTCCTAAAGACGAAGGGATCTTCATTTTGGCCACCCATAACCCGGACCTGGGCTGGAAACTCGCCGATCAATACCTCTATCTCGAACGCGGAATCCTACAATCTACCGGGGATCAGAGCCAGTTCATCAAAGCACGGATTATTGATCGGCTCCGACAAAAAACCGATGTGGGGGTCTTCTGATGGCTTTCCTGCGTGGCATCTGGGAAATCTTCCGAAAGGACTTCCTGTTTGAACTGGAGACCGGCGAAACCCTGAGTTTGCTCCTTGTCTTCGCCATGGCGGTCCTCTTTCTCTTCAACTTCTCCTTTGACCTCTCCCGTGCAGAAATCCAGAAGTTTTTTCCCGGCTTTTTCTGGTTGACCGTCCTCTTCACGAGTGTCTTGGGGTTCTCCAAAGCCATCGAGATTGAGCGGCGGGGGCATGCCATCCAAGGGATCCTGATGACCCCCATCCCCCGGGAATCGATTTATCTTGGCAAGGTCTTGAGTTCCTTTGTCTTCTTGCTCCTGGTGGAACTCATTTTGGCCCCTCTCTTTGTGGTCTTCTTCGGCATCAAGATGTCATGGGGGCAATTCCTCGCGCTGGGAAGCCCACTGATACTGGGAACACTGGGTTTGGCGGCCATCGGCACGTTGATGGCTTTGATCTGTCAAGTCTCCCCCAAGGGGTGGCTTCTCTTTTCCCTGGGCTATTTTCCTCTGGCCGTCCCGACGCTGATCGCGAGTACCAAACTCTTCCAGGGTGTCTTCTTAGTCCCCGGCGCCAGTGCGGCTCCCTGGCTCCGCTTCCTCGGCGTCATCGACCTTGTCGAAATCGTCGTCTCCGTGCTTCTGTTTGAGTACCTCATGGAAGAGTAGTAAACTTATGGGCAGGAGTAGACCATGAAAGCAAACCAACAGGTTAACATCAACACAACGCGAAAGATTTTGTGGGGAGTGGGTTTTGTGCTCTTGTTGGTGAGTCTCTACCTGGCGTTCCTGTTTGCGCCGCGAGAGCGGACCATGGGCGACGTCCAACGGATCTTTTACTTCCATATGCCCTTGGCCTGGAACGGGTTCTTGGCATTTTTTGTGACCTTCATCTTCGGCATTCGATACCTCATCCGACGGGATCTCCGAGATGACCAAATTGCGGCATCCTCAGCAGAAGTAGGGCTATTTTTCATCACCCTGGCCCTGATCACTGGTTCCCTCTGGGCCCGCCCAGCATGGGGCACGTTTTGGGTTTGGGAACCTCGCTTGACGACAGCCTTCATTCTGTGGTTGATGTACGTGTTCTACCTGTTCTTAAGGCGAAGTATCGAGGACCGGGATCGAGCACGGC
>CAYQZW010000050.1:0-12605 GCA_964422065.1 uncultured bacterium | reverse complement strand
ACTGGGAGCAAGGGAACGCCTCTCGATCCAAAAATCTACCCAAGATTCAAGGTGTGGACCTGGACTTTGACGGTTCCCGTGAATACGGCTGGCTCGGACCGCATTGGACCGTAATCGCTGACGAACAGGGGGGTGTAATTGAAGAACTCTCTTGGTGGCCTGGCGCTTACAACTTCCAAAACACCCTCACCCGGTACCGCGAGCACTACCACGACCTCTGGCTGGAGGCGCCCCCAGAACGGTCAGGCACACCGGACACAGGAGGAGGCGTGGCGTCCATCCATGAGTTCCGCAAAAGGATCCCGAAAAGGGCTCGCCGGGAACTCTACTTTGATTCCACCCCACGGGTCTCTTTTGCTGACCACGTCTTCCCTCGCCGGGTTTCGTTGAAAACACTCCATCAGGGCCGATCCCCCGATCTGCTCCCACTTCGGACCACCCCGTATGAGGTTTCCTGGACAGAGTCCGGTCTGGCGTTCACCCTCCGGACCGAGGTCCAAGACCAACCCTTCCGGATCCACAAAATCTTTGATGTTCCCTCTCAGAACGCGTTTCGTGCCCGATACGAAGTGGAAGGGAATCTCCCTCGCTCCGCCGTGTTTGCCGTGGAGTTGAACTGGATTTTCCCCTCCGCAACTTCGGGATGGCTTCAAGCCAAAAACCAGCGGATCCCCTTTCACCGACGCGTGATTCTCCACGATGTTCCCAATTTGGCTTTTCATGATGCATCGGGGATGGTCTGGACTTTATCCTTTGGACCCGCCGATCGGGTGATGGTGTTCCCGTTTTATACAGTCTCCCAGTCGGAAAAAGGGGTAGATCTGATCTACCAGGGACATGCATTGTTTCTCATGTTCTCTGTCCGTGGTGGCTTATGGAGACGTGAGATTGTCTTGAAAATTGAAGCAAAGGAGGAGACCCAAGATGCCGGAATTGCGTTATGACCCCATTCGTCCCCGTTGGGTTGTGATTGCGTCGGAACGGAGTTTGAGGCCCCAGGACTACATTCGGAAGCGGCAGGAACCCAAGCCCTCCAATACCTGTCCGTTCTGTATGGGACATGAGAAGATGACCCCACCTGAAGTCTTTGCGATTTCCGATGTAGAACGCGAGCCGGACACCCCAGGCTGGAAGGTCCGCGTCGTGCCCAACAAGTATCCAGCCCTCCGAATTGAGGGAGAACTCAAACGAGAAGGGATCGGCATTTTTGATGTGACCACGGGCATTGGGGCGCATGAGGTGATCATTGAAACCCCAGACCATGACCGGCATATGGACGCTTTGACCGAAGAGGAACTCCAGGCGGTCCTTATCGCAGTCCGGGAGCGCATGCTTGATCTTCGGAAGGACGAACGGTTCCGATACATCCTCTTTTTCCGGAACCATGGGGCTGAAGCGGGCGCTTCTCTGGCTCATCCCCATAGCCAGTTGATTGCGACCCCGATCATCCCACCCGTCGTCGTCTCGGAACTGAAATGCGCAAAACAACACTTTGAATTCAAAGAACGCTGCATCTTCTGTGACTTGATCAAGCAGGAGACCTTGCTCAAAGATCGGGTGGTTACCGAGGATGCGGACTACCTGGTTTGGGAGCCCTTTGCTTCATCGTTCCCGTTTGAGACCTGGATCTTGCCGAAACGGCATCTTCACGACTTTACGCAACTCAACGATGAGGATCTCCGGGTTCTGGGTCGGGTCTTAGGGGAGACCCTTCGGCGACTCAAGGCGGCCTTAGACGACCCTCCGTACAACCTGATCCTCCACACCGCGCCGAACCCTCATCACCGCCCGGCCCGCCGCCACTACTGGGAAACCATCGAATACGATTACCACTGGCATATTGAAATCATCCCCCGAATGACCAAAATTGCAGGCTTTGAGTGGGGAGCCGGGCTCCACATCAACCCCACACCTCCTGAAGACGCAGCACGGTATCTGAGAGAAGTCAAGATTTAACACTCTTTTTTGGCTGCGTGGGTCAGGGCGGGTATAGGCCCTGGAAGGAGGTGTTTCCATGACGTTGGAGGACTATCGCAGCAAGTCGTTCTGGCTTGCAACCACGGAGTATACCGAGGAGCCGCATCTGGAGGGGGATCTCAAGGTGGATATTGCGATCGTTGGCGGTGGGTTTGCCGGCAATTCTACTGCCTATCACATCAAGAAACTCGACGCGGGTGCGGAGGTCGCTGTTCTCGAGGCTCAGGTCGTAGGCTATGGCGCGAGCGGCCGGAACGGCGGATTCTCTATGACCGTCTTCGGCGTCTCCCTCAGTGTGACCCACATGTTGCATGGCGAAGAGAAGACCCGGGAAGCCTATGCCTACATGGTGGATGCGGTGGAATACCTGGATCAATTGGTCCGGGAACACGGGTTGCAATGTGATTATGAACGGTCGGGCTTCCTACGGGTCGCGACCACGGAGAGTTATGTCCGACACATCCAGAAGGAATTGGACCTCGCGGACCGCATTGGCTTGAAAGGTGTCGAGTGGTGGGATCGGGATCGGGTCCAGGATGAGGTCCATTCCGAGATCTTCCTTGGAGGATGGTGGGAACCGCGGTGTGCCCTGGTCCATCCGGCCAAACTCGTACGAGAACTCAAACGCATCGCAAAGGAACAGGGGGCCCGGGTGTATGAACGCACACCCGTGCTCTCCGTGAAAAAATCAGGACATCGGATAGAACTCCAGACGCCGTACGGGACGGTTTCCGCGGACCGTGTGATCTTTGCGACCAATGCGTGGAGCCATCTTTTCCCATGGGTTCGGCGTCGCCAGATCCCGGCGTGGACCTACATGGTGGCCACGGAACCGCTCTCGGAAGAGCAATGGCGAGCCGTGGGATGGGCAAAACGGATGGGGATTGAAGACGCTCGAAACCTGATCCACTATTTCCGACCCTCGCCGGATGGCCGGCTCTTGATGGGCGGAGGACCGGTGGGGATCGGCTTCGGCAAAAACATGGATTACGACCAAGATCCCAAGGTGTTCCGACATCTGGAAACCTTTCTCAAAACCCTTTTTCCCCAACTTCAGGAGGTCCGAATGGCCTACCAATGGGGTGGCCCCTTCTCCGTCACGTTGGACATGATCCCGGCCGTGGGGGCCCTCAAAGATGACCCACGGATCCTTTACAACGTGGGCTGTATCGGACACGGGGTCTCTTTGATGCCAAGCAATGGTCGGATCCTGGCAGATCTCGCCTTAGATCGGAAAACAGCGCTGACGGATCTCTGGTTTGTCAATCGCAAAGGCCTCTCCTGGCCTCCGGAACCGTTTCGGTTTCTTTTGAGTTGGAAGGTTCGTGCCTATCTGGCCCTGGAGGACTTCTGGCGGGAACGGAAAGGACTGGGTGCGGGGAAGTGAGCGGGCCTTACCGACTCGCCTGACAGGGTTGGGGCGGGGTAGGGCAGGGCAGGTCACCCCGGAGAACCCTTTCATAGGCGTTCAGATGTTGGCGCGCAGAACGCACCCAGGTGAACTCCTGAACACGCTCAAGGGACGCGCGGGACCACGCCAGCCGTTGGGTTGGGGACTCCCAGATTTCTTTTAACGCATCGGCCAGGGCGTGGACATCGCCGGGCGGGAACAGCCGTCCGGTCACGCCATCCTGAACGATCCCCCGGAGTCCCCCGGTATCGGAAGCAATGATCGGAACACCACAGGCCATGCTCTCCAGAGCCACAAGTCCAAACGATTCGTACAGCGAAGGGATGACCACCGCCACGGCGCCGTTGTAGATCCAGGGTAACTGTTCCGGAGGCTGCATCCCCAGGAATTGGACGCGTTGTTTGACGGGGCGAAGCCGTGCCTCATGCTGGAGCCGGAACCGTTGGATTTCCTGCGGGGTTCCACCGACCACAACGAGACGTAGCGCGGGAACGGTATGGGCAAGGGCTTCGAGCAGGATGTGGAGGCCCTTTTCCGGGACCAATCGGCCGACGAACAACACATAAGGGTCGGCTAAACCCGTCCGTGCCCGACATGTTGCAGGTTCCAGGGGACGAAAACGGGTGAGATCCACCCCGTAATGAATGGTGAGAACCCGCTCCGGCTCTGCCTTGTAAAGGGTCAGCAAGTCCTCCCGCTCGCACGCAGAGAGTGCAATGATCAGGTCGGTCATGTGCACCAGGAGTTCTTCGTATTGGTCTCGGGTGGGGTCCAACGGGACGCCGGCCTGGGCCTTGGCGCGGCCCAGGGTGTGGAATGACATCACCATGGGGAACTGCCCCAGCCAGGACAAACATTGGACCCCGGATTCCCAGTAATGGATGTGGAGGAGGTCGGGATGGAAGTTTGTAAGGAACGCCTGGAACCGCGCTTGAAATTCCGTTCGTGGGAAGACATGGATCTCGTAGCCTTCGCACACGCAGGTTGCCGGTTGGGGGTCATGGGTGGAGGAGACCACGGCGACCTCATGGCCCATCCGTGCCATCTCCCGGGAAAGATGGTGGAGCGCAATGTTCATCCCTCCCGCTTTGGCACTCCCCGGTTGCTCCAGGGGGTTGGTGTGATAACTTACGTGAAGGATTCGGAGCATTGGATATCCGGTTCCAGGTTGGGATCCTTCGGGACGACGCTCCCTAACACGGCGCGGTAGACGATGACATCTTTGGCACCCATACGATACTTGTACGCCTCCTGTCCGCGAAGGAAGTCCAGAAAGGCTTTGCCGTTCTCAATGGCATCTTCAATGATGCGGGTGAGCAGGACGATGCCTGGGGAAAGCGAGGCATATTCTGGATCAAAGCCCGAGTTGTAGAGGTAATAGGTATTGCCGAAATCAAAGACCATGAAGGTGGAGACCCGGTGTCCATTGGCCTGGAGGAAGTAGAGCCGGATCCAGCCCTGGTGGGCCATGGTGGGAAACACTTCCCTGAAAAATGCCTGAATCTCAGCGCTCAAGAACTTGCGTTTTTCCTCGCAGGAGAGGGAAAACAACGTAAAGAAATCGTCCATCGCCTCTGCAATCTGGTGCGGGTCGGTCAGAACTTCAATGTCTAATTCTGCCATCCGATGGGCCCGGGAGACCTTCCGCCGGATCTCGTGGCGGTCCTTGGATTTGAGGCTGACCAGGTAGGCCTCAAAGGTCTTGGGCAGTCGGAGGACCGGGGCACGCGTGAGTTCAAATCTCTGGAAGGGGATGTCCTCGGCTTCGGCGAATTGCTGGAGGGCCCAGAGCGTCGGAGAGGTCCCGGGAACGCCCGGAAGGTCTAAGACCAGAGGCCGGTCTAAAGCGATGCCCCGCAGGTCGTGGAATACCCGTTCGATGAAGGCTTTGCGATACTTCTGGCTGACGATCATGTCCACGTAGTCCGTAACGTGATAAGGAGCGGTGGTCGTGGCTCGGAGCACCTGGTCCCAGGGACGGACCGCTAAGGGGAAGAGGCCGACCAGCGTTTCGTCATCGTAGAGCGCATAGAGCCTGAGGTCCCCTTCCCGGAAGAAGTACATGAAGGAGATGCCCATCCACTGTGGAGTGAGAAAGGGATGGCCCTCCAGAGTACGGAGCAGGTCGAGCCAGGGTCTCTGGAGGTCAAAGAAACACGGCGGGTCTTCAAAGATTTGGAGTTTCAGTTCGCCACCCATGGGCTCAAAGTATAAGGGGACCTTCGTTCCCCTGGCAAAAGAACCCCCTCTCCATGGAGGTGAAAAGCGTTTTGGACGTCCAGGTCAGAATTATTGAATTTTGAGGAATTTCAGAGTGATCGGGGACATCGTGTTGCCGATATAGCGCAGCAGATACACCCCTGTCGGCCAGGAAACGACGGGGAAGACCGCGGTGTTCTGCGGTTGTGGAAGATGCCGTTGGGCCATCCGCCGGCCGGTGATATCGAAGATCTCAATGACCCCGGGCTCCAGACGGCCCTGGAGGACGACCTGGCTTCGGACGACCGTGTGCTGCAAACGGATCGGGTTTGCCATTTGATGGGTCTGTTCTTCCACATTGACGTAACCGCTGAAAGACGCGACTCCATACGGGCCCATCGCAACGAATTGAGCAATTCCACCCAGGTCCACATCGAGGGCGTTGCCGTGGGCCGGATAGTACCAGAAGCCACCCCATCCTTGGAGATAGTACCCGTGGGGTCCGGCAGCAGCCCCCAGATAACCTCCACCTACTGCACAGGCCAGGGGCTGAGCAGGGAATGCGTGAACGATTGGATTCAGCCATTCGTCTGCAACGGTGACCACTGTCGAGTCGTCATACAAAGCAGCGATGGTTTGCCAGAACCCGTAATAGCCCGATACGTACTTGTAATCCATCATCAAGAGGTTGGCGTCCCCGGCATATTGGGTGACGAGGTCAGGCGAGGTCGGGTTCTGCCAGTGGTAAACGGAGAAGGACCCATTGTCAAAGCCGACCCCCAGAAAGGCAGGCTTTCCTGCAAGTGCCACGATGCTGTCCGGGAACGAGACGGTTCCCAGAATCTCCGGGTTCTCAATGTCAGAGAGATCGACAACTGTAACCGTATAACCGTCAGTTGCGATGTAGAGACGTCCTGAATCGCTTCCGGTCATCGGGCCGTAGGCCTGTGGGAAGACCAGGGACCGAGATACCCACAGGATCTTTTGGTCCTGGACAACGCGATAAAGATTGATCCCACCTTCAGGGTCCAGCATGGCCACAAAATGTCCAGTGGAATTTCGGAACGTCGCTACAGAAATCGGGATATAAGAAAGTCGCAAAACCTGCTTGACGAAACTCCGATGAGAGAGGGGTGGGCTCCACCAATCTCTGGAGTTCCCGTAATAGAGTTGATGATTGGCATCAAAGGCCAAGACTCCCCCTTTGACCACTCGAACCCACTCAATGGATTCCGGAAGCGAAACCCAAGGGATCCCAGAACCTCCGGGCTTGCCAAAGTAGACGGTGGAGTTGTCACCCCAGAGAATCTTTGTAGGTGATAAAAGCACCACATCGGTCAGGTAGTCCATGAACACGTTGTAGACTTCTACGATAGAGTCCCCTCCGGTGACCCGATACAACCGAAGTCTGGGGATGGAGTCCGTGGGGAACCAATTTTCGTCCAAGGCCATGCCAATCACACAGAAAAAGGAGTCCCGGATCGCAACCTTGGGGGGACTCAGGGTGAAGTGCGGGAAAACCATCGCCAGATGCGGATTTGCAGGGTCCTGGATGTCAAAAGCCTTCAGGGGGTAGACCGGTGGGGGACCATCGGTTTCGTCCCCCCGGATCAACAGGAAGTGGGATACGGTAACAACCTCCCGGTGGTTGGGGAGTTCGTAAGAAGAGGGGATTGAGCCGACAACCTCTCCACCGCTCGGAGTGGGATGGATCAGGTAGGTCCCTCCATTCCCCGCGGCCAGGATCAGATAGGGGCCGAAGCGGGCGAGATCATAGGCCGGATAGGCCAGATGGTTATCCACAACAAAGCCGTTTGAGGTGGTGTCCCAGATCAGGAGGTCCACGCCGTCCTGGCCTCGCGCCAGTGCATAGAGGCGCTGGGTATTGGGGGAGACCAATGGCGTGTAAGGGAGAAGCCGGAAGCCCCCAAAGGCCGTAGAATCTAAACGAGAAAAGGTCAGGTACGGGACATCATACCCCACTTCAAACATTTGCAAAGAACTTGAAGTCAGGACCAAGAGATGTTGTCCTTCCAGAATTAAGTCTTGGACCGGTTCCCCGGTGTAAAAAACCTTTAAGGGACCCTCAGGGAGTTTGGCGATCATCCAGCCATCTTCACCGGCCACGGCGATCAGACTGTCGGTCTCAAAGGTTGGGGAAAGAGCGATTTTTCGGATCGGTCCGATATTTTGGAGGAACTCTCCTTCGTTATACACATATTGACTCCACCCCATCCCGATGAGCAGCCCCACAATCCCCACAGCCTTTTTCCACATCTTTTCACCTCCTTCAGTCCTAAAACCTACCCCTCCCTCCGGGTCCGAGATACACCAATTTTATAGTTTTTTCCCGGGAGTGGGTGTAGAGACGAAGGAAATAAACCCCTGGAGGGAAGTGGGTGGGATCCGGGCGCCAGGTTTTCTCATAGAAACCTTGGATCGAAGACGCGAGCACCTGGAGCCTCCTGCCGTCCACACCATAAACCTCCAGTTGCCCGGTCTGACCCCGAGGAACGGACACCCGAATCCGAAACTGAGAACCACTCATGAAAGGGGAAACCCGCAGGTCAAAGCGGTACGGTGGAGAGACTTTGTTTTCTTCAACGGCTGTAATCCAGACAGGCCGAGAAAAGGCTGTGTCGTTTCGTGGAGGGATGCCAGGACCTGTGCAGACCAACATAAATTGATACGTTCCGATACTGTCTGGGGTCCAGGGAAGCGTTTGGGGACCTGGGGCCACACCCGCATAAAGGAGTGTGGTATCCTCACCGTCCAGAATGGAGGATACATAAACACTCTCAACAGCCACAGGGTCCCAGACCTGCCAGCGTAGCATGTAGGTCGAGTCTGGAGGGAGGATGCTGTCTAACTCGCCAGGGAAAAGCCATTCCATGCTGATTTTCTTCTCGTAGACGAGAGTGATGCCCGTACCGAAGGGACCTGATTCGCCAATCCACCAGAGGGAGTCACCGAATACGAGGAGTTCATCAATCCCATTCTGGTCAAAGTCGTAACAAAAGGTGCGGATCTCTGAGCGGATAATCGGGGGATTCAGGAAAGCGACTTCCATGAGAGAATCGCCTTCATGGGTATACTTTAAGATGCGGACCCTTGTGGCTTCGGAGAAGGCCAGTTCAGGTTGTCCGTCACCATCTAAGTCTCCGACACTGCTTCGCCCCAATGGCCCGGGCACCATAGGTTCTTCGTTATTGTACCAGGCATGCTTCCATCGGATGGTGTACTGGTTATCTCCGTGGGCTTCCAGGATGTAGAGATAGACCATGAGTGGAGGCCAGGACCCATTGAGAGTTTGATAAGTGGTTAAGGCGATTTCCGGATAGCCATTGCCATCCATATCGGGAATGAAGACGGCATCATCAATGTTCCAGCCACCTCCTGGATCTGTGAAAGTGGTGTCATAGACCAACTGAAAGGAATCATCCAGAGGATGCCCATGGTCGTCGTGGGCGACCTCGTAGATCCGGATCCATGTGCCGATTCCATAGGCAGGTCTGGCAAAGAGAACTTCTCTGAGTCCATCCAGGTCGAAATCTCCTGTGATTTTTGGGCCGAATCCGTACGCGATCGAATCTGGGAGACTAAAGATTTCGGCAAAAGAGTCTACCTCGGGTTTAAACTCCCAGATTTTATAATAAAAATAGGGTCTGACGCTAATGTCTACCAAAGAGTCATTGTCTGCGAAATGAATAGCGATGAATTCCGTGACCGTTGTTGGGCTAGGTTGTGAGTCAATCATTACGGATGGGAAGGCATAGGGAGTAGGTTGTTCGAAAATGGCTACGAAGTCATTAATTCCATGTCCTCTCTGGACAACAAGGTCATAAAGGCCGTTGAAATTGACGTCTCCCAAGTGGTGAACATTATAGGGACCGAAGAGGGAATCCTGAGCGGTAAAAGTGTAAGAACTCTCGGGTTGGAATTCCCAAGCAATGACTCCTCTATAACCTGTCACAGGAATGGGAGGAAATAATCTGCGAAACGAAAACACCAGTTCTGGAAAAGCATCTCGGTCGTAATTACTGAGGAGAATGGGTCCTCCTGCTAATACTGGCAGAGTTCCGCTATTAAATCGGGTTTTCCACTGGAATGACCATGGGGCTGCGGGGAGAGAAGGAGGTATTCCTGCGAAAGTTGCAATCATCAGGGATTTCAGGAGGATTGTGGAGAGAGATAGGGTGAACTTTGGAACCCGATTCTGGCATTGAAAATCGTGTGGTTCTGAGAAGTGACGGTTTAAGGGCATGGCTTATTTTTATTTTGAGGATGAAGGATGTTGTCGATCAGGAGGACGCGGTCGTAGCGGAACTCGAGTGTTGGGGGGGGCATAAAGAAGCCCACAGAGACCCACCCATAAAACCGCCGCCATCATTTTATGGTGACGACCTCCTACCATTTTGAACCTCCTTGCTGATGCTACGATACACCCCAATCTCCAATTTGTCAAGTTGCGTAATGAAGAATGCTTTGGGTGGGTATGGTTTTCACACATACTGCCTTGTAGTCTGTCCTTCCCCTCAGTGGGGATTCAGCAGGTCTAAGGGCAATGTCGGGTAGCTGGGGAGTAATCTCTTTGGAGGCAGGGATGTGAGGCTCCATCCTTAGGCTCGGATCAGCAATTCATTGAGGAAGGGAGACGCCTCCTGTGACATGTGCTGGCGGGACCGTGCATAGGTCAGGTAGAGTCGCTCCTGTGCGCGGGTCATGGCCACGTAGAAGAGCCTGCGTTCCTCTTCCAGATCTTGTTTCCGGACCAGGCTTCCGCGAAGAGGGAACGAGTCCCTTTCCAGGCCCACGAAAAAGACGATGGGGAACTCCGTCCCCTTGGCCGAGTGCACCGTCATCAGGCGAACGCCGCCGGTCCCGGAGCGTTCTGCCCCAAAGGATTCAAGAATCTGAACGTAGTTTAAGAAGTCGCGTGTCCCGTTTTTCCCAAAGTCGCTCGCCATTGCGAGAAGTTCCTGCACGTTCTCAAGTTCATACACCAGATGCGAGGCATCCCCGCCGGTGAGGAGGTTCCAGTAGCCGGTTTGTTCAAAGAACGTCCGGAGCAAATCAGAGGGGGTCCGAAGAGAGGCGACTTCCCGGAGTTCCTGTACGGTCGCCCAAAGAGCCTCAAGCGCTTGTTTTTTCTCGGGTGTTAAGGTCCTGGAGAATGTGGGCTTTTGCCGTTTGTCCCAGGATCGTAGAACCTTACTGATCTCGGAGGGGCCTAAGGAGGTGTAATGCTGGAGAATCCGTTGCATCTCTGGCCGGGGGACGGGACCGAGGAGGAGCCGGAGAACGGAAAGGGCAGCCTGAACCTCTGAACGCCGGAAAAAAGAGGAAGCCCCCACGATGTTATAGGGGATCTTGTAAATCCGAAAGGCTTCCTCAAAATGTCGTGACCGGGAGTGGATCCGATAGAAAACCGCCATGTCTTCAAACGCATAGCCTTCCTCGTGGTGTTCAATGATCTTCTGTGCGACAAACTGGGCCTCGTCCCGCTCGTTTCGGGCAATATGGAAGACGACGGAATTTTGAGAGGGGTTTCGGGCATAGAGCACCTTCTGGAAGCGCTGGGTATTCCTTGAGATCAAGTTGGTGGCAAGGTCCAGGATGTCTTCCGGTGTTCGGAAGTTCTGAGTCAGATGAAAGACCTGGGCATTGGGGAATTCCCGGAGTAGGTCGGCCATGAATTTCGGACTCGCCCCCCGAAACCCATAAATCGCCTGGTCGTCGTCCCCGGTCACGAAGAGGTTTTGATGGACCGAGGCCACGTGTTTGAGGAGTTGGTACTGCGCAAAGTCCACATCCTGAAATTCGTCTGCCAGGACATACTGGAATCTTTGAGCGAGGGTTTCCCGAAGATCGTCAAACTGCGTCAGAATCTGGTTTGCCACCATCAGGAGGTCTCCAAAGTCCAGCACGCCATCCTCTTCTTTGAGGGCCTGATAGGCCTGGTAGACCTGTGCCACCTCCAGTTCCCACTTGCTGGGATGGGAGGCCACCACGTCTTCCGGGAGCATCAGGTTGGCCTTGAAAAATGCGATGGTTTTCATCAATGCGCGGAGTTTGGTGGGGTTGGAGGTACGGGCTGCTCGGCGGAGGTAGTCGTATTGGCGACTTTCGTTGATCACGGTGAAGTCTTCCGGAATGCCCAGGCGTTCCCCGCCGAAAGCCACAATCCGCAAGGCCAAGGTATGGTACGTTCCGACCCACATCGCATCCACGACTTCTTTCCCCAGGTAGCGGATCAGGCGTTCCTGGAGGTCGAACACCCCCCGTCCAGTAAACGTGGAGATCCACAGGGCCTCCGGGGGGACCCCCTTTTCGCGAACCAGGTATACCGCGCGGGCGACGAGGGTGGTCGTTTTGCCGGTCCCGGGGCCACCGAGGACCAGGGTGATGCCATCCCCCTGGGTCACGGCCAACCGTTGTTCCTCGGTAAGGGCTTCCAGGACGTTTTGAGAACGAGTCCGACGGACGGCGAGCGGGCCCAGGGTTTTCCCTTTCCGTTGATACAGGGTTTCGAGATCTTTCCGGAACGCCTCGGCCGAGGGATATCGGGATCGGGGGTTCGGATGTAACCCCTTCCGGAGGATGCGCATGAGTTCCGGGCGGATCCCACGGATCTTCGGGACCCGACCGGTGAGGATTTTGGAGCGGACCTGTTCCAGGGTTTCCGCATAGAACGGGGGATGGCCCGCCAGCATCTCGTAAAGGATCGCTGCCAATGCCCAGAGGTCAGAGGCCTTCAGAAATCGGCCTTCCCAGACTTCCGGGGCCATATAGAGCGGGGTACCGGCCACAGAGGCCTCCAGAACGGTCCCGGAGATCAGGGTGGAGAGTCCAAAATCGGTGATCTTGACGGTCCGGTCCGGAGTCATCAGGATGTTTTCGGGTTTGAGGTCTCGGTGTAAAACCCCACGGGCATGGGCATAGGCCAGGGCATCCAGGATTTCTAAAGCGATCCGGACCGCTTCGTCTTGCGCCAGAGGGGCCTGTTCATTGATGATCT
>CAYQZW010000049.1:0-13056 GCA_964422065.1 uncultured bacterium | reverse complement strand
CCTCCGTTTACGGCATCATTGCGTTTGTCAATGTACCCTTAGTGTTTATGTCCATCCGGTGGTGGAGGACCCAGCACCCGGTCCTGATCCATATGGGGAAAATCGAGATGGCCCCCAAAATGGTTGAAACCCTTTTATTTTCCCTGGTCACCTTTACGATCCTCTATGTCTTGCTCTTGGTGGAACGCCGAGCAGTGGAGCGTTTGGAGGATCGGGTGAGACAGTTGAAAGAAGAGATCCGGGAGGTCTGGCAATGATCTATCTCTTTCTGGCGTTTTTGGTCATTTGGATCGGGTTCTTCCTCTACAATGGCTATCTGCTACGCCGGTTGAGTCAATTGGAACGTCAAATGGAGGCCTTTGAGGCCTTCTTAAAGTCCAAAGAACGGTCGGGTTCTTAAACACGTCGGGCTCCACAAAACCCTGGAGGAAGAGAACATCATGGCACGTGGGCTGACACTTCTGCCGTGGGGGACCGCAGCGTTTTCGCTGGGATTTGCGTGGGTCCTCATCCGGCATGCACAGCGACGGCATTGGGCACCCCACCTGGTCTGGTGGGCGGTCGGCGTGATCGTTTATGGTTTGGGGGGATTTACAGAGGCCTGGATTGGGGCCTTCGGGAACTCTCCAGCCCTCACCAAATTCTGGTACATCGTCGGCGCCTTGTGGGGTGGCTATCCTCTGGCGCAAGGGACCGTATACTTCCTGCTCCCCAGGACCACGGCGGACCGACTCACCCGCTTCACCCTCCCGCTGGTCATCCTTTTTTCGATCTTTGTAGTGCTGTCTCCCATTCGATCTGAGGCCTTGCTCCCCAATATGCCCACCGGCAAAGTCCTCCAATGGACTTGGGTCCGGTTCTTAACCCCCTTTGTCAACCTCTATGCCGTCGTCTTCTTAGTCGGTGGCGCGGCTTGGAGTGCTTGGCGAGCATGGAAGACCGGACAGGGCTCATCCCGCGCCTGGGGGAACGTCTGGATTGCAGTCGGAGCCCTGTTGCCCGGAATCGGCGGCGGATTTGCTAAAGTGGGGCAGGTGCACGTGCTCTATCTGTTGGAGTTTACGGGTATCCTCCTGATTGGACTGGGGTACGGCCTTACCCGGAAAGATTCCCCATAACTGGACTACGGGGCACTGCCCTTTTGGATGGCGCGTCGGGCTCGGAGCCTCAGCCGATCCCACTTCTCCACCTTCGCCAAATCCTTCAAAAGGTCCCCTTTAAGGCCAGATCGCCATTCCTGGTCCAGCAAAGAACGGGCTACGTCAATCCAATAAAGGCTCCGAGTATACCGTCCGCGGACGTAGTCGATTCTTGCCAACCAGTACAGAATGATCGCGATGTTGTAGGGATATTCCGCTTGGTCTTGGAGGGTCGAGTACAGGATCTCTTGATAGACCCGATAGGCGTCGGTATAACGTCCACCGCGGAACAGTGCAAAGCCTAACGTCCAGCGAAACGTTCGCGAAGAAGGGAACTCCTGGACCAGGCGTCTGGCAATTTTGATCCCTTCCCAGGGTTTACGGTCGTACGCGAGGGCCCAGGCGAGGGCGTCGAGGGCGGCATATTTGGAAATCAGGCCGTGTGTAGCGGCTTTGCGGATCTTGGCAAGCCCCCGTTTCTTCCGGTTGCCGTCCACCCCTGGGAGCCAGCGGAGGAATTTTGGCAATTCGGACATCGCGATGTCGTAGACCCCCAATCCGAGGTAGGCGTCATACAAGGTGGAATCCAGTTTTACGGCTGTTGACAACTCGTGGACTGCGCGCAGCCCATCTCTCAGTGCTGAGAGAAACCGGCGTTTCCGGCCTTGATATAGGGCTCGATACGAGGCTGCTGCCCCGAGATAAAAGTGGGCCCAGGCCAATCGAGTCGTGTCATGAACATACCGCTTGAGCCAGGGTTTTGCCTTCTTTTCTACCTCACGGGTATACGCAAAAAACTCCTTCTCACGGGTATTGATCGAGTAGTCCAACATATAGAGATCCAGGAGCCCGGCCATGAGTAAGTAGCCCATGGGGTCGTCTGGTGCGGCCTTGATCACACGCTGAAAATAGACTTCCGCGGAGTCAAAGGCCTCAACATAAGCAAAGTGCTGGCCCCGGGTGACCCACTGAAGAAGGGCAGTATCTGGATAGGCCAAGGTCCAGAGGATCAGCAATACGCTCATTTTTTCAGCACCAGAAGGTAACTGCCTTCCAATGGATGGATCGGCACGACGTGAGCCACAAAACCGAGATGACGTGCAGTGTTCCGGGCCACAGATGGAGGATAGAGGGTGATAGGGTCTCCCGCAACCTTCTCAAAAAACCGCTGATGGAGGCGGGTAAGCAATCTTGAGGAGGTAAACGTCAAAAGTGCGATCCCCTGAGGGGCCAGGAGATCATAAACCTTCCCAAGGGCCGGGCCGAGGGGGAGTAAGGGGAAGACATGAAGGGAAACGACAACATCAAAGGTGCCCGTCATCTCTTCAAGGCGTCTGTGGAAGTAGAAGGTATGGGGGAGCGAGGCTCGTCGGGCGATCTGGATCATGGCTGCGGAGGCGTCAATGGCCACGATGTGCGTGGTCGGTAGCCTGTGGGCAAGCCGACGGGTCAGCATCCCGGTAGCACAGCCTACCTCCAAAAGGGTCTGAGGGGCGGGAGGGAGGTGCTGTAAGATGGCCTGGACCGCAGCTTTACGCCACCCGAAAAGGGGAGGGAACAGAAAGGCAAATTCCCGGAGTTTCGGGTAGGCATAATACCGGTCCCGAAACGTCATGAACCACCCTTCTGGAGCCTTTGCTGAAGTTCTGGGTCTTGCAGCGCCAAGATCCGGAGGGCAAGAAGGACGGCGTTGATCATGCCGTGCTTGCCAATGGCCAGGGTCCCGACAGGGACGCCGCGTGGCATCTGGACAATCGAAAGGAGGGCATCCAGGCCTTGGAGCGGGCCGGTCTGGACGGGCACCCCCAGGACCGGGAGCCGGGTCAACGACGCCACAACCCCGGGTAAGTGCGCGGCCAGGCCCGCCACCGCAATGACAACTTGGACCCCACGGGCCTCCAGAGTCCGTACGTAATCTCGAAGCCTCTCCGGATCCCGATGAGCAGAAAGGTACTGGACTTCATAAGGGACTTCCATCTCCTCGAGGATCCGGGTACCCTCGTCCACGAGGGGGGCATCGCTCCGGCTTCCCGCAAGGATTACAATCTTGGGGTTAGACGGTCTCTTCATGGCTCCAACTCCTTAAGACATCGCCGGCGAGGTATACGGAACCAATGACCAACACCAGGTCCTCAGGATCGGCGTATTGGATCGCCGACTTCAGGGCCTTGGTCGGCGAAGGGATAACCCGAAACTTCCGGCCCCCCAATTCCTGGTAGAGGTCTGCCATCTCCCACGCCGGGTAATGTCTGGGGTTTGAGAATTCTGTCAAGATCAGCATTTCCGCGCGATCCACCCATTCCTCCAGCATTGAAGTAACATCTTTATCTTTCGACACCCCAAAGACCACGACCAGATCCTGGTAGTCGAAGAGTTCGGCAATGCTTGCCAATGCGGCGCGCAAGGAAAACGGATTGTGCGCGCAATCCACCACCACCCAGGGCCGGCGCTGGAGTACCTGGAGCCGGCCCGGGATTCGGGCACCTTGGAACTGGATCTCCGAAACGCCCAGGTGATGGAGCGCAAGGGCAGCGAGGGCGGCATTCCGGACCTGAAACCGACCAGGCATGGGGACTTCCAGGTGGAGAAGATCCGAACCGATCACCAAATCGAAGGTGGAACCTTCCACATCTAACACCACGTTCTGGATGTGGTCTTCCCGGAGGGGGTAGACCGGGGCCTCTTTCTCCCGCGTAACCGCACGGATGACGTTCCAGGCCTCGGGATCTTGAGGAGCCGAGAAAACGGGATGGCGATGGGTGATGACTCCTGCCTTCTCTCGTGCGATCTCCGTAAGGGTCGTCCCCAGGATGGCCGTATGGTCGTATTCAATGGGAGTGAGGACAGTTGCAATCTGCTCAACGACGTTGGTCGCATCCAGACGTCCGCCTAAGCCGACCTCTAAAACCGCGTAGTCTACCCCTTCATCGCGGAAATAGAGGAATGCGGAAGCGGTTAAGGTCTCAAAGACCGTCCGCATTCCCCGTTCTCCCTGGTGAAAGGCCTTGAGCGTTTTGATATAGGACGCGAATCGATCCTCTGGAATCCACTGACCATTGATCTGGATCCGCTCCCTGTAGGAAAACAGATGGGGGGAAAGATAGAGTCCGACCCGATACCCCGCATTTTGAAGACCGTGGGCCAGAAGGGTAGCGGTAGACCCTTTGCCCTTTGTGCCGGCCACCAGGATCGAAGGGAACGCAGTCTGAGGATTCCCCAAGTCCTCGAGGAGCGCACGAAACGGATCCAGCGATCGAACGGCGCCTGGCTTCCGTTCGTAGTCGATCAGGGAGTCTAAATATGCCAGAGCCTCTTGGAATCGCAACGGCCAAATTATCCAAGAGAGGGAGAAATCAGTCAATACGGGAGGGGCGATGGGGCGAGCCTCGCTCGATACGCTGTGGGCGATGACCGGCGAGGTATTCCCGCACGGTCATGGGCCGCTTGCCTTCAGGCAAAAGTTCCAGGATCTCGACGGTTCCAGGGCTGGCCCCCAGAAAGAGCCGGTGGCCTTCTATGGCCAAGGACCACGGAGGTAGTTCGAGCTCGGGTCCGACCCGGGCACGAAGGAACTTATGGATACGGCCGTCAATGCGGGCCCGGACCCCAGGCTTGGGCGACAGTGCACGGATCTGGTTCACTACCTCAGGCGCCGGACGATCGAGATCCAGCCAGGTCTCCTCAGGTCGGATCTTCTTGGCATAGGTCCCCCGGTCTCGTGGCTGGGGACGGGGGTGAAGGGTGCCGGCCTGGAGCCCTTCTGCTGCACGCCATAACAACGGCTTCCCCTTTTCCACAATCCGGGGTAAAAGATCACCCTTTGTGTCTTCGGGTCCAACGGGAAGGGTGACCTGGAGGACAATCGCGCCGGTATCCACTTCCGGGTCCATCACGATGACCGTCAAGCCCAATTCCCGTTCGCCAGCCATCAGTGCCCGCTCGATTGGGGCTGCCCCTCGATAGTCCGGCAAGGCCGAGGGATGAAGGTTGAGCGCTGCGATCTTCGGAATTTCTAAGACTTCGGGGGGCAGAATTTTGCCATAATCACAGAGGAAGAGGAAGTCTGGGGAAAGTGATCGGAGGGTTTGGAGGAACTCTGGGTCCCGGAGCCGGGCCGGCGTAAAAACCGGGATGCCCGCCTCTTGTGCCAGCACTTTGATGGGCAACGGTTGAACTTTCCGCCCACGGCCTCGGATGCGGTCGGGCAGCGTGACCAGAGCTAACGGCCGTTTGCCTTGCCGCAAAAAGGCCTCAAACAACAACGTTGCTAAATCTCCACTCCCAAAAAACACGAAGGTCATGACCGTCGCCCCTTCTTTCGCCCTTTGGGGACCACCCGGGTCTCCCAGTGGATCGGGACTCCCCAAAAACCAAACGTATCCCGAAACCGCTTTTCCAGGAACCGGAGGTAGTGGCCGGGCACCTCTCGATCTCGGGATTCCAGGACCAGAACCGGAGGTGCCCATTGTTTGGCTCGAAGCCGGCGGACGTCTGCTCCAGGTGATTGAAGCGCCAATACCTCGTCCAGAAAGGCATCCAACCGCCGTTGGGCAATCCGTTTCGTGTATTCCTGGTAGACTCGGGGGAGGATCTCTTTGAGGTATTCGATGCCCTCTCCTGTGACTGCGGAGGTCAAAATCTTCGGTGCAAAGTACGCAAAGTCCAATTCCGCCTGAATTTGTGGGTACAATTCTCGACGGGATTTTGCAGGGATCAAGTCGACTTTGTTCAAAGCGATGACCAATCCCTTCCCTTCATCCATGACCCATCGGACGATCCGTTTGTCCATACGGGTCACGGCCTCGGTAACATCCAGAACCACAAGGGCAATCTGGGCATATCGCAACGAGCGTTCGGTCCGGACCGCCGCAAAGTATTCGAGGTCATCCCGATATTTCCGTTTCAGCCCAGCGGTATCAATGAACAACAGCGGGCCGCATTCGATATCCACCGCATCCCGGGTCGTACCTGGGACTTCAGAGATGATCGTGACTTCCTCGCCTACCAATGCGTTCAGGATCGAGGATTTCCCGACGTTTGGCCGACCCAGGATCGCGACTGGGATCCGTTCTGTCGGCTCCTCTTCCTCTTTCTTCTCCGAGGTTGATCGGGCCCCCTGTTCTTCCAGGCGTTGCACGATCGTGTCCAGGAGCCGGGGCACTCCCAGGCCGTGCTCTGCCGAAATCAAGAGGGGTTCCCCAAAGCCCAGGGCCAAGAACTCTTCTGGAGTTTTGTGCTTAATGTCAGCCTTGTTGGCCACCAGCAAGACCGGTCGGCCCTTCTTGCGGAGCCACCGGGCGATCTCTTCATCGTACGGTGTCAACCCGGTCTTCAGATCCACCAGGAACAAGACCAGATCCGCCTCTTCCACGGCCTTTTCAATGTGCTGAACAACCTTTTCAAAGATGCCGTCCTCCTCTGGGGGGTAAAGGCCACCGGTATCCAGGAGTTCGAATCGTACTCCTGCCCATTCCACAGGCTTTCGCAGGCTGTCTCGGGTGACCCCTGGGGTCTTGGCTGTGACCGCCAAGGGTTTTCGGACCAAACGATTGAACAATGTAGATTTGCCGGCATTGACTTTGCCGACGATCACCACCTTGGGAAGGGACGTCAGGGGTGTCAAGGGAGGGGTTCCGTTAGCCGCCGCGTTTCTCCTGCGCGAGCCGTTTCTCCAACTCCTCGATGGTATCCCGCATGTTTTCAATTAAGCCGAGGAGTTCTTGGACCCGATCGTCCTCAAAGGGGTTCGGCTTTTCCTCCATCTGGCTCAGCTCGTAGATCCGGGTCCCCAGGTCGGTGATATACCGCACCATCTGCCGCCGGTACTGCTCGATTTCCAGTTTCAGGCGAATCACATGGGCAGTCTCTTTCGACTTCTTCGCAGCGGTCTCTGCAGTCTCCTTCGCCACGTTCAAGATCATTTCTAACGTCGATCGGATATTCTCAAACAATTCCATTGTTAACCTCCTCGGGCTCAGGTTTATTATACACTCCGGCCTTTGCCCCCTCTATAATAAAGCCATGACCCGCCGGCAGATCTTGAAACTTGGGCTTGTCGGGCTTCTTACCGGTTGGACGAAGGCATGGGCATGGCTCGGGTCTACCGAACCCGTGGGTCGTGGGCGGGCGTGGAGCCGTTCGACACAAGGCCGGGCAAAGCGAGCCACCCGGTACTTTCTCCACGGCCGACCAGGGACATGTGCCACACCTGACCCGCAACTCTCCGACCTCCTGACATAAATGAAACTCCTGCTTGTCCGACTCTCCTCTTTGGGCGACTTGGTGTATGTTACTCCTCTGTTGGAGGCTTTGCATTGCCGAGGCCATGAAGTTCACCTCCTTACAGACCAGGGCTATCAAGCCCTGTTTGATCGAGACCCCAGGGTCCATAGACTTTGGTTGATTGACCGCGCACGTCTCAAGGCCTCCCTGCCTCCAGTCCTTGCTGATTTGCGGAAAGAAGGCTTTGACGTGGCTTTGGACCTCCACAAAAAACCCATCACCTTTTGGATCGTGCATCGGATAGGTGCACGGAACGTCCTCACGATCAACAAGCGAAGCATTGCACGGCGGCTCCGGGTCTGGTTTCGGTGCCCCATGCCTTCCTGGCACATCTCATCTTGGTATGCCGAGCCATTGGTCCAGAGAGGCTGGATCCGAGGCCCACTGCCTCTACCCCGACTGGTTGTCCCTGAAAATACCGGGGACTTACCTGTGGCACTTCCCTCCCGTTATCTTGTCGTGGCACCCGAGGCCTCTCACCCTGCCAAGGAATGGCCGTATTTTCGTGCTTTGGCTCAGCAATTGGGGAAGGTCTGGGCCGAGCCCGTGATCATTGTCGGCACCCGGTCCGAGCCTCCGCCGTACCCCGGGCTTGACCTGCGTGGACAAACCAATCTCCGACAATTGATCCAGATCATCCATCAGGCCAACGGGGTGATTGCCAACGATTCCGGTCCTGCACACCTTGCAGCGGCGATGGGTCGACCGCTCATTACGCTCTTTGGCCCTACTCATCCGGACATGGGGTTTCGACCGCTCGGTAGCCCCTGGCTTCGGATAGTGGAGCGCCCGTATAGATGCCGGCCCTGTAGCCTCCACGGGACCCGATGGTGTCGGTTCTCGGTACCCGCACGGTGTCTTGCCGATATCCCTCCACAGGCGGTCCTCCAGGCTCTCCAAGCCTTTACAATTAGGGAACCGCACCGTGAAAGGAGGCAAAAGCCATCATGAGAAAGGCCTTTTTTAAGGGTGTTGTTTTACTGACCTGGCTGGTCGGCGTTACACGGGCAAGCCAGCCGGTTCGTCCCAAAGCCCCGGATTTCACATTGCCAACGGTAAACGGCGATACCCTCAGCCTAAGTGACCTCCAGGGAAATGTTGTGATCTTGAACTTCTGGGCTACTTGGTGCCCTCCATGTCGAGCAGAAATCCCTTCCTTTATCGAACTCCAGAAGGAATACGGCGATCAGGGGCTCACCATAGTCGGGGTTGCCTTGGACAAGCCGGAAGCCGTGGTTCAGTTTTACAAAGACAATCACATGAACTACCCCGTAGTCTTTGGCACTCGAGAAGTTGCTGCTGCCTATGGAGGCATCACCGGCATCCCTACGACCTTCATCCTGGATCGGAAAGGTCGGATTGTCAAGAAATTCATCGGCATGCGCTCAAAAGAGGTGTTCCGAGAGGAGATCCTCTCGCTCCTTCAAGAACCGATGGATTGAGTGGGGTGGTCCGGAATCTGGCTCTATTCGGCGCCACAGGATCGATTGGCCAGAATACGCTAAAGATCCTGGAGATGTATCGCCACCAGTTCCGTCTGGTGGCGTTTTCATTTCATCGAAACCTTGAGCAGGCGCGTGCGATCGCACGCAAGTTTCGTCCCCGATGGATTGTTTCCACGGGTACACAGGAAATTCGAGAAATCGAAGGCATCCCTGTCCTCCATGGCAAAGAAGGGCTTGAGGAAATTGCTTCTCGGCCGGATGTGGACATCGTCGTCGTAGCGACGGCCGGGACCATTGGGGTTTTCCCGACGCTTGTAGCGCTGGAGCAGGGCAAGCGGGTTGCCCTGGCCAACAAGGAGACCCTGGTCGCCTTTGGGCCGGTGGTCAAGCCCAAAATGTCGCTTGGGGAACTGATCCCAGTGGACTCCGAACACTCGGCGCTTTTCCAGTTGCTACAAGGTCGTCGGGAGGAGGTGGCAGAAGTCTATTTGACGGCCTCTGGGGGTCCGTTCCGTGAGACGCCGCTTGAGGTCTTACGGACCGTGACGCCCGCCCAGGCCCTCCGCCACCCTACCTGGCGGATGGGCAAAAAGATCACAATCGATTCCGCAACACTCATGAACAAAGGGTTAGAGGTTATCGAGGCGCATTTTCTATTTGATCTTTCGCCAGACCAAATCCGCGTGGTGATTCACCCCCAGTCCATTGTCCACGCCTTGGTTTACCTCAAGGACTCTTCGGCCTTGGCACACTTAGGGTATCCGGACATGCGAATTCCGATCCAGTATGCGTTGACCTATCCAGACCGTTGGCCGACGGAGATCCGTCCCCTCAATCTTCCAGAATTGGGGCGTTTGACCTTTGAGGCTCCGGATCTGGAGAAGTTCCAGCTTTTGGCCCTGGCCTATCGGGCTTTGGAGGAGGGAGACAGCGCGCCTTGTGTGCTTAACGCCGCCAACGAAGAAGCCGTCTATGCGTTCCTGGAGGAAAAAATTGGATTTCTTGAGATCCCCGAGGTTGTGGAGTCTGTCCTTGAGGCACGACAGCGGGAGGGCATCATGGGTAACGGTTTAGAGGCCCTTTGGGCTGCTGATCGTTGGGCCCGAGAAAAGGCCCAAGAGATCATCCAACGCCTTGCTGCGTAAAGCGCCGGCGCTGGTCGCACTGCTCGGTCTGCTCCTGGGTGGACCCTCCTGGCCGGGTTGGGCGCTCCTGATCATCACCGGGATCGGGGCATGGGCGCTCTGGCACCGCAACGCCCTGGCCTGGCTTCTCATGATCCCCATCGGAAACTTTCACTTCTGGGTCCACGCCTGGCCCACACCTGACGATATCACTCGTTTTGTAGGATGGACCGGAGGGGTTCAGGTCAAAGTCTTGGGAACCCATGTCGCAGAAGTCGAAAGGCTCGAAGCCCAGGATCAATGGATTCCTGTAACAGGACGGCTGGGTGTTTTACCGGTGCTTCGGGTGCCGTGGGGGACCCGAATGACGTTCAAGGGTCGGATTGTCATTCCCCCGGATACCGGCTTTTTGGATTGGCGCGCCTATCTTCGAGGGGAAGGGGCTGCTGCCATGTTGATCCCTACCATGCGAGTCAAGCTGGAACCCCCAACACACGCGCTGGCCCGACTCCGCCAGGCGATCGAGCACCAGGTCCAAACCCAGATCCAAGACCCCTCTGCCCAGGCACTGGTCCGGGCCCTGATCCTGGGGGATCGGACCCGTTTGGGATCAGACATCCAAGAGGCGTTCCGCCGCACGGGAACTTTCCACCTCCTTGCCCTCTCCGGTCTCCATGTAGGCCTGGTGTTCTCCCTGTTGTTGCTTTTCTTTCAGATCCTACGGTTCCCCTATCGACTGAGGTGGATCTTGGGGGTCTTGGGGCTTCTGGGGTATCTCGGTCTGATCGGGCCGCGTCCGTCTTTGGTGCGCGGCGTGCTTTTTGTGACGACCTTTGTTTTGGCCTTCTTGGCAGAACGGCCAAGGGTGCCCCTAAATGCCCTGGGCGTTGCTGGGTTGATCTCCCTCTTCCTGTTCCCGTTTTGGCGGTGGAGTCTGGGGTTCCAACTGTCCTACCTCGCGACCTTGGGCATCCTTCTGTGGGTCCCTGTCTTCCCTCGATTCCGGTCCCGCTTCCTCCACGGAATGGTGAGTGCGTTCTTGGTCTCAGTCGTTGCCCAAGCCTTTGTCGCTCCGTTGTTGCTCCAGGCATTCCACGGGCTCTCCCTTGCCGCTCCCCTCCTCAACGTCCCCTTAATCACGTTGACATGGCTCCTCTTGGCTGAGACCTTCCTGGCATTGCTGATTGCTCCTATCTCATCCCTCTTAGCGATGCCCTTCTGGGCACTGACCGAGGGCATCGCACGGGTCATCCTCTGGATCACCCGAAATGTTGCACGTTGGCCCGGCGTCTACTTTGAGATCGGTCCAGTCCCCGGTACATTGATCACTGTGCTCCTCCTGTGCGTAATTGGTGGGAGTGTAGTCTTTCTGCTGGGATACTCCCGAACACGCCCCATCGATCCCTGGACAACGCTTTAGAGGACTTACAGCACATCTTGTATGTTCCCTTCAACCCCATTCATTTTCTAACTCCTTGGCAGACAAAGGGTTGACAAAATCATTGAGGTCTGCGATATTTTTATAAAAAGGGCTCGGAAGAGGTTTTAGTAGGCACATCTTCCCAAGTGGAGGGGAATTCCATGAAAAAAAACACCCTCGAGACACACGGAACAATTGCAACGCGCAGTGCCTCTGCGGATCAGGGGCCTTTTGTGAATGCCGTGGAAACTCTAAAAGAAGTGGGGGCACGGGCTCCATTGTTGGAGGGGGTCTCCACGGGGGTGCCCGGCCTGGACAGTCTCTTCTTCGTCACCACATTGTCCAAGCGCGGGAAGCCGAAAAAGAAAACCTTGGGGGGCTATCCACGCTATGCGGTTGTACATCTGACGGGTGTTTCCGACACAGGCAAATCTCTGATGGCAGAGCAGTTCGCGATCGAACAGGCCCGACAAGGGAACACGACGATTTTCGTGACCGTGGAAACCCCTGCGCCCTTCGTTGCGGCGGCCCTCAAGGTGCGTGCAAACGCGATGGGGGTCTCCTATGAAGCCATTGAAGAGCGGATCGTTTTGGTGGACGCCGCAAGCCATGCGGTGCTTCGGGACGACCTGGCCACGTTGCTGAACACTTTGGCCTATGCCATCTCAACGTACCACGCGAAAAATACGGTCATTGATTCGGTTACGGGCCTCTATGAAGCCAAGGAGATGATGGCCCGCACAATCGTTCGTCGGCTCTACAACTTTATGAAAAAGTGGCATCAAACCGCGCTCTTTGTCTCTCAGAAAAGGAGTGGACACGAGGAACTTTCTGCAGAAGCCGCCGGGGGCTATGCCGTTTCCCATATCGTGGACTGCTCCATTGTGCTGGCAAAAAAGAACGTGATGTCCGCCTATGAGTCCAAACTTTACGGGGTTCCGATCGGGGAGCGGATCCATCTCTTGCGCATTGATGGATGCCGGATGTGTGGCCATGACACGTCCACACACCTCATGGAGATCACGGAGTCGGGGCTGGTGGTCGTTGGGCCACCCCTTGCACAATACATCCAGTCCAAACAGGGGAGGTGAGCCATGGTGGAAATCAAGCCCGAAGAGATCCAATCCGTGGATGTAGACCAGCGGGCCCTGGAGGTCTTCTTGAAAGCCCTGGAGATCCTTGGGGGTCCAAGGAAACTCATTGAATTTCGGAACCTGACCTGGCTACCGAGCCTGATGAGTGCCGCGTACACCGTGGTCCTGAGCGAGGAAATGCACAAAACCGAAGACGAGATCGCGCAGTTTTTGGGGATTGGTCGGAACTCTGTGCGGCTGATCCGGCGGGCGGACCCGGAGAAGGTCCTTCAGAGGATCCAGGGTGAACTTACCGCCGAAGGTTCCGCGTTAAAAGAACACATCGCCGGTGGCCTCGCCAAACTCGCGTATGAACAGTTGAAGGAACAATAGTATTCCTCTCCCTATTTCGGGTGTACCGAGCGGATGGTTCACGCATTGACCTGTATACACGGCTTCGGTAAACTACTTGGAGGATTTTAAGTGCCGTCCAACCAAAAACATCCAGGAGCGAGGGTATGGACAAAGAACTCCAAGTGCGGGTTATCCGTGCGACGTACCGACGGGGTACGT
>CAYQZW010000048.1:0-13127 GCA_964422065.1 uncultured bacterium | reverse complement strand
ATGCAAAAACGATGCCGATGAGCGTACCCAAACCGAGGAGGGTAACGATCAGACGGGTCTGCTCTTTCGGGGTCAGAAGACGGTCCTGCAAGGTACGAGAAGCCCCCAGGACCAGCCAGTCGTCAACGCCATACTTGTAGTCCATGAGGTCATTGAGGGCGTTCACACCGGCGTGGATGAACAAGACCCCCAGGAAGGTCAGGGCCAGGAGCCCCCAATGGATGGTGGGAGCCAAAAGCGCTCCGATCACCACAGAGACCAAAGTTGCGGTAAACGCGAAGGGGCGGGTGGCTTTGAAGTACGCGGCGGCCTTCGAGATCCCACGATCCAGTTTCCGAGCAAGGGCCAGAGTTTCGTCCGTGATCACGACCTCACGTCGGGGCTTAAACACCGTCCGGAAGTCCGACAGGAAAATCCGGGTCGGCCGGATCCGGATGACCACCGTGTTAGGGATCTTCTTGACAAAGGGAATCAGTTCGATGTTCTTCTGGAAAAGTAATGCCCGTTCTTCCAACCGATCCGCAGGAGATCCGAGGACTTCGACCTCCCCTTCACCTTGGATAAAGAGGTCAGGCACTCCGCGATCAATCACGAAAAAGACCTTGCGGTTCTTTTGAAGATTCTGGAAGTTCTTCGACTGCTCAATGATTGCATAGATCTCTAAGCCCCGCGAGGCGAAGTAGACCCTCGAGGACCACAGGCCTTCCCCGGCCGTGGAAAGGACCATCGTTTTGTTCTTCTTGAGAACTTGTAGAATATCCTGAAGATCCTGTCGTTCGGCCATTGTGTTCCTCCTTTCTTGTTGCGACTGAGGGGGATCCAAGTTCCCAAATCATACAGGTTTCCCCTTCCTCCCCTCAACGCCTCAAAGTGGGCCTTATTCCGGCTTCCTTCTGCTGCTACGAAAACGGCGGGTCAGTTTAACCGAATACTTTCAGAAAGCAATTCAGGCCAACCCAGCCCCGCTTCTGAGGCCGAATCCCACGCGTGCCAGGTCCTTATCCGCCTATGCCTTCTGGCCCTCGGCGATCCTGTAGAGTGATCTGGCTCCCTTAGTAGAGCCAGAGGAGTTTCCCGTTGTGACGTTGCTCGCCGGCCTGGATCCGGTAGAAGTACACCCCATGCGGCAAGGAAAGTGGGAATTGAAGCGATCCCTGTCGGGTTTGTGGAGTCACCCGTCTTTGCCAGATCTTGCGTCCTGTGAGGTCATAGAGTTGGAGCAAAATCGGTGTCGAAAGCGCCACTGAATAAGTGAGTTGAACTCCCTCGGGGATAGGACGCAGTGTGAGGATGGGATGAGATGAACGGGAGGTCTCCTCTGCCTGTGTGGTAGTCATCAGGTACTCCGCGATGTTTTCCAAGAGGTTGCGGGCCACGGTCCAATCTATAATGGACAGGAAGTTAAAGGCCGTGAAGACGACCTGTCCATCATTGGAAACCAGAATGCCTGCGTCGCCAGGATACTGGCTGGACTGAAAGACCAAGGTCGCGTCTGGCTCGATTGTCAGCGCGTCGCCATCGCCGAAAGTGGAACTCACATCGTTCCGAGGGATGAGCATGGGCAAGGCGTTCGGGGTGGTGGCTAAGGGGTGCGTAGGTTGGATCAGTTGCATATCCATGGGATTGTCAGAGTCCCAATCATTGATATGGAGCGCATGTTGAGCAAAGTTAAGATCGCCGGAAGAGGATTGGGCATCCCAGCCCAGTTCGCCGCCTTCAAAGAAGACCTTTCCGCCGGCGTCGAGATAGGCCAAGAGTTCCTGTCGTCGCTGGTCTGCATACGGAGGACCGCCAGAGGCCGTTTGTTGCCCTACAGTGGTAATGTCCTCCCCAGAACTCCAAACGATAAAGTCGTAGGAGGACCAGGTGCTGGGGTCTGTGGTCGCAGCATCCTCCAGGGTGACATTATACCCCAGTTGACTCAGCCAGGAGGCGATGGAATCCGCTGTCTCTCCTGGATTGAATTGACGGATCACAAAGCCGCCTTTATCGGCATCTGTACGATCACCCGTATCGTCGTTGATCACCAGGACTACTCCCAGGGTTTGGACGATAGTGAACGTATGGAAAGAGTCGGCTGCTGGCCATGACGTGAGATTAGAGGCCGAAGCCAGGTCCACTGCCCAGATCTGATACGCGATGGTATCGCCTAAATTGACCGTGGGGAGGGGGAATGAGGTAGCGTAGTCGTCTCCGCCTTGTGGAAGCAAGGGGAACGGTGGCTGTGGAGCGCCGTTATAGCGCCACTCGACCCACACGGAGTCCACACCCAGGTTGTCCGTGACCTGAGCCTCCACCGTGGCAGGCCATCGAGTGATGGAAAACTCCGTAGGAATGGGCGTGTGGGTGATCACAGGGGGAACGGAATCGGGTCCGACATGGAACTGATGAACGGTCTGTGGGGCACTCGGTGGATCAGTAGACCATGCCCCGGAGGTGTCCACGGCGTAGATGTAATAAAAGACATCTGCAATCGTTCCAGGACCCGGGATCTGGGTGGCGAAGGTATCCCCTCCCACAGGGTTCATCACAAGGGCCTGCGTATCCGCGGGATTCACACTATTCCAGGTGTAAAGAATGACAGAGTCTAACGGCGCATTGGCGGGAGTCACACGAGCAAGCACGAGGTAAGGACCGCTAAGGTCTTCGGTATCATGAAGGGGATCGTGCTGAATCTGGGGCACATAGTCCGAAAGGTCAATAAATCCACGGGCATCAAAGATGGGGAGGATGACTCCTAAGTGGGCCCCCTGATAGAGATCGATATCCGTTTGGATGATTGCATTGGCCGCTTCGGGCATGGTGGCGGAGGCCGTGAGGTAGGTATGGTGGGTCACGACCAGGTCATCAATGACTTTTCTCGCTTGAGCGATGGTCATTCCGAGGTCCTGGACAAACCCCCAGAACACATCCAGGAGTGCACTGGACCACAGTTGGCCGGCGTCGTGGATTGGCCGAGAGGCGTCTTCCGGGTAGTGATAGGAGTCCATATTGGCAGATCGACCCGGCCAAAACGGGTTGTGACCATCCCAAGTAAACACATCTGCCCATCGGAAGGTGTCGATAGCCATGCCATACGTCACCGCCAGGTAGTCGCCGAATCCTTCTCCCATGGCATCAGCCTCGTGTGAGAGGCCCCAACCCGGCACGATATCGTCCTGAATGGCGTGCCCGTATTCGTGGATAATGACATCAGCGTCTTCATCGTCATCCACGCCGCCCTCACCCCAGGCAATGTAGTCCAGAGAGGGTGAATAGTGGGAGTTGTCCTGTCCGTTAAGCCCGTGAGGGTCGCAGTCCTGGGATTCATTGTTTGCGAAGAAGATGCCCAGGGAGTCCTGGAAGTACCGCTGGATGTTGTCAATATGGAAGTACACCATGACGTCCTCAAACTCTTGTTGGGATCGTGTGTATTGGAAGCCATTGGGGTCTGGCAGGATGGGGAAGGTATCTGCGGGGTCTTCAATATCCTGGAGGTTGACAAAAGGACCGTCGAGGGAATACCCGGACCCTGTGTCCGTCAGGTCCCGGAGGGTCACCAAAAACCGTTGGCTGTTCAGAGAATCGTTGTCTTGGTCGTTGTTATCCGCCCAATCTGGCGAATCGTTGTAATAGTGATGAGAGGTGGTCAAGGGATCAGGATAAAAAACCAGACCCTGACCGTCGACATATTTGGCCTGATCCCGGACGAAGACAATGTCGCCCGTCCACGCATTAATGATGAACTCCCAATCCCCGACCGGATCATCCGAAGGGATCTGGACTCGCCAAACCAACATTCCCTGGCCCTTGGGGTAAATCATGAGTTCTGGTGGGAGTTCAGCCAGGATCCGACGGATGGGCAGAACCTGAAGCGCCCGCTGGTATGCCTGATCCGCTGAAATTCGTGGCGTGAGGTCCGGAACTCGGACGGGATAGATCCTCGACGAGACGAACGTGATCCGCTGGTCGGAGTTCCGGCGGGAGACCACAATCTCGCCACCAAAGACCGGAATTCCGTGGACCGTTTGTCGGAATCGGACATGCTCCGTGGCCTTGGTCTGGATCGTCTTCATCACCTTGAGGTCTTGAAGGACCTTAGGGGTGACTCCGAAAACAGCCCCTTGGGCCTGGAGAAAAGAGCGGGCAGCCTGGACCATCGGGCCGGGGTACGGACCCGCATCCAACTGGCACGCGTCAGCCATTGCCCTTTGGGTGTTCGAGCCCCGTTGTCAATCCAGGTCATCCGGGGTTGAATGGGATGAGCTTTCGTACGCAGATCACGGTAGGGGTCTTGAGGGCCAAAAGGTTTCACGGCCAGGAGGGTAGAGGCGAGCCCAAGGCTCCAAAGCATTCGATAGGACCACTTCATAAAAACACCTCCTTCGGGTTCGACAACCTCTGCCTGGAAAGATACGGGAAAGAGGGGGCAAAGTCTATCCTATCCCCGGATAAGACAAAACACGTCCCTCAGGTACCGATGCGCAGCCCGGTCGATGGGAGATGGGTGAGGGTTAGGATTCTGGCAGTCCCAGGAGCAGAGGTTCGTCGAGGTCTTCTTTCATAACCGCCACAGGCATATGTGGGGAGTTGTGGGCCATCCCGAATTCCCCTTGGTGGTTCAATGCGATGACCCCGGCCTCCAGGCCGACCTTTTGATCCAAGAAGTCAATGCCGGCCTCACACGCCTTCTGGGGGGAGATCCCGGTGCCGATGAGGTCGGTGACGAGTTTGGACAGCAGGACCCGCATGATGCCTTCGCCGATACCTGTTGCGGATGCGCCCGCAGTGGGGGTGGCATAAGTGCCTGCACCCGGGATCGGGGTATCCCCCACCCGCCCAAAGAGTTTGAGGAATGTACCGCCGGTGGACGTGCCGGCAACGATTTCACCCTGGTCATCCAACGCTACGCAACCGACCGTGCCTTTTAGGAGTTCTGGATGTTCTTGGATGAGTTTCTGGATCTTCTGGTAATGGCGGGTTTCGCCCTGCAGGAGTTTCTCGCGGAGTTTCCGCCACTGTTCCTTTCGCCGTTCTGTGATGGGGTTGTATTCCGGGAAACCGAGCGTGCGGGCGAATTTTTCCGCGCCGTCGCCGATCAACAGGACGTGGTCCGTTTCGGTCATCACCTTGTAGGCCAGGAGGATCGGGTTTTTGATCCGTTCTACGCCGGCGACCGCACCCATTTCCAGATTGGTGCCGCGCATGATGGACGCGTCCATCTCGCATCGGCCGTCCAGAGTTAAGACAGAGCCTGTGCCTGCGTTAAACAGGGGGTTGTCTTCCATGCTCATGACGGCTGCGAGACAGGCGTCAATTGCCGACCGGCCTTCTTGGAGTGCACGGTATCCGCTCATCACGGCATTGAGGAGCCCCTGTTTGAGGTCTTCCAGTGAGGCTCCTTGCCACCGTCCTGCACCACCGTGGATGATCAAAGCCTTCATTCTTGGATCCTTTCTTTGAGTTTTGAGAACTTTTTTCGTTCTTCTTCCATGGCGTGGAGCAATTGTTCCTCAGGGATGCCCCGAGCCTCGGAGAACGTCATCATCGAGGCCAGGGTCTGTTGTTCCATTTCGTCGAGGAACATCAGGATTTCAGTTTTAGAAAATGAGCCGAATTCTCCGCTTAGGACGCGGTCAAGAAACGCTTCCAAAGGGATAGGGCCTTCTTCGGCCATGCGATCCAGATACATCTCGTAGAGGGAGGGGTTCCCCATGCGTTTGAGGATGCCGGGGGCGGGACTTGAACCCGCACGGGGAATACCCCAGGGGATTTTAAGTCCCCTGCGTCTGCCGCTTCCGCCACCCCGGCAAAAAGAAAAGGCGACGCCCGGATTCGAACCGGGGAATAGCGGATTTGCAATCCGCCGCCTTAGTCCACTTGGCTACGCCGCCGTGTTCACTTAAAATATTAATTGAGAAGGCCAAACCGGTCAATAGGAGCCACCCCGGAGGATGATGGAACTGAAACTTAATCTTCAAGAGTTGGCCCACCTTTGCTCCCTTGCTGTTGAGGCTGCAAAACGGGGCGGGAAGGTCTTGGTTGATCACTTTGGCCATATCCGGCCTCATGAAATCCACGAAAAGGCCCTGAACGATTTCGTCACTTCTGTGGACCTCGAATCAGAATCGGTGATCCACGAGTTCTTACGTCACGAGACCCCAGACATCGGTTTCTTAGGAGAGGAGACCGGGGGCTCAAAGGAGCAAAGTCATAGGGTCTGGGTTGTGGACCCTTTGGACGGGACCAAAAACTATATCCATGGCTTTCCTTTTTTTGCGGTTTCCATCGCGTTATTGCAGGATGGACAACCTGTCGTGGGGGTGGTCCTGGATCCGGTCCGTGAGGACCTTTTTTTCGGTTATCTCGGCGGTGGCGCCTATCGGAATGGGGAGAGAATCCATGTGTCCTCTGCAACTTCCTTGCGGGGAACGTTGATCGCTACAGGGTTTCCGTTTCGCAGTAAAGATCGTTTACCGGCGTATCTCGTGGCCTTCCGTGAGATCTTTCTTCGGGCCTCTGGAGTCCGGCGTGCAGGCTCCGCGGCCTTGGATTTGGCCTATACGGCAATGGGTGTGTTTGATGGCTTCTTTGAATTCGGGCTTTCTCTCTGGGATATTGCGGCCGGAGTCTTGCTGATCCAGGAGGCCGGGGGACAGGTCCACGACTTCCAAGGTGGCACCGCATACCTTCAAACCGGGAATATCATCGCTGGAACTCCCGCTGTCGTTCAAGCCCTCGTCCCGTTGATCCGACAAGCCTTTGGGGATCGGCCATGATCTTTCGGAAACCTTGGTGGCGCCGTGTCGTCGATCGCATCCGAGGAAAGGGCTTCCATTCCACGACCGTCCGCTTTTGTTCCTCTCTTCCCCGAGAAAGTAACATCCTGGTGGTATTGCCCGAGAGCCCCTTCTGGACCGCGGTTGCCCTGCGGACCCTGATCTCGATCCTGGACTACTTTCAAGGTGAAAAATGGATCTGGGGCACGGAAATCCTCTCCGACTGGTTTGAGATTTATGACCTTCAGGCGGAGTATATCGAAGACCCCAGAGCACTCGAGTCCGTGGATATTCTTTTTGACTTCTCCCCACCCCCGTCTCCTTACCGAGAACTCCCAGAATATGTGTCTGCCCTCTATCGGGTGTCCTTCGATCCGGAGAGTTATCCCTACTACAACCTCATTGTGGCGGTGGATTTTTCACAGGTGGAGCCCTACCTTGCCCTATGTCGGATCTTTTCTATCGATCTCAAGGAAATCGAGCCGGAGCCGCCCCATGAGACCCGCCGCCGGGTGTGGGATCACCTTGTGTACAAGGGACATACGCGTGAAAAACGGCTGATCTTTTTAGACACTCCAATCACCGACGAGGAGGCGTCTCAGATCGAGAAGGCCATTATCCGCGCGACGTATGTCTCTACCCATGGCGATCGTGGGATCGATATCTCCCGGATGGACCCCTTGGAACAACTGGCCGTGCTCTCACTGTCTGATCTTTATATTGGGGACGAGTCCTTCTTTTTGCCGATGGCGATGATGATGGGTGTACCCTGTCTGATCAAACGACCCCCTGCGATCCATACGGAGACCCCCATCGCCCTCTGGCCCCACGATCAAGACCTGGATCAAGTCTTAGAAGGCCTTCTATCGGGATGATCGCTCCACTCCTTCAGCTCTTAAAGCGCCATAAACTCCGGACAGGTCTCACCCTGTTGTTGATGGTGATTGCTTCCTTCCTGAACGGCCTCTCCTTGGCCTTTCTCTCCCCCATTTTAAAGGTCCTTTTTGAGGGGCCAACGCTTTTGAACCTCCCGAAACAGAGCCTCCAGGGGCCCTGGCGGTTGTTGGTGGAATGGGTCTCCGGGATCCCTCCTATGATCGCGGTCCAACGGCTCGCTGTGGCCATTGTGATTCTGTTTTTCTTGAAGTTTCTGGTGACCTACCTCCAGCGCCTCACCTCGGTGACTTTGGAAGAGACCATCGTCAAGGATCTTCGGGACACCCTTTACGAGAAGGTCTTGAACATGCCCTTGGCGCAGATCGAGGCACGGTCCACCGGGGAATGGCTTTCGCGTTTTTTGAGTGACGTCAACCAAATCAAGGGTGCGATCACCCACGGCCTCTTTGTGATGCTCCGTGAAGGCTTCAACGGCTTGGCCTATTTGGCCATTGCGTTGATCGCGAGTTGGCGTCTGACCCTTTTTGCACTGCTGGTGGTCCCCACCTTCTCGTTTCTCATTGCGGTCATCGGGCGGAAAATTCGGAAACGCTCGATCCGGGTCCAACACCGCATGGCGCACATCGGCAAGCACCTCGCGGAGACCTTAGAGGGCGTCAAAGTGGTCAAAGGCTTTGCAATGGAGCCCCAAGAGGTGAGCCGGTTCCGAAGCCTGACCTCCCGGTTCTATCGTGCAGTGCTCCGCCGGGCCTACGTCAGTGTCCTGGCTGCGCCCCTTACGGAGTTTCTTTCTGCCGTTGCGGCAGCTGTGATCCTTCTTTATGGGGGACACCTCATCTTTGTCACCCATGCCCTGAGTCCAGACCGATTCTTGGTCTTCTTGGCCAGTGCACTCTCCCTCATGTCCCCCTTGAAACGGATCTCCAGTGGGAACACTGCTCTGCAGCAAGGGTTAGGCGCGGGGCGCCGCGTTTTTGATCTTTTGGCTACAGCGGAACCGGAATCCTCAGGGACACGCCCGTTCTCCGGGATCCAGCACGAAATTGTCTTTGATCATGTCTCCTTTTCCTACACGCCGCAAACCCCTGCCTTGTGCGATGTCTCTTTTACGATTCGGAAGGGTGAAGTGGTGGCCTTGGTCGGCCCCTCAGGGTCCGGGAAGACGACCATTGCGGACCTTCTGTTGGGGTTCTATCGGCCGACCCAAGGCCAAATTCTCGTGGATGGCGTAGATCTCTTTGAGTATGACTTACGGAGTTACAGGCAGAGAGTCGCATTTGTTCCCCAGGAAACGTTGCTCTTCTCTGGGACCGTTTATGAGAACATCGCTTACGCCAAGCCGGATGCTTCTCCGGACTCTGTGGAACAAGCGGCGGCCATTGCTCGCGCTGATGAGTTCATCCAGAAACTCCCGGACGGGATGGAAACCGACCTGGGTGAACGCGCCAACGCCCTCTCCGGAGGCGAAAAACAACGCATTGCGTTGGCCCGTGCTATCCTGCGAGAGCCGGATCTCATCATCCTGGATGAGGTCACTTCGGCCTTGGATAGCCGAACTGAGGCTTTGATTCACCAGGTCCTCTGGGATCTCCTCAAAGGCAAAACCGCAGTGATCATTGCCCATCGTCTCCAGACCGTCCTTCACGCGGATCGGATCGTCGTGCTGGATCAGGGGCGCGTGGTCTGTGTCGGCAAACACGAGGAACTCCTTCGGTCCTGCCCCCTGTATCAAACCCTGTATGCTCAGCAGTTTGCTGAGTCTCACAACGCCTCATAGCCATGCGGTCCAAACTGATCCCCTATGTCCTTCTGTTCTTGGCCCTCCTCACGATTGCCTCTATTTTGGTCACCCGTGCACTGCTCTTGAACGTCGAGCGAGAAGTGAACCGAACGTCCCATATGATCGCCTTACTGATCTCCGAACTCCTGGTTCCCTCCCTGGAGCGCCCCCAGGTCGGCAAGACCATACAGACCGTTCTCAAGGACGTGGATTTCCCCATCGTAGTGACTGACGAACTGGGGATCCCTCGTGCCTGGCACCGGATCGGTGTTCCTCCCTCCAAGTTTACCTCAGAGCAGTTAAACCGGCCTGACCAGTTGAAGGACGATCCTGATTTTCTAAAGATTCTGAAGACCATCGGTCGGTTAAAGAGGCTCCACGAACCGATCGCCATCAAGACCGGGGATACCGTAGTGGGCTACCTGTATTACGGGCTCCCTCCACTTGTGCCATTCCTTCAGATCTTGCCCTTCGCGTTGTTGGTGGTCGGGGCCTTGGCCTTCTTGGGGCTGATCTGGGCTGCCCGTTCCGTTCAGGACTACACCATGAAAGACTTCTGGGCGAGTTTTGCCAAGGGCCTGGCTCACCAGATGGGGGTACCGGTCTCCTCCCTCTGGGGCTGGGTGGAACTGCTCCGCCAAGGGCAAGCGGATCCAGAGGTTCTCCAAAGGATGGAGCAGGACCTCCGCCGCCTGTCTTCCATCCTCCGCCGATTCTCTAAAATCGGGGGCACGGAGAAATTGCAATCTATAGACCTGGCCCAGGTTGTGGAGGAGACGGTGACGGACTTAAGAGGCCGGTTCCTTCAAGGCATTTCCGTCCATTTAGACCTTCGGGCTCGTCCAAGGGCATGGGGCGATCCAGAACTCTTCTCATGGGCCTTAGAGAACCTGTTGAAAAATGCCTATGAAGCGAGAAATCAACGGAACCCTCGGATTGTCCTGACACTGTTTGTGGATGAAGACGAGGCCGTGCTCCGCGTTTCAGACAACGGCCGAGGCATCCCTAAAGACAAGATGAAGCATCTGTTTAAACGTTCGTTTTCTACTAAGGAGCGTGGTTGGGGGGTGGGCTTATTGCTGGTTCGCCGCATTGTAGAGGAGATCCATAAGGGGAAAATCCGGCTTCTCCACAGCGAACCTTATTTGGAAACCGTGTTTGAAATTCGTTTGCCGTTGAGCCAAGGAGGCAGAATCTCATGAAAGCCGCAATCCTTGGAACCCGTTTTTCGGGGAAAACCACACTCTTTCGGCTTTTGACCCATGCAGAACCCCGACATGGACAGGGCATGTTTGCTGGGGTTGGGGAGTGGCATCTCCAGGACCCCGCTGTGTATGACCTTCAACAGGTCACGGGTTCCGCAAAAGTCGGGTTGCCTACCCTCGAAGTCTATGACTTTGAAGGCTTTGGAAAATTGTGGAACGAGGACAAAGCAGGGCTCATCTTCTCCAACCTCCAGGGCTTTGACCTTTTCATTCATGTCATTACTGGCGTGAACCGTGACCCGCAGGAGGACTTCGAGACCTTAGATCTGCGGATGATCCTGACGGATTTGGAGTCCGCCGAACGGATCCGAAAACGGCTGACCAAAGAAATTCAGGCCGGGAAACGCGATCCGCGACTGGGGGATCTCTTGGATCGGTGTATTGAAACCCTCGCTGCAGATCGCCCCCTGTCCAGTCTCGACCTCGGGAGCACAGACCTTAAACTTCTGAAGGGGTTCGGCTTTGTCACGCTGTTGCCCCGGATCTGGATTTTGAATCTGGAGGAGCGCGGCAACCATGACGCACTCCTCCAGAGACTGGAGGATCGGGGGCTGCCTGGATTGCCTATGAATCTCGCCCTGGAAACGGAGTTGCTGGATATTGAAGACCCCCAAGAGCGCCAGGAGATCCGGCAGGCCTACGGCTTTCAAGGGGACCCTTGGCCAATGTTCTTGCCGTTGGTGAAAAAGGCGCTCCGCATGATCGTCTTTTATACGGCCAATGAGCGGGAGGCTCGGGCCTGGTTCCTGCCCGAAGGGGCTACAGCCGTGGAAGCGGCTGCAGCCATCCACAAAGACCTGGCTGAAGGATTCATCAAGGCGGAGTTGGTTTCCCTGGATGACCTTCTGCAGGCAGGATCCTGGAAGGGAGCCCGCGATCAGGGGAAAGTCCGGGTCGTGGGCAAGGACCACACCGTCCAGGATCGGGATGTGGTCTTGATTCGGTTCCGGGGTTAAGAGGTACTTTTGGGGAGTTTTGCTCGGATGGGGGCCTCCACCTCCCTGCGGAAGGTCTCCAAGACCTCCTCCGGGTCCAGGGTCTGAAATTCTCCATCCAGCATAAGCGGGTTTCCACGGACGAAGACATCCCGCACATCCGATGCCTTCGCCGCATAGACTACGTGGGAAACGGGATTGTAGATAGGCGTGAGGTGTGGGGTGTCCAGATCCAAGGTGATCACATCTGCCTCCTTCCCCACGTCCATAGATCCCACACGATCTGCGAGGCCCAGGACTTGGGCACCTCCCAGAGTGGCCATCCAGAGGATTTGGTCTGCGGGGGCAACGGTGGGATCTTGGGTGTGTCCTTTGTGCAGGAGTGCCGCCGTGCGCATCTCTCCAAACATGTCCAGGTCATTGTTGGACGTGGCGCCATCGGTCGCGAGCCCAACTTTGAGTCCCCGTTCCAGATAGGCCGGGATCGGAGCGATGCCCGAGCCGAGTTTTAGGTTGCTTTCCGGGCAGTGCGCAATTCCAACCCGGTGTCGCTCCACAATCTCCATATCTGAAGGCTGCACCCAGACCATATGGGCAGCCACGGTGCGCTCATCTAAGACCCCGATGGCCTCCAGGTGCTCGATCGGGGTTTTGCTGTACCGTTCCTGAATTTGCTGGATCTCCGCACGGGTCTCCGCCACATGCGTCAGAAGAGGAACACCGTATCGCTCAGAGAGGTGATGTGCCCGGCGGTAGACATCGGGTGACGTGGAATACGGGGCATGAGGGCCCACCGCAGGGGTGATGAGCGGATGGTTCAGCCATTCCTGGATGAACGACTCAATATATGCCAGTTGGCTTTCTGGATCGGGGTTTGACGGGGTTGGGAAGTCAATCACCCCTTCGGCCAACACAGCCCGCATGCCTACCTGATCAACGATTTGTGCGGCGTCTTTCTGGAAAAAGTACATGTCCGCAAACGTCGTCACCCCCCCGCGGATCATCTCCATCATGGCCAGTTTCAGCCCGTATCGGACGAACTGCGGAGTGACCATCGCCTTTTCCATGGGCCAGATGTGATTTTCAAGCCATTCCATAAGGGGCAAATCATCTGCCAACCCGCGGAATCCAACCATTGCAGCGTGTGTGTGGGTATTGATGAGGCCAGGCATCACGATGAGGTTCCCGTCAATCACAAGGTCGGCATCTTCCGGTTCCAGTTCCTGGCGGGGTCCGACTTTTTGGATCAGTCCGTCCTCAATCAAAACCCCCCCGTGCTCTATCGGTGGGCGACTGATGGGCAAAACATAGGTGCCGAAAATCAGGATTCTCATAGTGTACCTCCTTTCTCCGCGGCTAAATTATAGGGGAGGAGTTGTGCAACGAACGTCAGATGCGAAGGTTGGACTCGTGTATATGGCCGTACCTCCTGGATTGCGTGCTCTGTTGGGGGGAGGGTGAGGTATGTGATGTGTTCTTTAAAAGTCTGTGT
>CAYQZW010000047.1:0-13250 GCA_964422065.1 uncultured bacterium | reverse complement strand
CTTGCTGTGGCTCCTCTCTTTCCGACGAGATGATTACCGTTATGCACTCCGGGTAGTCCTGATACTGGCAGGGATCTCCGCAGTCCTTGCGTATTTCACGGGGAATTACCAAGAGGAAGCCGCGGAAGAACGGGTCCTTGAGAGCATCTTGGAAACTCACGAGACCCTAGGTACCTTGACCATGGCTCTTTTGCTGATCACGGCGTTGTTTTCCATCCTGGAAGGATGGAAAGAATGGTTCCGATGGCTCACTGGACTCTTCCTTTGGGTATCTGTGATTGCTGTCTCCGTAGCCGGTTATTACGGTGGGTTGGTGGCCCACCCCTCGGCACCCTATCAACGGGCCACTCCACAAGAGGAATCTCTGGAGGTTTTACCTGAAGACCTCACACCTACCGACACCCTTCCGGACCAATTGTATATGCAGGACGAGAATGAGGGGGAGGAAGAATCCGTTCCAAACGAGTAGGCCGAGCTCTTATAAACTCCACAAACCTTAGAAGCATACATTATGAAGCTCACCATTATCTATTACTCAACCTTTTCCATTTGACTCTGCAACTCAACCGATCTTTTTAAGTTCCGGAATGTAGACTCTGAAGGTTTGCTCTGCTTGACAGGTCTGGCTATCCGATTTAAATTAAATTCAAAAAGGGGGAAGATGATGGAAGACCGTTCGGATGGCCGGGCCCGAGTCGGGGGTCCAAATTTCTGGCGTCAACCCCTGGATCTCCAAGAAGTGCCCAAAATCCGTGGACACGTGGAAGTTTATGTGGACCTCTGTAAAGGATGCGGGTATTGCATTGAATTTTGTCCTGCAGGGGTCCTCGCCACCAGCCCCAAACGGAACCGCAAAGGCTATCATCCCCCAGAAGTCCTCTACCCCGAAAAATGTACCGGTTGCGGGTTCTGCCAGCGCGTGTGCCCAGACTTCGCAATCGTTGCCACCAAAGAAATCGTGGAGGTCAGGGCATGAAACGACCCGCTGTGCTCACGGGGGAATACTTCATCCTGGGAGACGCAGCATGCGCAGAGGGCGCCCTCGCTGCTGGATGCCGCTTCTTCGCAGGATATCCCATCACGCCTGCTACGGAAATCGCTGAACGGATGGCCCGAAGAATGCCCGAAGTCGGCGGGGTCTACATCCAAATGGAAGACGAACTCGCCTCTATGGCCGCCATCATCGGTGCGTCCTGTGGCGGTGTGAAAGCCATGACCGCCACTTCAGGCCCTGGCTTCAGCCTGATGCTGGAAAACCTCGGACTCGCCCTCATGATGGAGGTGCCATGCGTGGTCGTTAACGTCCAACGAGGCGCTCCGTCTACAGGCCTTCCCACCCTGGTCGGCCAGGGGGATGTCATGCAGGCTCGGTGGGGATCCCATGGGGATTATGAGATCGTGGCTTATGCTCCGAGTTCGGTCCAGGAGATGTTTGACCTGACCGTCAAGGCTTTCAATACCTCGGAGCAATATCGGATCCCCGTGGTCCTTTTGGCCGATGAAGCCGTGGGCCACCTCACCGAAAAACTCGTCATCCCCCCAGAGGAAGAACTGACCATCGTGAACCGCAAGCCTCCACAGGCCCCGCCCGGCGAATACCTCCCTTACAAGGCAGACGACTCCCTTGTGCCTCCCATGGCCAACGCGGGAGAAGGCTATTTTGTCCACATGACCGGATTGACCCACGACGAACGTGGATACCCCATCATCACCGGGGAAGCCCACGAGAAACTCGTCCGACGCCTGATCGACAAAATCCGCCGCCACGCCGACGAAATCATTGAATATGAGGAAGTTGAATTGGATGACGCGGAGATCGTGGTCATTGCCTATGGCATTACGGCACGAGCCGCCCTGCGGGCCGTGCGAGATGCACGCGCCCAGGGGGTCAAGGCAGGCCTGCTTCGCTTGATCACGGTCTGGCCTTTCCCAGAAAAGAAAATCCAAGAACTCGCTCAACGCGTGGAAACCTTCGTAGTGGCAGAAATCAACCAAGGACAGATCCGTAGAGAGGTGGAACGATTCACAGATCGCCCGGACTGCGTGATCGGCGTGAACAAACTCGGGGGCGACCTCATCACCCCCGACGAAATCTTGGAGGCGATATGTCAACCGTCACCGAAGTAAAAACGCACCATCCTTTACAACGGTACCTGCGTGAGGAGCGATTCCCCCACATCTGGTGTCCAGGATGTGGGCTGGGGATCGCCATGAGTTCCTTCCTCTATGCGGTTGAAGAACTGGACTTAGACCCCAAGGATATCGCCGTCATCTCCGGTATCGGATGTTCTGGCCGTGTGGCAGGTTATGTCCGGTTTGACTCCTATCACACGACCCACGGCCGTGCCATCCCCTTCGCGACCGGCTTAAAACTCGCGAAACCGCATATGAAGGTCGTGGTTTTTTCCGGTGATGGAGATCTGGCCTCCATCGGTGGAAACCACCTGATCCATGCCGCGCGTCGGAACATTGATCTGACCATCATCTGTATCAACAACTTCAACTATGGCATGACGGGCGGCCAGTTCGGCCCCACGACACCCTTAGGCGCCAAGACGACCACCACACCTTACGGCAATTTTGAGCACCCCTTCAACCTGGTCTATCTCGCCGCCTCCGCCGGAGCGGTCTATGTGGCACGTTGGACCGTCCTTCACACCTATCACCTCCGTCAAAGCATCAAGGAGGCCCTGATGAAAGACGGATTTTCCTTTATTGAAGTGATTTCCCCGTGCCCCATTGGCTTCGGCCGTCCCAACAAAATTGGCGAAGGTCTGGAAGAGATGAAGTTCTACCGCGAGAATTCGGTCATCCGAAACGGCATTGATCCGAAGGAAGCAGAACTCAGTTTCCGGGGCAAGATCGTTGTGGGGAAGTTCGTAGATATCCAAAAACCGAGTTATATCGAGACCCTTCGAGCCTTCTATGACAAGGTCCTGGGAGAGAACCATGGGACATAGGGAAGTGCAATTCGCGGGTTTTGGTGGACAGGGGATCGTCCTGGCCGGGTATATCACCGGGAAGGCCGTCTCCCTGTACGACGGAAAAAGCGCCTCCATGACCCAGAGTTACGGTCCTGAGGCACGAGGTGGGGCTTGCGCCTCAGGGGTCGTCATCTCGGACGACGCCACGAAGCCCGTGGATTACCCAAAGGTCCGAGAGCCGGATATCCTCGTCGTCATGTCTCAGGAGGCCTATCACAAGTACATAGACTCCCTCAAACCTGGCGGCGTCTTAATCTATGATGCCGACCTGGTGACCCCCGAACCTGTACGATCCGATATCCAGAGTTATGCCATCCCGGCAACTCGCATCGCCGAGGAAAAACTCGGAAAACGGATCGTGGCGAACGTGGTGATGCTCGGTGCACTGGTGGCCCTGACCGGGATTGTTTCAGAAGATTCTATGCGGAAGGCGATCCAGACCACGGTCAAAAAAGACTTCGTCGAATTGAACGATCAGGCGTTTGATCTTGGCTTGGAGGCCGCCAAACAGGCGGAGGTTTCAGCCCATGCTCAAAATCAATCCTGAGTTCCGGAAAACGCTCCGTCACGCCCTTGGAGAGGAAGTCCTCTTCCTCTGTTACCAATGTGGAAAGTGCAGCGCCCATTGTCCGGTCTTCCATCGGGTTCCCGACCGGTTTAACCCCCGCAAGATCCTGGAAATGGCTTATCTGGGGGTTGAACAGTTGTTGGAAGATCCGGGATTGTGGCTCTGTACCACATGCTATGAGTGCGTAGAACACTGCCCCCAGACCGTGAACTTCGTGGACGTCATCGTCACCCTTCGGAACCTCGCCATGGAACACGGGTATGCCCCGAAATCGGTTCTGGATGAATATCGCGCGGTAACCACCCAAGGGTTTGTATACCCCCTCACCGGACGGATCCGTAAGGTCAAGGAGCAATTGGGATTGAGTGGAACCGGGGACGGCGAGTCTCCTGCGTTCCAACAAGTCCTGGAGGTCCAAAATGGCTGAAATGGAACACCCGGTCTTTACCCTGTATACCGGCTGTCTGATTGATCGGCGGTTTCCGGGGTTTGAGGCAGCCACCCGCTTTGTGGCCGAGAAACTGGGCTGGCAATTGAAAGAAGCCCAAGGGTTCACTTGTTGCCCGGATCCGGTCTGGGTCCGCTCCTCAAACGTAGACACCTGGCTCACGCTTGCAGCCCGGAACCTTGCGATCGCTTCCCAGAATGACGCTCCGCTCTTGACCCTCTGTAACGGCTGCTTTGAGACCTTGAACTCGGCCGCAAAGATCCTGGCACAATCCCCAGAAAAAGCCCAGCGCGTAGAAGCCCGCCTTCAGGCCTCTGGACTCTCCTATCCAAAGCCCATCCAGGTCCGGCACTTCCTCCAAGTGCTGGTGGATCTCTATCATGAGGAGCCAGATCGTTTGACCCGTCACATTGTCCGCCCCCTTCAGGGGCTCCGGCTTGCCCCGCATCCGGGCTGTCACCTGACGCGGCCCAGTGAATATGCCCAATTTGATGACCCGTTAAACCCCCGTGCGATGGATGAGATCCTCCAGGCTCTGGGGGCAGAGGTTGTAGACTATCCGGAACGAACCCACTGCTGTGGCCTCCCGATTTTCGCGACGGATCGTGACCTCTCGCTTTCAATGGCACGGGACAAGGTGGCGGTCCTCCAGGACCAGGCCGATGCCCTTGTGGTCACCTGCCCCTCCTGCTTCCTGCAGTTTGAGACTGCGCAGGCCTTGGATCGGGAACATCCACACAAACTCCCGGTCTTTTTCCTCTCCGAACTTATGGCCCTTGCGATGGGCGCAGATCCCAAAGCGTTGGCCTTGAACGCGGCCCACCGGGTCCCGGTAGCCCCGGTGCTCGAAAAACTGGAGGTTTACTCCCATGCCCAATCCTAAAACACCAGAGTTCCCCAAGGAAGAACCCAGGATTGGGGTCTATGTTTGCCACTGCGGCTTAAACATCGCGGGCAGTGTGGACTGTGAAGCCGTTGCGGAGTTTGCAAAACAGTTGCCCGGCGTTGTGATTGCCCGCGATTACCGATACATGTGTTCAGACCCCGGCCAAGAACTTCTGAAACAAGACATCAAGGAATACCGGCTGAATCGTGTGGTCGTGGCCTCATGCTCCCCGCGTCTCCACGAACCCACTTTCCGACGGGCGGTTATGGAGGCAGGGCTCAACCCCTATCTCTTCGAAATGGCCAACCTCCGCGAACATTGCTCCTGGGTCCACCTCTACGACCGGGAGGCGGCAACCGAGAAGGCCAAAGACCTCGTGAAGATGTCCGTGTATCGCGCCCATCACCTGGAACCCCAAATTGAAGTCACGGTTCCCATCCAGCAAACGGCCATGGTGATCGGAGGGGGCGTAGCGGGGATCCAGGCTGCCCTGGATCTCGCGGATACCGGCTATCACGTGTATCTTGTAGAGAAGGAGCCCTCGATCGGTGGGCGGATGGCACAGATTGACAAGACATTCCCCACGATGGACTGCTCGATCTGTATCCTGGCCCCCAAGATGGCAGAGGCCGGACGTCACCCAAACATCACCCTGCTCACCAACGCAGAAGTGGAGAACATCTCTGGCTACATTGGGAACTTCAACGTCCAGGTCCGTAAAAAACCCCGTTATGTCACCGCCGATTGCACGGCGTGCGGAGACTGTTCTAAGGCCTGTCCCCAAACCGCTCCCAACGAGTTTGATGTAGGACTGGCGACCCGGAAAGCCATCTATATCCCGTTTCCCCAGGCGGTTCCCGCCCAATACATCATCGATCCCGACCTTTGCCTAACCCTCTCCAAGGGCGCAATGGTCTGTGAAGAATGTATCAAAGCCTGCGAAAAGAAAGCCATCGACTTTACGGACCAAGAGGAGATCGTGAACATTGAAGTGGGCACCATCATTGTCGCCACGGGGATGGACGTCTACGATCCGATGGAAAACCACGATTACGGGTACGGCATCTTCCCGAACGTCATCACCTCTCTGGAGTTTGAACGCTTGATCAACGCAGCCGGGCCCTCCAAGGGGCACCTCATTCGTCCGACAGACCGAAAAATCCCGAAGACCGTGGCCTTTATCCAGTGCGTGGGGTCCCGTTCGGTCCGGGATGGCAATGAGTACTGCTCCAACATCTGCTGTATGAATACGGTGAAGGATGCGCTGCTCATCCGTGAACACTGGCCAGAGACCAACATCTTCGTGTTTTACCAGGACATCCGGGCGTTTGGGAAAGGTTTTGAGGCGCTCTATCGTCGGTCTAAGGAAGAAGGTGTGGTCTATATCCGGGGGTTACCCTCCCGGATTGAGGAGATTGAGAATCACAACCTGCGGATCTATGCCGAGGATACCCTCCTGGGGAAGGAGGTGGTCCTGGATGCCGACCTGGTGATCCTTTCGGTGGGGCTCATCCCGCGCCGCGACCGGGATGCAATCCAGAAGATCCTGGCGCTTTCGTTGACCGAAGACGGCTTCTTCCTGGAGGCCCATCCGAAATTACGGCCTGTGGATACGGCGGTGGGTGGGGTCTTCTTGGCCGGCTGTGCAGAAGGCCCCAAAGATATCAAGGACAGTGTGACTCAAGCGTCCGCGGCAGCAGCCCGCGCCGGCATTCTTATGGCAAAAGGCCAGGTCGCGGTTGAAGCGCTGACCCCTCAGATTATCGGAGACCTGTGTAAAGCCTGTGGACTCTGCGCTAAGGTCTGTCCGTACAATGCCTTGATGTGGTCTAAAGACGACCGTAAACCCCCGGTCCTGATTGAGGCGTCCTGCCAGGGCTGTGGGACCTGTGGTGCGGAATGCCCTTCCGATGCCATCGTGATGAGGCACTTCCCGGATGAGGCCATCTACGCCGAAATTGACGCACTTACAGAGGATCACCCCGAACAAAAGGTCTTGGCCTTCTGCTGTAACTGGTGCTCTTATGCTGGAGCGGACCTCGCCGGGGTCTCCCGCATCCAATACCCCCCAGAGGTCCGGATCATTCGGACCATGTGTTCTGGTCGTGTGGATATGGATTTTGTGCTCTATGCGTTGAGCCGGGGGATTGGTGCGGTGCTTGTCTCCGGGTGCCATATCGGGGACTGCCACTACATCACTGCGAACCATCAAACCAAGAAACGCATGGAACGACTTTGGGTCCGATTGGAACGCATGGGGATCCGGAAAGAACGGGTACAACTCGGCTGGTTCTCTGCCGCGGAAGGGGCACAATTCGCCGCAAAAATCCGGGAAATGGTTGAAGTCCTCAAGACGGTCACACCCGAAGAAATCGAGAAGACGAAGGAGATCCTTGCCCAGAAATGGAAGGTTCCGGAGGCGGCACGTCGGGCGACCTCATTCCTCCACCTCCATCAACCCGCATCGGAGATGGTCCAAAGCCGTCCCGGTGTATCCTCCTAAAAGGAGGTGTGTAATGAATCAATTGGTCTATCGGTTTTCTGTGGACGAGGGGGACGAGATCCGGGTCTATCTCCGGAAATACAAGGGGCAGCACCTGATCGAGTTCCGGCGCTTTGAACGCGATCCTCAGACCCAGAAATGGGTGGGCACGGCCCAGGGGATGGTCCTGCCCCTTCAGGTCCTGGAACACCTCCAGACAGCGGTTGGCAAACTGGCTGAAGCGAAAAGGGCCTTAGAACCCGTTGAAAAGGCGGCTCAAGCCCCGGAATTTGCATACTTTTGTTCTGAATGCAACGAGCCCCTCAAGGAAGTCTCCACCGGTGTCTATGAGTGTGCGTGTGGGGAGTCCCGGCTGATCTGCTTGCCGATCAAGCACGCCGTCGAGCAACTCTTCGAGAAGATCAAAGAGGAAAACTTCTTCGAGGATTACGCCGGCGGCTGAGGCCTCGCGGTTCGAAAAGCAAAAGAGCCCTCCCGGAGAAATCCAAGGGAGGGCTCTTGTTTTCCGCAGGAAGTTTCCGGATTTACGCGATCCCGGCAGCGGCCTTGATGGCGTCCTCCAGAACCTCCAGGCCGATCTCGGCGTCTTGTTCGGTAATGACCAGGGGCGGAATGATTCGGATGGTGGACCGGCCGGCGCTGAGGATGAGCAACCCCCGCTGGAACGCTTCGTAAATGATCTTACGGAGTAGTTTCCCGTCCGGCTCTTTGGTTTCCCGATCTTTCACGATCTCAAAGCCGATCATCAAGCCCAGGCCGCGGACATAATCCATGAACTCGTACCGTTCGGCCATCTCCTGGAGGCCCTTGAGGAGGAACTTTCCAACACGTTCAGCGTTCTCCACGAGGCCATTTTCCAGAAGTTCGATGGTCTTGAGCGCCACGGCACAGGCCACCGGGTTCCCGCCAAAAGTTGTCGCGTGGCTCCCCTTCTCCCAGTCCATCAAGGAAGACCGTGCCACGAGCGCCCCCAAGGGTAGTCCGGAGGCGATCCCTTTGGCAATGGTTACCATATCGGGGATCACCCCCCAGTGCTCAATCGCAAACATCCGACCCGTCCGGCCCATCCCGGCCTGGATCTCATCGTCCACCATCAGGATGTCATACTTATCCAGGAGGGCTTTCAATCTTGGGAAGAAGTCTTTGGGGGGGATCACATAGCCGCCTTCGCCCTGGATGGGCTCAAAGAACAGCGCAGCGACATCTTCCGGAGGGGCCACACGTTCAAAGACATACGTTTGGAGGTAATCCAGCACGGTATCCGTCACCTTGTCTGGAGAAACTCCAAAGGGAGTTCGGTAGGGGTCTGGATAAGGGATATGGACCACCTGGGGCAACAGAGGGCTAAAGGATCGGCGATGCACAGCCTTTGAAGCGGTCAATGACAGAGAGCCGAAGGTCCGTCCATGGAAAGCCCCAAAGAAAGCCAGAAAAATCGGGCGACCCGTCTTATATCGGGCCAGTTTTAAGCCTGCTTCAACGGCCTCCGTGCCGGAGTTGGTGAAGAAGACCTTCTTGTTTTGGGCACCCGGGACGATCTCGGCCAGTTTTTCGGCCAACAGGATCTCCGGAGGATAGTAGAAGTCGGTACCCGACATATGAAGGAGTTTCCGGGATTGTTGTTCGATGGTCTGGACGATCTCCGGATGGCAATGCCCTGTCGCGGTGACCGCAATCCCCGCAGTAAAGTCCAGATACCGATTCCCGTCCACATCCCACAGGTACACCCCTTCCCCCCGCTCAATGACCGCCGGATATGGGCGCCAATAGGAGGGGGAGATATACTTGTTGTCTTTCTCGATCAACGCCTGGGCTTTGGGGCCAGGTGGAGGTACCACGATCTTAGGACCTTGCCCTTCTTGGGTATGCTCTGCCTCTTTCATGGGATTCAACCTCCGTTCTGAAGTTTGACAAGGGGAAAATTATACTCCGGTTAGGCGGGAATCGGAACCACAGAGGCAAACCCTACAGCCCAAACACCCCGTGAAACCGACAGACTATGGCGGCGTTTCGGGCAACTCAATCTCAAACACAACCCCATCCTGGCGAGACAACCGCTGAAAAATGTCCGGGTCTGGCTGGATTCCAAGGACTTTGAGGAGGACCGTGTTCATGAGAAGATGCCCGACGATCACGGATCGAGGTAAACACGGCCACCAATCCCGATAGAACGCCAAAGCCCGGGGTTCGGCGTCTTTCGGACTTTCCCCGCCCGGAGGGCGAGCATGGTAAAAGTCCTGACGCCATGCCTCAAAGAATTCCGGATACTCCAACGCTGCGATCCCTGCGACATACCCCTCCAACTCGCCGCGTCGGACCTCCCGCAGCCGATGGTCCAGGACCATAGGGATGCCAAGGATCTGTGCCACGATTTCTGCCGTTTCTCGGGCACGACGGAGGTCCGACGCAAAGACGCGCTGAACATCGTAGGACCGAAGGGTTTCCGCTAAGCGTTCGGCCTGTTGTCGACCGTAATCGGTGAGGGGGAGATCGGTCCAACCCTGGATCCGGTGCTGCTGGTTCCACTCAGTTTGTCCGTGGCGGGCGAGGAGGAGTATCCGGCGCATGTGCGATCCCGATGATCTCTCCAACGGAAGCATAGCCATGAGTGTCCAAGTATCGCTGGATCCCTTCGATGACCTGGAACGGGGTCCGCGGGTCAATCATGGCAGCGGTCCCGATCTGGATGAGTGAGGCACCGGCCAACAAGAATTGAAGGGCAATCTCTGGATTTGCGATGCCGCCGATCCCCACCACAGGGATCGACACCGCCTTGGCCACTTCTCGGACACAGTACAACGCAAACGGGTAAATCGCCGGCCCGGAGAGGCCGCCGTGTCCGAATCCCGGCACATAGGTCCGGGTCCGCAAATCCACGCTCGTTCCCAAGAGGGTATTGATCAAGGAGACCGCGTCTGCACCTCCTTGCTCTGCGGCCTTCGCCTCCGCCACGATATCCACAAAGTTTGGGGTCAGTTTGATCCACAGGGGCTTCGAGGTCTGTTTCCGTAACTTCCGGACCAGCCGCTCCAGGGCCTTTGGATCCCGGCCAAACTCCATCCCGCCTTTCTTCACATTCGGACAGGAGACGTTGATCTCCAGAACATCCACACCCTCCGTTGCGTCGGCCTTCTCCACGAGTTCCAGGTATTCTTCTTCGGTTTCGCCATTGAGGTTGACCACGATGCGGGGTCCCTCAAGGTTGCGGAGGGCAGGAAGTTTCTGTTCTACGAAGGCATCCCAGCCGATATTCTCCAGCCCGATGGAGTTGAGAAGTCCGCACGGGGTCTCCTTCAGTCGGGGTGGCGGGTTGCCCAGCCGTGGGCGGAGGGTTAGGCCCTTGGTACAGATCCCCCCCAGTTCCTCTACTGGATACGCCTCCGAGACCTCCAAGCCATAGCCGAAGGTCCCGGAGGCGACCAATACCGGGTTCTGGAAAGTTGTCCCGTGGATTTCAACGCGGAGATCGGCCATGGAACTGAACAAACTTCAGGGTCTTAACCAGGGAACCTGCCTGAACACGGAGGAAATAGACGCCCGTCGCCAGAGGGTTGGGAAGGGTGACCTGGAGTTTCCCCGCCGGGAGAATCCCCTCAAAGAGGGTGGCAATTCGTTTACCACTGACATCGTATACCGAAGCCTTTCCGGTGACCCGTTGATTTGAAACGATTTCAAAGACAGCAGGGCGAACCTGACGCACTGTGAGTTCCTGGCGTTGGAACGGCAACTGGATATGTTTCGGCTCCTGAACTTGTACCACCGGAATGTCACGCTCTACCACCACATCATCCACGTACCAGCCGTCTTTGGTCACCGAGACATCCGTCACGAGGAGAAACCGGATCCACAGAGAGTCGCCCACGTACGCACTCAGATCCAGGGTGTCCGCCTGCCAAGCAGGTTGCAAGCCTGTGTACGCTGCCAGGGTGGTCCAGGTGTTGCCATCGGTCGAAACTTGCACATAGCCGAAATCCCAGCCATTTTCGATTTCGTACTTGTGGTAAAAGATGAGCCGAGCGAAGGTTGCATCGGTCAGATCTAACGGCTGGGCCAGTTGGAGATACGTAGAGACGTTGTTGCCGTAGTTGCCATAGGGGGAATCCGTGGCACTGGTGGGAGGAGAATGGTATGTCTGTGTGCTCAAGCCCCAGGGTTGGGTGCCGCCGGTGACCCAATGATCCAGGGTTGTCAGGGAGTCCTGGAACACAGACACTGGAGCACCGATCAGGATATGGATGGGCAGGTCCACTTCAAAGTTCGAGGCGGGCGCCGAGAGGTGAAGCACAGCGTGGATCACGCCACCCGAAGGGAACTGCGGGGCCACGGCGATGCGATACGGGGTCGCATCGTTGGAAGTCGGCGGAGCGGGCAACGGGTCCAGAGTGCCAAAATCTGCCACCGAATCCAGGAGTGCTACATAGAGCGTGTCTGAGAGCCTGAGTGTCCCCTGGGTCCCCTGGATGGGGGCAACCGGCGAAATGTTCCGGACCGAGACCACAAGGCTCAACGTGTCGCCCGGGTCCAGTTGGGTCGAGCCCTGTTGATCGGTCACGGTCACATTAGTCAGGTCTGCGAAGGGGCCTGCCGCCTTCATCACAAAAAGGTTCATCGGAAGGTTTTCTTGAAACTGTTCGGCGATGGTTGCTTCGTCAGGCTGCCAGAAGTACTCCCCCACCTCTGGTGTAAACGCAAAGATCCTGGGCTTTTCCGTTTGTTCCCCGTACATCCAGTCGTCCGAACTCCCGTTGACCGGGTAAAGGAGTTCCCAGGGCGTGCCATAGGTATAGCCGTTGGCCGCGGTCATCATTTGAGCCATGGCAACAAAGGCCTGGTGATCCGGTGTGTAAATATTGTCATAGCCGTAGGGGTAGATGAGGAGGTTGGAGTAGGAGTGATAGTTCAAGGCGATTGTTGGCTGAATACTGTCGCAGAGTTCGCGAATGGCCTCTGCCTCCGGTTCGGAGAAAGGCGAAGGACCTCGATATACCTGACTTCCCGGATCTGGACTGGAGCCCCAGTCGTCATACGCCCATTGATACCCATAGTTGCGATTTAAATCCACCCCATCCACGGAGGGGTCAAAGATCCCGTTGTTGTTATTGTCTCGTTTGTTTTTACGCCAATAGCCATCATCAATAAATTCATTGTAGACATAGCCGTCCGGATTGACGATTGGGACAATCCAGAGTTCCCGATTGTCCACCAGCCAGGTGATCAAGGGGTCGGTTCCGTAATGCGAAAGCAGATACTTTGCGAACTCAATGGTGATGGTACAGCCGATCGGTTCTCTGGCGTGATGGACCCCGGTCAACAACACCTTAGGCTCGCCTTCGTCCACATCGGGTTGATCCGAGATCTTCATGGCCCAGATGTCCCGGCCTTCCCAGGTGACGCCGATGGAGATCTTGGAGGTGGTGAGGTCCGGGTATTGGGCGTGGATGCTATCCAGTTGTGCAGTGGCTTCGGCGTAGGTGTAGTACGGGCCAAAGTTGACCATGAGCCCTTCATCTCGCCAACGTTGAAAGGTCTGTGCAATGTCCGGATCCAGGATGACCGTGGTCCATCGAGACAAGTCCACCGTCGGATCCACCAACGCGTCGATGTAGCCTTTGGGGCTGACGGCGGTAATGTCGGTCACGCCTGCCTTGAGAAGTTCCCGGATTTGACTCTGCGGACGGTCCACGTAGATTCGGACCCACTGTTTACCCTGGACCCCGGTGACGAAGAGCGCCAGGATCCATGCGACACGGTACATCATCTTGCCTCCTCTCATGGCCTTGGGGGAAGACTCCTTCTGGGAAGCCAACCTCCGGATTCCAAGTGTCACGGTATAATTATAGTCCACCATGCGGGAAAAGGAG
>CAYQZW010000046.1:0-13413 GCA_964422065.1 uncultured bacterium | reverse complement strand
GCAGGTATTACCAACGCAAAACAGAACGTCTTCGGCTTGATGCCCCATCCCGAGCGGTTCTGGCATCCCTGGCTGGGATCGGATGTGGGGTTACGTTTTTTCCGGTCGTTGGTTCGGAGGATCCGCCATGACTAAACAAAACCCCGAGACCCTGGGCTTATTGTCCGAAGAAGTGCGTTGGATCCGTGACCATCTCCACCGGGAGCCCAACTGGGTGGAGTGGGGCATTTTCTCCTTGAACTGGTCGGAACATTGCAGTTACAAGACTTCAAAGCCCTTTTTGAAAATGCTCCCTCGGTCTGGCCCCGGTGTGCTCGTCGGGCCTGGCCAAAATGCGGGGGTTCTGGACCTCGGGAACGGCTGGGCTGTGGCGTTCAAGGTGGAGAGTCACAACCACCCTTCGGCGATTGAGCCCTTCCACGGCGCTGCCACGGGCGTGGGCGGTATCATTCGGGATATCCTGTCCATGGGAGCCCGTCCCATTGCCCTTTTGGATTCCCTTCGATTTGGGGATCCAAAGACGTGGCGAACGCGCTGGCTCCTTTCAGGAGTGGTGAGTGGCATTGGCTTTTACGGCAACTCTATTGGCGTCCCCACGGTCGGCGGCGAGGTTCGATTGGGTCCGGACTATCAAGAAAACCCTCTGGTCAACGTCATGTGTATCGGCCTGGTTCGGATCGACGATCTCAAACAAGCGGTAACCGGGAGACCCGGGAACCTCCTGATTTTGGCCGGCGCGCCAACGGGCAAAGACGGGATCCACGGCGCAACCTTTGCCTCGGTGGATCTCATCGGGCCCGAGGAGGAGAAACGCCCCAATGTCCAGATCGGCGACCCCTTCTATGGGAAACTTCTGATCGAGGCCACCTTAGAGGCTTTGGAAATCCCCGGGATTGTTGGGCTCCAGGACCTTGGGGCTGGCGGACTTTCCACCGCACCCCCAGAGATGGCGCGAAGGAGTGGAACCGGAATTGAGTTAGACCTCTCAAAGGTACCCCTCCGGACTCCCCAGATGTCGCCTTATGAAATCGTCCTTTCCGAAAGTCAGGAACGGATGGTTTTGGCTGTAGAACCCGGAGTCGAGGAGAAGGTTCTGGCTGTCTATCGGAAATGGGGCCTGGAGGCTGCGGTGGTTGGGAAAGTTATTGAGGAGCCCCTGTATCGGTTGATTCACCGGGGCACAACGGTTGCAGAACTCCCCCTTGATCTCCTCCTGGAAGGCGTGGATCAGGTCCAGAGTCCAGAGCCCGCATCCACACGACCGGCCACAGTCTCCAATACCCGATCCAATCCCGATCCGGCCGGCTCGGCCCCTTCATCCTTACCGGACCTCCTTCTGGACCTTCTCCAACATCCGGACATTGCGAGCAAACGCTGGGTGTACGAGCAATACGACTGGTCTGTACAGACCCGGAGTGTCCTGGGCCCCGGAGCAGGTGACGGTGCCGTTCTCTGGCTCAAAGGCACCCCGCAGGCCCTTGTGGCCACGATGGACGGGAACTGGAGATGGACTCTGGTCTCGCCCTATGAGGGGGCCCTGCGCGTTGTTTTGGAGGCCGCATCTAATCTGGCGACACACGGAGCCAGACCTTTGGGAATCACCGATTGTCTCAACTTCGCCAACCCACAGGAATCTCCGACACTCCAGGAGTTTGAACAGGCAATCCAGGGCATCCGCGACGCCGCTCTGGCTTTGAACATCCCGGTAATCTCCGGCAATGTGAGTTTTTACAATCAATCAGAAACCCGTCGGATTCCGCCGACCCCCATCATCGGCATGGTCGGACTCTTGGAGGACATCAAGCGAATGCCCAGACCGGCCTTTTCAGAACCTGGAAATCCCGTCTATCTCTTTGGTGTCCCGAAAGGCGACCTCTCGGGAAGCCTGTACCTTTGGCACTACCAAGGAACACTCGGAAGATTCCGAGAGTCCATAGATCCCACGGAGGCTGTGCGGACGTTGGAGGCCTTGTTGGAAGCGATCCGGAGGGGATGGATCCGATCTGCCCATGATATTTCGGAAGGCGGGGTACTCGTTGCACTCGCTGAAATGGTGATTCGAGGTGTTCTGGGCGTGGACGTGAGGCTTTCGGATCCGGACCTGGAGACTTGGGTGGGGGAACGGCCAGGACGCTGGATCCTTGAAGTCTCGGCCTCGAAACAACGGACCTTCGAATCCTGGGCTCAAGAACAAGGGATTCCTGTCCTGGCCCTGGGACAGGTCCTCCCCGATCCGGTCCTCGTGCTCCAGGGCCACTCGTTACCCCGAGACCTCTTAAAAGATCGGTACGAGCAGACCTTCCCCGGCTTCTTCGAACAAGAAAAACCCGTTAGTGGGTGAAGTGCCGGACTCCCGTAAGGACCAGGGTCACCCCAAGTTCTTTGGCCCTTTGGATGACCTCGGCGTCCCGGATGGACCCACCGGGCTCGACGACGATCCGAACCCCATGTTGAGCGGCCAATTCCACGGAATCCGGGAAGGGGAAGAAACCGTCCGTGATCAGGATTGCCCCTTTCGCCCGGTTCCCCGCTTTTTCCAACGCAATTTTGACGGAGTCTACACGCGAAGGCTGTCCACCGCCGACGCCCACCGTGGCCTGGTCTTTCACCAGGAGCGTTGCATTGGATTTGACATACCGGATCACGTAGAGCCCTAAGAGGATGTCCTTGAGATCCTGTTCTGCCAATTCCTGGGATTGATCTCCGGGGGCATGGACCTGGAAGTCCACCTCAATGACACGATCAGGGTTCTGCAGCAGGAGGTCGCCACTGAGGAACCGGGGAACCCAGGCGAGACGGGAGGGCTCCGGTACGACGACCAATCTCCGATTCTTCTTTTTTTGCAGGATGGGAAGGGCGTCCTCCTCAAAGGCTGGAGCCGCCACGATATCCAGGAACATCTCGTTGAGTTTTTCCGCCAAGTCCGGCCCAACCGGACGGTTGAAAGCGACGATGCCTCCGAAGGCCGAGACCGGGTCCGAGGCCAGCGCTTTCTCGTAGGCCGTCTTGGGATCTGAAGCCAGCGCCACACCGCAGGGCAAAAGGTGTTTGACGATCACACACGCGGGCGTGTCAAATTCCCATACCAGATGGACAGCGGAGTCCAGGTCTAAATAGTTGGTGTACGAGAGATCCTTCCCCCAGATCTTCTGCCACTGAGAAGGCGCGCCGGGGGTAGGCAAGGAGCGGTAGAGATAGCCCTGTTGGTGTGGATTTTCCCCGTAGCGCAGTTCGGTAACCTTCTGGAAGTGGAAGGTCAGGAACTCCGGCGGCTCATTTGGGTCCAGGGCTGCCTCGAAGTGCTTGAGATAGACGAGCACGCGATGGAACGCTCTGCGGGCCAGGGTTTGGCGGACCTCTTCAGGGTCCTGACGGCCCTCCAGCCCTGCCAACAGGAGATCGTAATCTTCGGGGTCGGTGGCGACGAACACACGCGAAGAGTTCTTGATGGCTGCACGCACCAACGCCGGCCCCCCGATATCCATGTGTTTCAACGCCTCCGGCTGTTTGAGATCGCCCGGTAGCGGATAGAAGTTGATGACCACGACCTCAATCGGGTCGGCCAGGAACCGGTCCAGATCCTTGCGGTGGGCCGGGGTTTTCTCTGCCAAGACACTGCCGAACAATGCAGGGTGGAGCGTCTTCACCCGACCTTCCAGGATCTGAGGAAATCCGGTAAGGGTCTGGGTGGGGATGGACGCGATGCCGTTTTCCGTCAGGTACCGGTGCGTTCCATCGGTTGCAATTAAGGTATACCCCAAATCCAGAAGTCGTTTTGCGAGTTCGACCAAGCCTGTCCGATCCGAGACAGAGAGGAGGGCACGTCGCGGAACCGGCCTTGAGGCCTCGTCCAAAAGGATCTGCTGGATCACCCGTGGATAGAGTTGGTGTTCTACGCGATGGATCTTCTCTTCCAGAGTTTCCAGGGTATCCTCAGGGTCCACCCAGACCGGGACTTGGGCCAGGATCGGGCCGGTATCTACGCCTTCGTCTACCCAGTGGACGGTAACACCGGTAACTTTGACCCCGTCTTTGTAGGCCCGCTCGATGGCGTGGAGCCCACGGTAAGCCGGGAGCAGCGCCGGGTGGATGTTCACGATGCGACGCTCATAGGCCCTGACAATGTCAGGCGGCAGGATCTTCATGTAGCCAGCCAGGACGATGAGGTCAAAGTGCAGGGATTGAAGCAAACGGAAAAGGTCCCGGTTGTATGCTTCTCGGTTCGGGTAAGATGCCGAGTCCAGGATGTGGACCGGTACGCCCAGTCTCCGGGCACGTTCGATCGCATAGGCTTTGGGGTTGTCTGTAATGAGGGCGATGACCTCGATCGGGACAGCGTCCCGACGGAAGGTCTGCACAATGGCCTCGAAGTTACTCCCGTTCCCCGAGGCCAGCACGACGATGGACTTCTTCATAAGCCATAGCCTCCTTTGGGTAATGGCCCGTAAAACAACTGGTACAAAAGCCTCCTTCAGTATGGGCAGCCTGGAGCAGTTCCTCTACGGTGAGATAGACCAGGGAATCGGCTCCAATGAATTCTGCAATCTCCGGGATGGACCGTGTGGAGGCGATCAATTCCTCACGGGTCGGGATATCAATGCCGAAGAAACAGGGGGCCACTAAGGGCGGAGATGCGATCCGGACATGCACCTCTTTGGCTCCAGCCTGGCGGACCCGGTTCACAATTTCCCGAGAGGTGGTCCCCCGCACGATGGAATCGTCAATCAAGGCCACACGTTTCCCCTCTAAGACCTCCCGTTGAGGCAGGAGTTTTAACTTGACAGCCCATTTTCTGGAGGATTGTTTCGGCTCGATGAAACTGCGGCCAAGGTAGTGGCTTCGGATTAAGCCGAGTTCTAAGGGGGCGCCCAAGGCCTCGGCGTACCCCATCCCGGCGGGGAACCCTGAGTCCGGGACCGGGACCACGACATCGATGTCCTGGGTCTCCTTTTGGGCCAAGATCCGTCCTGTGGCCTTGCGGAACGCGTAGACGTGCTCACTGAAGGTCAAACTGTCTGGACGGCTAAAGTAGATGAGTTCAAAAATGCAACGATAGAGTGGAGTTGCTGGAGGGGCCACCTGGAATCGGCGGGCGCCGATCGCGTTGACAATGACCGCTTCCCCTGGCAAGACCTCGCCGATCACACGGGCCTTGATCAGGTCAAAGGCCGAGGTCTCCGAAGCAAAGATGACGGTGTCGTTTCGTTGCCCCATGACGAGGGGGCGGAATCCCCAGGGGTCCCGGAACGCCACAAGGTTGTCACCGTCCAGGATGAGGACCGAGTAGGCCCCCCGTGCTTGTTCAAAGACATGGCGGATTCGGTCTTCAATGGTTTTGCCTCCACGAATGTACAGGTGGAGTAGGGCTTCGGAGTCGGAATCCGAGACAAAGGTCACGCCTTGTGCCTGCAGATAGCGGCGGAGATGCCGATGGTTGGTCAGATTGCCGTTGTGGACCAGGCCGATGGGAACGGAATCGCGATAGAACACAAAGGGCTGGGCACTCTCGCGGTTGCCCTTGCGTCCACGGGTGGAATAGCGGACATGGCTAATCCCGACGAGCCCGGTATGCTGAAAGATTTCACCGGCCGTAAAAACCTGTTCTACGAGGCCCAGGTCCTTGTAGGTTACCAGGCTCTCACCGTCGTAAATGGCAAAGCCTGCGGCTTCTTGGCCCCGATGCTGCAGGGAGAATGTGCCGAGGAAAAGGGCTTCTCCCAGATGGAACGATTGAGTTCCGCGGTAGATCCCGAAGATCCCGCACTCGTGTTTCAGTTTGATGGTCATGCAACCTCCGTGGGGTAGGCCCAAATTTTACCGGATATCCCAAAAAGGTCCAAAACTTCCATGGCTTTTCCAGGCTTCGAGTTCAGGAAGACGTGAAAGCCTTGGGACAGGAAGAGGATGGAGGGTTAACAAAAGGGGAATTCCTGCGTACATCTTATGTGCGATGGGCAAAAACTACAAACTTTTGAAACGAGACATTCGTTGGCCAATCTCGGATCCCCGAGGGCTTCGGGAGATCAGCTTATCGGAGGCGCAGGAGGTGATCCGTTCTGCTTCAGGAGGCGATGAGTGGATCGAAAGACTCATCTGGGCGTTCATTGACATTGGAGGAGATTTCTGTGGGATCCGCCGGTCGGATTCCAAGGAGGTCTTTCAGGAGTTTGTCCGTCAATACGGAGAGAAGGAGGTGGTCCGTCGGGGGGTGGAGTTGTTGCTCCTCTTAAATCGCCGTGCAAGGGTGAAAGAAGCGACGAAGCAAATGAAACTGCGTGGAAATTGACCCTTGTATCCAGGCAGGGATAGCCTTTCTGGCTACCGGGGTTTTCCTATCTTCCGAATCGAGGGACGGATGGAAGGACAAAAGGAGATTACCAGGCGCCGCCCCCGCCTCCGCCGATACCGCCACCTGCCGAGCCTCCTCCACCGCTCCCCGATCCCCGAGGTGCTGCGGTCAACGAACCGGTAAAGGCCGTGGTGGTATGGGCAAGATTGGCGGAAAACTCCTGGAAGGATAGGGAAGACCCTGGAGTCGCTGAGACGTACCAGTGCGGAGGACTCTGGAGAAGCGGTAAAAAGGCCTGGCTCCATCGCTCTTCCAATCCGAAGGCCACGGCATAAGGGAGGCCCTGTTCAAAGTAGGTCGGCAAATCCCGCTGGAGTCGCCGTATACGGTCCACTTCGACACGGCGCATAAATTCATAAAATCCTTTGACTTCCCAGGCGAGCCGTGCACCTTTACGGGTTTTCCTCGGCATAAAGTAGCCAAAGCCTGCGATTTCGATCGCAGAAATGAGAAGACCCCCGAACCAAAAGAGGTGGATCTGCCCTACAAAGAGGAGGACGAAAGCGATCCCTACCAACAGCATGGCAAAAAACCAAAAGGCGAACCGGATGGTCTTAGGATTGGCAGGGAATAGGCGTTGTTGGAGAGCCTGGTGCTCGATGGCCTTTCGAATCCGTGGGAGGTTTCGGTAAAATCGATTCTTCAGGGCAGAGAGTTTCACACTCTTCACGCCACCTTCGAAAAGGGCTTCGATGAATTCCATCTCGTAAGGTTCGAGGCCCTGGGTACTCTCTTTTAAGCGGTGAATCCGGTAATCCCGGGAGGAGAAGATCCAAAATTTCTGGGGTGGGAGTTCCTCGATTTTGATCCACCCTTTCCGGGCCAATTCAAAGAGGCAGGCAGTGATGTCCCGGGGATCTAACCGTTCGTCCATGAGATACCCTGCCAGGGTCGGGTGGAGACCTTCCGGGGGGTCGTACCTTGGGACAATGCTTCGTTGAGGAATCGGATCCCGCCCGTAGCGGTACCACATACTCCAGAGCAAGAAAAGGAGAAGAAGGGGGACCAAGAGGAAGAGGTTGTCTTTGAGCCCTAAGGCCAACCTTGTAGGCCAGGGAAGGGGGGTAAAGGCGTTCGGCGGATACACGATTTGGAGGGTAAAAGCTTGGCCAGGCATTACAGGACCGGTATCCCAGGTAACACGGTCTGGACGGATTTCGCCCGGCGCAAGGGTCGTCTGTGTCCCCTTTGGAAATCCCAGATATGCCAGTGCCCCCTTAGGTTTTATCGGCGAGGTGGGGATCACAACGACGGACACCCGTTGGATCGGTACGGACCATTGATCTCCCACAACATTGAAATACAGTTCTGAACGGTCTCGATAGAAGTCCAACCCACGCTGGATGGTATACTCGATCCGGTAGTCCTGGACTTTGGTAACCACCTGGATCGGCGAGCCCATCCGAATTCGGAGTTGAGTCCCCCATTGAAAGGTCCTAAAGGGCTCGGGTTCTCCGTTCCGCTTGACATTCACGACACGGAGTCCAAGAGACTGGAGGAAGAAGGTGGTGCGATACAGGACGGGGATATCCCGATAGATGCCATGATGCCACTCCCCATCGAAGTCTACAACCAGGTGTTCCACAACCCGAAGTTGTCCCTGGGGTTCTACCCAGAGGGTGTCGACGTACTGGGTGATTTGCCAGGAGAGCAGAATGGGCAGGAGCAGGAGGGGGCTCATGAGAACGTGACCTGCGGCGGCGCCTCTTCAGCCTCTTCGATTTCGAAGAATTCCTCAGGACCGAAACCGAAGAGTTGGGCGATCAGGTTTGTTGGAAATTGCTGGCAGAGGATGTTGTAGTCACGGACCACAGCGTTGTAATAGCGGCGAGATTGGAGAATATCTTGTTCGACCTCCTGCAGACTTTGCTGAAGGTCCAAGAAGTTCTGGTTGGCTTTCAGTTCAGGATAGTTCTCCGCCACGGCAAAAAGTTGTCGAAGGGCCCGGGTAAGGGTGGTTTCTGCTTCTTTGAGATCTTGTGGGCTTGTGGCTGAGGTGGCCATGGCCCTTGCACGGGTGACGTTTTCCAGCACGGTCCGCTCGTGGGCCATGTATCCCTTGACGGTTTCCACAAGGTTGGGAATGAGGTCATGGCGACGTTTGAGATGGGCTTCCACGTCCGCCCATGCCGCATGGACCGTATTTTTTAAACGGATGAGCCGGTTATATGCGCTGATGGCCCAAAGGGCTATGAGGACCAAAAGGGTCAGGAACACCAAAAGGATCATAAGACCTCCTTCCGGTTTAATCCGGAAAAACTTTGCCAGGGTTAAGAATTCCGTGAGGGTCCCATACCGTCTTGATCGCCTTCTGGATTTGGATCAAGCCGGGGGGTTGTTCTAAAGGGAGATATTTCTTTTTCAGGAACCCGATCCCGTGTTCCCCGGAGATGGTGCCCCCCATCGTGACTGTCCGTTCGTAAAGCAGACGAAGGGTTTTCTCGACCTTCGGATCGTCTTCGTCCTCGTACAAGAGGTTGACGTGGAGATTGCCGTCTCCGATATGGCCAAAGGTACACAGTGGGACACCTGTGGTGGCTTCGACTTCATAAGCCATCTCGATGGCTTGGGGGATCAGGGTTCGTGGGAAAACCAAGTCTTCGGAGCGAACTCTGGGGTATCGGGCCTCCAGTGCCAACAGGACCCCACGGCGGGCTTCCCACAACCTTGAACGTTCCCGTTCATTTTGGGCCATGAAGATCTCCAGTGCCCCGTGCTTCAAAAAGATTTCTGCAGAACGTTCGATGTCCGCTGTGACCTCGTGTTCCTGCCCATCCACTTCAAAGATGAGGATGGCTTCTGTTTCTGGAGGAAGATTAGGTGGGGTCTTGTCTCGGACAACCTCGATGGCTTTGTGGTCCATGAGTTCCAAGGTGCGAGGCAAGATCCCGGCGAGAAAGATATCCGTGACGGCTTTGGATGCCGCCTGGACGCTGGGGAAGGAAACCAGCAGTGTTTCGATGTGAGGAGGTTTGGGCAGGAGTCGAAGGGTAATCTCCGTGATGACTCCGAGGGTCCCTTCACTGCCCACCAGTAGAGACACCAGGTCATATCCTGCAACCCATTTTTTGGTTGGTCGTCCGATCCGGTAAACCACACCCCCGGGAAGAACGACTTCCAACTCGAGGACGTAGTGCTTGGTGACCCCGTACTTCAGGGCACGGGGACCTCCAGCGTTTTCCGCGACGTTGCCTCCCAGGCTGCAGGAGTCCAGACTGGCTGGGTCCGGGGGATAAAACAAACCGACCGATTCGACAGCCTGGTGGAATGTGCCTGTGATGATCCCGGGCTGCACGACGGCCATTAGGTCGCCAGGGGAGATCTCTTTAATTTCAGTCATGTGATCGAAGACAAGCATGATCCCACCGTAGACCGCGAGTGATCCTCCTGTGACGCTCGTCCCACCACCGCGCGGAACCACCGGCACCTTCTCTTGATCCGCAAAAGCCATAACTTGGATGACATCCTCCAAATTCCGGGGATGTACGACAACATCAGGGGGATAGGGGTGGGGGAGGCGAGACTCATCATGGGCGAACTGCATCCGATGGGCCTCTTCATCGATCACACGGTCTTCACCCAACAGGTGCTTAAGCCGATCGATCCACTTCATTCCTTTTAATATAAAGGACGAAGCCCCGTTCCGACGTTCACATTCCGAGGAGAAGCCCATAAAATATTGAGACAATGTCTCAATTAGAAGCCTCTGTTTTGGAACAAATTAAGCGGCGGATTCAGGAGAAGGGGTTCCGGTGGACTGGAGCCCGCCAAGCGATCGTAGAAGTCTTACTGGCCACACCGGGGCATCCTACTGCTCCTCAGATCTATCAGGCTGTCCGCTCGCGGTATCCAACGGTTGGCCGGGCAACGGTGTATCGGACCCTGGACCTTCTGGAAAAGTTGGGATTGGTTCGACAAACTGTGGGACATGGGGCTGTGCCTGGATACCTTTTGACCTATGGCGGGCCCCATGTGCATGTGGTTTGCCGCATGTGTGAACGGGTCATGGAAGTTGCTGAATTTCCTGTCCAACAGGTGCTCCCTGCTCTCGAAGCCGTAACCGAGTTCACGGTCGAGGGAGGCGTGTTGGAGTTCTATGGGATGTGCAAATCCTGCAGGACACAGAACTTATGAGGAAAACACTCCTTCTTGGCCTTTGCCTGGCACTTTTAGGGGTTGGGCGTTCGGAGCCTCCACACCAGCCCTCAGGACCTTCGCCCCACCCGATCCCCGTGGTTGCAACGATCCAGCCCCTGGCTTCTTGGATCCGGTCCATCGGCGGGGAACGGGTCGAGGTCACCATCCTGATCCCCCCGGGCACAGATCCCCACACCTTTGAGCCCCGTCCCTCTCAACTGCTCGCCCTCCACCAAGCAAGGATGCTGGTCCGGGTGGGCTTGCATCTTGAGGCCTTGTGGATCGACCGGGTCCTGGAGTCCCTCCCCCGGGACTCGCTCTTTGTTGTGACGGTGGGGTCGATGGTCCCGACCCTCGGCGATCCCCCCAATCCCCATGTGTGGCTTTCCTTACCCAACGCCATCAGGATTGTGGATTCTCTTGCGCGGATCTTGGAGCGACTGGACCCGCATTCCGCCTCATATTTCCGGGATCGGGCCCGGGCCTTCATCCACAGGGCTACCAGCCTCCACCAGCGATTTCAGAGGGATTTTCAAACCCTAACTCGGCGTTCCTTCATCGCCCAGCATCCGACATGGACCTATCTCGCGCGGGATTATGGCCTGCAGGAGGTAGCGGTGTTGTCGATCACACCGGGTCAGGAACCCGGTCCTCGAAAGATCGCACAAATCATCCGAAAAATCCGAGAATTCCACATCCCGATCCTTCTTGTCGAGCCGCAATTGCCTAAGACATTGGCTGAACTCTTGAGACGAGAGACGAGCATCCAATGGGTGGAACTGGACCCTCTCGGTGTCCTTCCGGGGCATCAGAACTATCTCCAGATGATGCAAGAGAATCTCGAAACCCTTTATGAGGCCCTCAAGGAGGCCGAGGAATGACCTCACCGCTTGTCGAGTTCCACAGGGTCACAGTTCGGTTTGGACCGCAGGTGATCCTGGACCAGGTGGATTTTCGGCTGTCCCCTGGTGAGTTTGTTGCGCTCATTGGACCCAACGGTGCCGGAAAGACCACGTTGATCCGCACACTTTTAGGTCTACTTCGGCCCAGTCAAGGAGAGGTCCGGGTTTTTGGCAAGCCCCCCTGGACCTTGAAGTTTCGCGATCGCAGCCGGATCGGTTATGTGCCGCAGATCCAAGACGTCCAACGGGAGTTCCCGTTTCGGGTCTATGATGTGGTGATGATGGGGCGCCTGGCCCGACTGGGCTGGATCCGCCGTCCAGGTCACCAGGACCATGAAGCCGTCAACAAAGCCTTGTCATTGACCCAGATTGAGGATCTGGCAGACCGACCCATTGGTGCACTTTCCGGAGGTCAGTGGCAGCGGATGTTGATCGCACGGGCGCTGGCGACGGAACCGGAGGTCTTGATCCTGGATGAGCCCACCGCCGGTCTGGATGTCCACATGACCGAGGGCATCTACGAATTGCTCAATCGGCTGCACCGCCAATTGGGGGTCACCATCCTCCTTTCAACCCACGACATCAGTGTCCTGACCGAGCTTGTAGACCGAGTGATTTGTCTCTCGAAACGACTGGTGGCCCATGGACGTCCTCAGGAGGTCCTGACCGCCGAAGTTCTCCGGTGCATGTACGGCGAGGAAACCTTACTCCTGAGTCATGGCGAAGTGCCTCATATGGTCTTGCCACGACACCCGGCAAGAAAGTCCAAGGAGACCCGAGGAGGTGAGAAGAAAAGAGATGGAACTGATTCTTGAGGCATTTCGACAGCCTTTTATGCAGAGGGCGCTCCTCATTGCGGTGATCATCGGGGCGGTGACGGCGTGGTTGGGTGTATATGTCATCCTCCGAGGATTGGCCTTTGTCGGAGCGGGGATCGCACATGCCAGTTTTGGCGGAGTGGCCATTGGGGTTTTTGTCGGCCTTCCCCCACTCCTTACTGCGACATTTTTCTGCATCTTTACGGGATTGGGGATTGCCTGGCTTTCCGAAACCCAGAAGATCCGAGAGGATACGTCTGTCGGCATTTTCTTCTCCGCCTCCATGGCCCTTGGGATCCTCTTGCTCACTTTTGTCCGTGGGTATGCCGGCGAGATCCTGGGGTATCTTTTTGGGAACATCCTGGCCATTACCCCAACCGACCTCTGGCTGACCCTGGGGATGAGTGCTGGAATTGGACTCCTGCTGATACTTTTGTCGAAAGAGTTTCGGGCCCTGACCTTTGACCCAGAATTCCTCGCGGTCCAAGGGTTTCCCGTCCGCGTCCTGAACATGCTTTTCTTGATCCTTGTTGCCTTAACAGTGGTCCTTGCACTCAAGATGGTCGGGGTCGTTCTCCTCTCGGCCCTCTTGGTGATTCCCGCCGCAACTGCCCAACTGCTGACCCGAGACTTCCGAAGGATGGAACTGTGGAGCGTTGGGATCGGGGTAGGGGTGAACGTGATCGGGCTCATCCTCTCCTATTTATGGAACGTTCCTCCCGGGGCCACCATCGTCCTCCTGGCCACCGTTGTGTTTCTTGCCACATGGGTTTTTCGTAGAAAGTAGCGCCTTTTTCATCCCCTGAGGACGCGTCATTGATAAACTCCTTGACAAAGCCCTGGGCAGGGATTATATTTCCCTAAATTGGTTTTCAGAAAAAAAAGAGCAAATAATGGGGATGAAGATACGGAAACATAAAGCATTCGTGGGATTTTCTTATTAAGGAAATCTATACTTTGTTTTTCCTTTCTTCAAACTCCATTCCCTTTGCCACAGGAGATTGATGAAAAAATCTATGAACTCTTTGTTTTTCTGTCACAGCCGCCCATTGAGGAGATCGGACATTCCACATCCTTCATTGGGTGTATCTTCAAAACCTCCTTTCATAAGCCCCCTTCCATCCCTTTCTCTGAGAAACATTAGGGTTTCACTGTGACCTCCCTAAAACCGATGTTTTAAGAAGTTCCGAGATTCTTCAGAAAGTAT
>CAYQZW010000045.1:0-13546 GCA_964422065.1 uncultured bacterium | reverse complement strand
AACAGGAAAACATTCCGGAACTCTTAGAAACGGCTCGGGATTTTTTCGAAAAGCACCATATTACTGACTGGGAGATGATCGTGGTGGACGATGGGTCCACCGACGGCACAGGTGAACTTCTGGAGGAACTCAAGCCCAAGTATCCCTTTCTCAAAGTGGTCCATCACCGAAGAAACCAGGGGGTGAGTGGCGGACTCCTGACCGGGTATTTACACGCTTCGGGGGAAATCCTCGTGTACTATGCGGCGGATATGCAGTTTTCCCTGGACGATGTGCTGCGGATGGTGGAGACCATGGAGCGGGAGAACGTGGACATCGTGGCCGGGAAAAAAGTCGGGAAGTATGAAAAAAAGTTCGTTTCACGCGTTTATAACTGGCTCTCGGCTCGGTTGTTCGACCTGCCGGCGACCGACCTCAACTCCATGAAGGCGATGCGCCGGGAGATTTTCGAAGAGATCCCCATGCGAAAGGATTGGCACCGGTACATCATCCCCCTGGCGTACCATCGGGGCTTTAAGGTCACGGAGATCCCCGTCACCCTGTATCCGCGTCGGCACGGGGAGAGCAAATATAAGGGGCTGGGCCGGATTTTGATTGGCTTTTTGGACCTCCTGGCGGTCAAATTCCAGATCACCTTTATGCAAAAGCCCATGCTTTTCTTCGGAACCTTGGGCCTCTTTTCCATGGCAGGGGGAGTCCTCGTGGGGGTGATTAGCCTTTATTTACGGTTTGTCCTACACCATGGGTATCGTCCCCTGGCTTATTTGGTCATCCTGTTGATCTTGATGGGTCTGATTTTGTTTGCGATTGGGTTTTTGGGTGAGTTGATCGCCGCACAAAACGACCGCTTGGAACTCTTTCTCCGTCAACAAACTCGGGGAAAGACCTAAACGGAAAGGAGGCCTTCCATGAAGCGGGCACTGCTTTGGCTCTTCGCAGGGGGGATGGTCCTGAGCATTCCTCAACTCGGATGGGGGATTGAGCGAGTCCTGAAGCCGGACTCATCTCCAGAAGACCGAATCCAGGTTGCCAAGCAGTACAAAGACGTGAAAATCCCCTTAGAAGACAGTGTCGTCGCCATCGTGAAGACCAATAAGGGAACCTTCAAGGCCCTGTTATACCCAAAGGACGCTCCGATCACGGTCCAGAACTTCGTTCGGCTCTCCCTCTTAGGATTCTATGACGGTCTCATTTTTCACCGCTATGTCCCGAATTTTGTGATCCAGGGGGGTGATCCGTACGGCAAAGGTTATGGTGATGCCGGTTACACCATTCCCCTGGAGGTCTCAGAGAAAAAGCATGTGATGGGTGCGCTGGGCATGGCCCGAGCCCAGGACCCGAACTCCGGCAGTTGCCAGTGGTACATCACCCTCAAGGCCACGCCCTACTTGGATGGCAAGTATACGGTTTTCGGACGCGTCATTGAGGGGATGGATGTCGTCCTCAAATTGCGACAGGGCGACGTGATCGAGCGGATTGATATCGAGGGCGTCAAGGCCCAAAAGGAGTGAGAACCATGAAGAGGTTCCCCACTGTCCGACCCGGTAAGGGGTGGATCACCATCCCAGAGATGGTGGAACGATCTGCACAGGAGTTTTCCAGTGCGATTGCATTGAAGATGCGCGATGGTGACGGCTGGCGCGAATATTCATATTCGGACCTGGGCGAGATCGTGCCCCGCCTGGCGGCCTTCCTGAGGAGCCAAGGATTTCAGCCCGGAGACCGGGGAGCGGTGTTGGGCGAGAACCGGCCAGAATGGGGCCTTTCCTACTTCGCCATCTCCTGGGCCGGCGGAATCGTCGTGCCTCTCGACGCCCGTGCCACCCTCCATGAGTGGCGGCACATTAACTTGGACGCGGAATGTAAGGTCATCTTTACAAGCAAACGCTTTTTGCCGGATGTCCTGGAATTTGCTCCCGAAGTCCCCTCCCTGAAGACCATTGTGGTCATGGACGACCATCCAGAACTCCCCAATATCCCCAAGATCCTGGATCAGAACCCAGAGCCGATTCCACGTCATCCCTTTGACCTCGAAGATCTCGCACTCATCCTCTATACCTCGGGCACCACTGGAAGTTCCAAAGGGGTCATGCTCACCCACAAGAACATCATGTCGAATGTGGATGCCGTGTATCAGTGCATCGTGTATGGCGTGGGTGATACCTTCTTCTCGGTGTTGCCGATCCACCATGTCTTTGAGGGAACGGCGGGATTCCTCACCCCACTTTACAACGGCGCAACGATTGTTTATGCTCGCTCGTTGCGACCTCGCGAAATCCGAGAAGACATGCTTGCTTCCCAACCTACGGTGATGCTTGTGGTGCCGTTGCTTCTGGAGAAGATCTTATTGGGGATCTACCGCGAGGTTCGCCATGCCCCTGTGGTCAAAAAAGGGCTGTTCAATCTGCTCAAGGGTACGAGCAAGGTCCTCAAGCCGGTCCTCGGCCAGAAGGCCGCTAAGGCCCTCTTCAAGAAGGTCCGTGAACAGGCAGGGTTCGGTAAGACTCGTTACATCATCAGTGGAGGCGCCGCGTTGCCGCAGTGGGTTGCCCGCGGTATGGAGGAACTGGGCTTCCCCATCCTTCAGGGCTATGGCCTCTCCGAAACGGCACCGGTCCTGACTGTGAACCCACCAGACAAACCGAAGAACGATTCCGTCGGGCTGCCGATCCCCCACGTGGAACTCAAGATCGTAGATCCGGGGCCGGACGGCATCGGGGAAATCGCTGCAAAGGGCCCGAATGTCATGAAGGGCTACTACAAAAACCCCGAGGCCACGAAAGAGGTCTTCACAGAAGATGGGTGGTTCCTGACTGGCGACCTCGGATATATTGACGACGAGGGGTACCTCTATATCACGGGCCGGAAGAAGTCCGTAATTGTCACCCGTGGAGGGAAGAACATCTACCCGGAAGAGATCGAGGCCCATCTGAGTCAGTCCCCGTACATCGCCGAAATCCTCGTGCTGATGGGCATCCATCCGGTCTCCAAGGACGAGGAACTGCAGGCCATCGTTTACCCAGACTACGACGCTTTGGAGACCTACGCACGGGAACAGGGCAAAGAACTGACCGAAGACGACATTTATAAGATCATCGAACAGGAAATCGAACGGCTCTCCAGGGACCTCGCCCCGTTTAAACGGCCTCGACGGTTCACCATCCGCGAAGAGGAGTTCCCCAAGACCACGACCCGGAAAATCAAACGCTATCTCTTCGAGAAGCCCTACAAGGAACTCCGGGAACAGGGGAAGCCGAAATCGTAGCGTAGAGCCCCTGGCATTTCGTGGTCGTCTGGCCGAGTTCAAAACCTCGAAAAATCTTGAACCCCTAAAGGGCCTCGTTTACATTTAAAACATGCACAGTCCCCTGTGGCTCTCTCTTATCCTGGCGCTTTCCCCGTTGGCGGGGGAAACGCCCATCTGGTCCAACGCACTCCCCTGGGTGAGTTCGGCAGCCTTTTTGGATTATGACCAGGATGGAGACCTGGACCTTTTTCTGGGATCCGAAGAAGTCAATCAGTCCCAGTTTTTGGAAAACACTGGGGACTTCACGTTCCTGGATGCCACGGAGGGGATTGGTTTGGACTTCTCCTCCGGCATCCGCTGGGCTGCTCCTCTGGATTGGGATCGGGATGGAGCAACAGATTTGCTGGTCATCGAGACTTACGACGACCGCTCCCTCAAAATCTATCAGAATCAAGGAGGAACGTTTATCCCATATGTGGCCCTTCCTCTGCCCGATGCACTCTCAGGCTCCCCGCTCCTTTACGACTATGACAACAACGGCACCGTAGACCTCCTTGTTCCGTGTAGGAACGGCCTTTACCTGCTGGCCGACCTGGGAACCCCCGATCTCCATTTCTCCCCACTCCTTCAAGGCATTCAGGTCTTAAGCCTTCAAATCTTTGATGCCGGAAGGGACGACACGCTGGACCTCCTCCTCCAAACGCCTTCTCAGTGGCTCCTTTGGCAAGACTTTGAACGCAATGGTCCATTCACATCCCTCTCCTCCTCTGCTTCCCGGCTGTTCCCCATGGCCATCACCCCGGACTCCCAGATGGACTATTTGGAGATGGATGCCGCAGGTAACCTGCGATGGATCAGCGGTTCTGGGATACCCTCAGCGTGGCTGGGGGTCTTCCCTGTCCCCCAGACCTCCATTACTAAACTTATCCCCCTTTATCCTGAAGACGGGAACGTGCTTGCGCTTGCACTCACTGGGACTGGCGCTCTGGGGGCACTTCGGCTTTCATCCTATGGTTTTGAATGGACTCCTCTACTCCAGAATGTCCACGACTTCCAAATTGTTGCCCTGTCCAAAGATTCGTCCCCCTTACTCCTTGTAATTCGTCAGGATAGCGTATCCCTGTATCCGTTTACGTCCCGGCTTTTCCGTTTTGGGCCAGCAGACCCCTTGAGTGAACGGACCTGCCTCCTGAGCCGGTTCCAAGTATACCAGGCGGGGTGGACCACCTTCTACCGCCCTGTCCTTACGGCGGACCAGGCGTTTACGTTCTGGTGGTTGGCCCTCCAGCCCGATTCCATCACCGCCATGTGGGGGACAGGCACCCGGGTTTCTGTCCCGATCCGGACCACACCAGATACCCTTTTCCCGATCCCCCTGTACGCATCGGCCACCCCGACATCTGCCCTCGCTCCGAGCCTCCTGGAGATCTATCCGAACCCAACGACCAAGTTGACCCAAATCCGATATCAGATCACGGAACCCAGTCTGGTGGAACTCACGCTCAACACCCTTACAGGCCAACAGATCCAGGTGATCGAACGCGCAGTCAAAACCCCCGGGACCTATACGGTGACCCTGGACACACACGATCTTCCCCCAGGCCATTACTTGGTGAACCTTCGGTTAGACGGCGAGACCTATCAAAGCAAACTCATCGTCCTCCGTTGAGATGGACCTTCCAACGCTTCTTCGGGACAGGGTGCCCCCTGTCTTTTTCCAGGACCACATCTATGTTGTGGGCGGGACCGTACGGGATTTTTTGCTCCAAAAGCCTGTCCGGGATATTGATCTCGTGATCGTTGGCCGTGCCAGACAGTTCCTTCAAAGACATCAAATCCCTGGCCGCATTGTCCCCCTGAAGCCCGAGGCCGATGAGTATCGGATCATCCTCCGGAATGGGATGTGGATTGATTTCAGTGGGATCCGCGGCCCCGACTTGACGGCTGACTTAGAGGCACGCGATTTCACCCTCAACAGCATCGCAGTTTCCATCGATGGCCGGCACTGGTTTGACCCTACAGGCGGCCGGAAGGACCTGGATCAGGGGATCATCCGGACATACCGCATGCGAAACCTCCGGGCTGACCCCCTCCGACTCCTCCGGGCCTTCCGGTTTCAAGCCCAGTTGGGGTTTGGGATCGCCGATCAGACCCAACAGTGGATTGCCCGCCTGGCACATACCCTTCCTCAGGCTGCACCGGAACGGATCCACTACGAACTCATGGAACTCTTCAGCGGACGATATGCGAGTACTGCCCTCAAGACCATGCGTACTCTGGGGATCTTGGAAGTCCTCTTTCCAGAACTCAAAGCCATGGCCCTCACGGACCAACGCTATGAAACCGAACAAAACCTCCTGGACCACACCCTTCGGGTTGTGGAACTGCTGGAGGGGTTCCTGAATGACCTTTCCCACTCCCCTCTACACTTCGTCGCCGGTGAGATCGAGGAGGTCGTGCGGGACAATCGAAACCGTGCACTCCTGTTGCTTTCTGCGTTGTTCCACGACATCGGGAAACCCCCAACACGCACCGTGCAACCCGACGGCCGGACCCGATTCCACGGTCATGAACGGATCGGTGCAGAGATGGTGGAGGCTCTCGCACGCAGGCTTCGGTTCTCCAACTCAGAGATCCGGACCCTCACCTTCCTCGTCCGGCACCACATGTACCCTCATCACCTGGCCTGGGACGAACACATGACCGATCGGGCCGTGGCCCGATTCCTTCGTAGAATGGGAGAATGGGCCTTTCCCCTTGTATTGCTTGCGGTCGCGGATGCCCTCGCCTCTCCGCCCGAACTCATCGGCATTGAACGGCACCTCCTCCTGGCCCAACGTCTTTCAGCCCTCAAAAAACAACACTCGCAAAAGGGGCCTCAGCGCATCCTTACTGGCCACGATCTCCAGGCGCTGGGGATTCCGCCCGGCCCGATCTATCGGAAGATCTTAGAGACGGTTCAGGATGAGTACACCGCCGGCCTGATCCGAACAAAAGAAGAGGCCCTTCAGCGGGTGCGGGAACTTCTCCAAGCCTCTCCGCCCCACCAAAGGGCCAGAAAACCGTCCCCCTCCGAAAACCTTTGACTACTTGCCAGGTCGAATTGCGACAAACATCGTGATCTGACCACGCTTGAGTTTGAAAATCACCGGCTTTTTCGACCCTTCAAACTTCTCCTTAGCCTTTTTGAAATCTGCCAGCCCACGGACCTCAAGGTCCTGGACTTTCAGAATGACGTCGCCTTTTGTAATGCCGGCATCCGAGGCCTTGCCTTCCGGATCGACCTTCAGAACGACGACCCCTTCCTTCTCTTCAATGCCCAAGGCCTGGGCCTCTTCGGACCGAACATCCGCAACCACCATCCCTAACCACTCCACTTTGCCGGGTTCGTAACTCTCCTCCTCTCCACCTGGTCCAGCCTGGCTGACCTCTGTGGGAAATTCTGTGAGGGTCGCCTCCAGGACCTTCTCCGTCCCATCGGGCTTGCGGACCTTCATGGTCACCTTGGTGCCGGGTGCGAGATCTGCGACCATGATGCGGAACTTCTGGACATTGGGGACCGGCTGGCCGTTGAACTCCAGGATCAGATCGCCCTCTTCCAGGCCAGCCTCTTCAGCCGGGGTTCCAGGCAAGACCTCTGCCACCAACACGCCTTCAGGCTTCTCCAGTCCGTACGCCTCTGCGAGGTCTGCGTCTACATCCTGGGGACGAATCCCAAGGTAGCCACGGACCACCCTGCCTTTCTCAATCAACTGCTCCACCACGTGTTTTGCCAAGTTGATCGGGATCGCGAAACCGATCCCGACAAATCCCCCTGACGGCGTGGTAATGGCCGCATTAATCCCGATCACCTCACCCCGGATATTGACAAGGGGCCCGCCGGAATTGCCAAAATTGATCGCTGCGTCGGTCTGGATGAAGTCCTGATACGATGGGCCTTCCGGTAGGGCGAGGCCAGACCGGCCCTTGGCACTGACGACCCCGACCGTCACCGTCCGCTCCAGTCCAAAGGGGTTGCCAATCGCAATGACCCAGTCCCCGACCTGGATGCTATCCGAATCCCCCAACGGCGCGACCGGTAACTCCTCTTTGCTCTTGATCTTGAGGACCGCGATATCGGTCCGGGGATCCTTCCCCACAACCGTCACATCCTCACCCCGGTATTCCTTTTTGTTCGACAGTTTGATGATGATCCGATCCGCATCCTTGATCACATGGTTGTTCGTCAAAATGTAGTAATAATCGCCGTCTCGACGAAAGATGAAGCCTGATCCCAGGCTGGTGCTTTTCTGGGGCTCCTCAGGAATGCCTTTGAAGAACTCCCGGAAGAACTCCTCAAACGGGCCTTTGAATTCCGGGATTTGGGGATGTTTGATCATGTGCTCGGCGGAAATGTTGACCACCGCCGGTTGGACCATGTGGATCGCCTTGGCAAAAGGTCGCTCAGGTGTGCTCTCTACGACGACAGGACTCTCTTCCGGCTCCTGGGCTTCCGTTCGGGTATGCAGATTTAAACTTGAGGTAAACAACACCCCAACAATGATCCCTGCGATCAGGGATTGGATTGCGATAATCCATCGTTTCATTTGCGTTCACCTCCTTTAACGTCTCGGTCAGAAGGATGTCCCAAACTGGATATGGGGCATCCACTGTTTTCGTGCCAAGCCATACGCCAAGTCCAGTCCAATCACCCCAACCATCGGCACCTCCATCCGGATCCCGACCCCCACACCTTTTCTGGTGTTCCAGAGGTTGATCATGCCCGTATGTTCCCATGCGTCGCCGATGTCCACAAAGGCCAGCACGTACATTTGCTCAGAGACGCGATACCGCTCTTCAAGGGTGAAGATTCCGTACACCCGGCCACCGATGTTCTGTCCATTCCGCCGCGGGCCCACACTCCGCCAGGGGTAGCCGCGAAGGCCGTAGGGGCCAATGTCTCCGAGGTAGAACCGCTCATAGAAGGGCACATCCTCCCGGTTGTACAGGCCTCCGATGTACCCGCCCCGGAGGGAGAGCACCGTAATCCATTTTTCTACAGACCAATACTGCGCAGCCTCAAACTCAGGCTTGAGGTAATGGACGGACCCAAACAATGGGCCACCGGCGAGTTCCACCGTCAGTCCCACACGGCGTCCCTTCGTCGCATTGAAAATCCGGTCCCGAGAGTCATAGGTCACCCGTGTCGTGAACGCAGAAGTCCACAATGGGCTCCGTTCCTGCCAGAATTTGAATTCCGGGAGATTCCTCAGGTTTTCTTCAAGATCGGAAAGTTCAATGCGTTCCAACCGATAGGTGGTGGTCAACTGCCAGTAGTCGTTCCAGAGACGGCGTGCGTACGTGATCGAGCCGCCCTGTCGGCGGGTGGTGTAGTCTGTGAGGTAAGTTGAGACGTCATACACTTCTGCCCCCAGGGAATGGCGCTGGCCAAAGAGGTAGGGCTCGGTAAAGCCAAACTGGAAGTTCCGACGTTTTGAACCGTACTCTAAGAGGAGGGTGAGCCGCTGTCCGCGGCCCAAGAAGTTGGGGTTTTGTAACTGTACGTAGAGCGAGGGGCCGTAAGTCGCGGAATACGAGCCGCCCAGGCCCATTTGACCGGTAGGCTTTTCTTTCACCCGGAAGACCAGGTCAATGTATCCAGAATCCCCGGTCGGCACAAAGTCCAAATTCACACTCTCAAAGTAGTTCAGGAAGTAAAGATCGCGCTGGCTCTTGATCGCAAGGGTCCGAGAGAAATACTCGCCCGGAATCAGATCGATCTCGCGGCGAATAACGCTCTCATACGTCTTGGTGTTGCCCACAATGTCAATTTTCCGAACCCGCACACGGATCCCCTCCTGTATCCGGAACACCACATCAATCACGGAATCGGAGACCAATTTCTCTTCCGGCTGGATGTTGACATAAATGTACCCCGAGTCCCCATACAATCCAGCAATCGTTGCCACTGCTTCCTCAATACGGCTCTTTCGGTAAACTCCTGGCGTGTAATAACTTTTGCCCATCAGTGCTTTGAACCATTCAATCAGCGGGGGCTTGTCTCGCCGGAGGTCCACAAAGGACTTCAGGAGGGAGTCCGAAAAGACCTGATTCCCCATAAAGGCCGTTTCCCCAAACCAATAGCGCTTGCCCTCCGTGAGGTACACCGTGATGTAAAGACCATCGTCCCGATAGTCAAAGTGGGTGGAATCAATTCGGGCATTGGGGAATCCATGCTCTCGGTAAAAGTCCAGGATTTTGTCCAAATCCTCTGGCCAGGCATCCGGAAGGAACCGGGCCTTCCGGTACCACTTCTTCTCCCGGTTCTTCATCAAGACTTCCAACACCTCGTCGGGGTAGTGCCGGTTCCCCTCAATCTCAATTCTTCGGATGATATACGAAGCGCCTTCCGTGATATGGAAGGTCAGATCCGCATACCCCATCGAGTCTGGGGGTGAGATCTCCGGTTCTACTTTGGCTTTGAGAAACCCCTTTTCTTGATAAACCGCCTCGATCGTTCGGGTCCAGTAAAACAGATTGCGCTTAGAAATCGGTGTCCCCCGTCGAATCATGAGGGTATCCCGGAGGAACTTCGTCTTGACCTTTTCATTGCCTTCGAAGAGCACGCGGTTGACCCGGGGGTTCTCTTTGACGGTCAGCGTGATCGTCGCGCGACTGTCCTCAAAGGTCACGTCCGCAGAGAGGTCGTCAAAGAGCCAGGACTTGTAGAGGCGCCGGAGTCCGTTTCGGACATCCTCCATGCGGTAGGTTTGGCCCTCCTGGATTCCAAACCGGGCCAGCACACCATCCGCATGATACCATTGCAGTCCACGGACCTCAACCCGTTGGACTGTAAATATCGGACTGACCTGGATCAGCAATAAAAGCCACACGGTCATTTGAGTTTGTGATCACTCCTTTCAAGGAGAGGGCTCTTGTTACAGTCCCCCTGTGGTTTCGGCTAAAAGACCTTCGATATGGAACTTCAAAGCGTCTCCGAAAACATCGGCCACCACAGCACTCCCCTCCCGGATTTCGCCCTTCAAAATCGCTTCCGAAAGGGGCTCCTCAATGTATTTCCGGATCACCCGTCGCAAGGGCCGGGCCCCAAACTCCGGATCGTATCCCTTCTCAGCCAGGAACTTCCGGGCATCATCGGTCAACCGGATAGAGATGTTCTTCTCTGTCAGACGTTCTTGAACCCGCTTCATCAAAATGTCTACAATCTGTAGCATGTCTTTGAGATCCAACGGACGGAAGATGATGACCTCGTCAATCCGGTTCAGGAACTCCGGTGGAACAATCTTCTTCAACTCCGCACGTAGGGTCTCCTGAAGTTCCTGGAAGTCCAGTTCACCAGACCCAGTCTTGAACCCCATAGCCTTGGATGCGCGGATGTTTCTTGTTCCGATATTGGAAGTCAGGATAATGACGGTGTTTCGGAAACTCACCCGACGACCAAAGGAATCCGTCAAGACCCCCTCCTCCAAAATCTGGAGCAGGAGGTGAAAGACATCGGGGTGGGCCTTCTCAAACTCGTCAAAGAGGACCACCGAATAGGGGTTCCGTCGGACCCGTTCGGTGAGTTGTCCCCCTTCTTCATAGCCGACATAGCCTGGCGGGGCGCCGATCAACTTGGAGACGTTGAAACGCTCCATGTACTCCGACATGTCCAGTTCGATGAGGGCGTCTTCATCGCCAAACAGGAACTCCGCCAGGGCTTTTGCGGTCTCCGTCTTACCTACTCCGGTCGGCCCCAGGAAGATGAAGGAGCCAATGGGCCGGCGGGGGTCCTTAATCCCTGCCCGGGAACGGCGGATCGCGCGAGCCAACGCGGAGATGGCTTCGTGTTGCCCCACCACCCGCTTCATTAATGCCTCTTCCATGTGGATGAGTTTTTCTTGCTCCTTCTCGCTGATCTTGAGCAACGGGATGCCGGTCCAGCGACTCACCACTTCGGCGACGTGATCTGCGGTCACTTGTAAGGCTTCCGACTCAGAAAGCAGCCGGCGCTTCCGTTCAGCAATCCGTTTCTCCAAGGAACGTTCGCGGTCCCTCAATTGCGCGGCCCGCTCAAACTGTTGATTCTCCACTGCCTGAGCCTTCAGGCGCTTGATGTGCTCCAACTCCTCTTTCAGCCGCTCCAAAACTTCATCGGTCGCGGCAGAAGAGAGTTTCACCTTTGCCCCCGCCTCGTCCAAAACGTCAATGGCCTTGTCTGGCAACTGACGGTCCTGGATGTAGCGATCTGAAAGTTTCGCAGCGGCCTCAATCGCTTCGTCGGTATAGACCACACCGTGGAAGTGTTCGTATTTAGACTTCAACCCCCTCAGGATCTCAATGGTCTCTTGCACGGTAGGGGGCTCCACAATGATCGGCTGGAACCGGCGTTCCAGCGCGCCATCCTTCTCAATGTATTTCCGGTACTCCTCAAGGGTCGTGGCACCGATCACCCGGATCAAGCCCCGAGCAAGGGCGGGCTTCAGGATGTTCGAGGCATCAATGGCCCCTTCCGCTGCACCTGCACCCACAACGGTATGGACCTCATCAATGAACAGGATCACGTCCGGGGCACGTGACGCTTCATTTACAATGGCTTTCAGCCGTTCTTCAAACTGCCCCCGATACTTGGTCCCTGCCACAATCGCAGCCAGGTCTAACGCCAGGATCCTTTTATCTAAAAGGACATCCGGGACCTTGCCCTGAACGATCTTTTGGGCCAGCCCCTCCACAATCGCGGTCTTCCCTACGCCCGGCTCCCCGATCAAGACCGGATTGTTTTTCTTACGGCGGGAGAGGATCTCGATCATGCGTTCGATTTCCTTTTCCCGCCCAATGACCGGATCCAGTTTCCCTTCCCGAGCCAATTGGGTCAAATCAATGGAGAAGTTGTCCAGGGTTCGGGTCTGAGATTTTTGTTGGCCTCTGCCACCTGGCTGGCCGGTCTGCTGGCCGATGGTCTTCATGACCTCTTCCGCCACGACCTCCAGGTCTATGCCCAGTCCCACCAGGATCTGTGCAGCGACGCCCTTCCGTTCCCGCAACAACCCCAGGAGCAAGTGTTCGGTGCCGATATAGTTATGGCCGAGTTTTCGGGCCTCTTCCATGGCAAAATGGAGCGAGCGGCGGGCGCTGGGGTTCAACGGCAGTTCTGTCATGGGGACGGGATGTTTTCCCGGTGGAACCATATCTTCCACGGCCTGGCGGAGCATATTCAGTTCCAGGCCGAGGTTGGAAAGGACCATCGCAGCCATCCCCTCGCCGATGCGAGCCAGCCCCAAGAGGAGGTGCTCGGTCCCGATAAAGTTGTGCATCAAGCGGAGTGCCTCCTCCCGGGCCAAATAGAGGACACGTTTGGCTCGCTCGGTGAAACGCTCGCTATAGTACACGGCCTATCCCCCCTGAGTGTTTTGTGTTTGGGACACCGCAAGTGCCCCTTGCAACAAGGCCTCTTCCTCACGAAAGTCAAGGGTGAAACTTCCCAGGTCGTGCGAGGCCTTGTAAGTCTTCAGCAGGTCCAAGGCACGCTGGTATTCACCGGCGAACCTTAAGGCGCGAACCTGTTTCAAGGTGAGATACGTCTGATAGGCCTGGACGGGGATCTTTTTCGCGGCCTTTGCATAAAGCGAAACCGCCTTCTCAAAGTCCCCACGATCCATCGCCAGGTCCCCAAGTTTGGCCAGTGCAAACGACTCCAAATAGGGATCTCGAATGCCCGATTTCAAAAAGGCTTCCAGATGTTCGCGTGCTTTGGCGGTGTCGCCCCGGTCCAGGGCAAGGGTCGCGAGGTAATAATGGGCCTTTTTGCCTTCCGCGGTTTTGCCGTATGTGGTCACTAAGGTATTCAACATCTGGGATGCGTTGGTGGTGTCGTTGCCTGCGAGATAGGTAATGGCTTGGAGCAACCCGAGTTCCGCGTTGGGGTTGGGGCGGGGTTTGTTGAGCCCTTTATAGATCGACAAAAGCACGAGGATCGCCAGGAGGCCGCCGGTCCAGTACAGGCGTTCGGGCTTGGCCATCAAGGCGTTGAAGGCCTTGGTCAGGAACTCCCTGACCGGATCGCGTCTGAGTTCTTGTTTTGTAAGTTTTGCCATGCTGTCACCCGCTCAAATTATACCTGTCCCTTGTAAACAAGTCAAGGAAAAACGCAGCAGTGAGGGGAACTTACAAAGGGGTTGCCAAAACGGAGGGGTGGGGGCGGCCGATCGGCCGCCCCCGCCCTCAACCCTCATCACATGCCGCAATCCACTACGAAACAGCCGAAACGCTTACACCCTCAGGAACGGACCCATGGGTTTCCTGATGCCGGCGGACCAGCTT
>CAYQZW010000044.1:11593-13643 GCA_964422065.1 uncultured bacterium | reverse complement strand
GAGCACGGGACTGAAAATCCCGGTGTCGGCGGTTCGATTCCGTCCCCTGGCACTTTTTCTATAAGGAGGTTATCATCCGACACCTTTCAAGAACCGCATGGGTGGGTATCCTTCCTTCAAGATCATCCCTGTCTTCGTGGAGTTTTCCCCTTTTTAACCGCTTCGGAGGTCCTGTATGGTGGTTGCTTGTCTTGTGGATCGTCCAACTGTGGTCCTTTGAAGGCATCACCCCTCCGCTCCAAATCCAACTGGAACAGAGTTCCCCAAAGACCCTCATCCCTGTCAACCTGGTGTTTCGCGCACAATTGGATTACACGGCCTTACTCCAGGAGGCCAAGCAGGCACGTCTCAACCGAAAAGCCCGGCGGGCATTTGTCATCGAGCGGGCCCGTGCGTTCCACAGAAGCCAGCAACGCGAAATTCTGAGGTTTTTAGAGACGTTCCAACGGCAAGGGTCGGTCAGCAAGATCCACGCCTTCGTGTTGATCAACGCCATCCATTTTGAGGCCACCCCCGAGGTCATTCGTGAAGTGTATCGCCGGTTCCAGGACCAGATCCGGAGCCTGGACTATGACGAACCAGGCCCGCAGGAAAGCGTGTTAGATGTTCCCCGCAAAAAGCACCGGACACGGTCCTCCATCGCATCTCCTTCTCCTCCTGAGAATGCCAGGCCTGTGCCGGCCGTTCCAGATCAAATTGCGTGGGGCGTTGAACGGATCCGTGCTCCAGAACTCTGGGATCTGGGGATCACGGGACAGGGGGTGGTCTTGGCAAATATTGACACCGGTACAAACTACGATCACCTGGATCTCATTGACCACATCTGGGTCAACCCCGGGGAGGACCTGGATGGCGATGGGGTGGTGATGGATCCGGATGACTTGAACGGCGTGGACGACGACGGCAATGGCTACGTGGACGACCTCATTGGCTGGGACTTTGTGGACAACGATTACGACCCTATGGACGAAGATGGCCACGGCTCCCACACGGCCGGGATCATGGTTGGGGATGGGTCCGCGGGGCTCCACACCGGGGTGGCCCCAGACGCTCGGTTGATGGTTATCCGCGCGGGCCTCCCGGAATCGGTCATGTGGCAAGCCCATGAATACGCCGTTTTGATGGGGGCAGATGTGATCTCTTCCTCCATGTCGCTCAAGTTCGGATGGCACCAGCCGGACTATGCCACCTGGCGTCAGATGATGGAGGCCACCCTTGCTGCGGGTGTGATCCGCGCCAACTCCATCGGCAACCAGGGAGATGACCTCGGGACCCACCCTATCCCCTGGAATATCGCTTGTCCGGGGAATGTCCCTCCGCCCTGGCTCCATCCCGACCAGACCCTGGTCGGTGGGCTCGCCGCCGTGATGGGATGCGGCGCCGTAGATCAGAATGACGTGATCAAGTACTATTCTGGCCGAGGCCCTGCGGCGTGGGAAGATATCCAGCAGGACTACCCGAACTACCCTCACCCGATCCCACCCGAATACTGGGACTATCCGTACAATAACGGCGCATCGATGGGGCTCTTGAAACCGGATGTGGTCGCCCCGACCGATGTGCCCACCATTTCGCAGAGCAACGATGCCGGCTACTACAACTCCTTTGGAGGGACATCCGCTGCGACGCCCCATCTCGGCGGCAGTATGGCCCTGCTCCTCTCCGTAGATCCTGCCCGCATCACACCGGAAATGCTTGCGGAGGCGCTGATGATGGGCGCCGTGGACTTGGGGGTCCCCGGCAAAGACAACCTCTACGGGGCCGGACGTCTGGACCTTGTCGAGTCCTACACCATCCTCTTAACCCTGCTTTCTGACTCCCTGGATCCCAACCCTCCGGAATCCCTTGTCGCCTATTCTGACTACCTCACCCCCACCTCCATCCTCCTCACCTGGCATGACCCCACAACCTATTTTGGTGGAGACCCTCTGGGTTCCGACCTTGCGGGAATCCGCATCTATCGAGCCGATGACACGACCCTGGTCGCAGATGTCCCACCGGGGACTGAACAGTATGAGGTGACCGGACTCACGGACGGGACGTATTATGA
>CAYQZW010000044.1:0-11493 GCA_964422065.1 uncultured bacterium | reverse complement strand
GACAGCGTTCTCCATCCTCCGAAACCCCACACAGGCCTACGATTGCGGGATCGCCAACGATGCGGGCACGTATCGGACCGTGGGAACGTCTTTTGAACTCGGGGGGTTGAATGAACTTGGGAATTGGGACTTAGAGGACTTGGTTTGGAGGATCGCCGAGTTCCTTGGTATTCCCGTCTCTGCCCAGGAACAAGACATCGCCACCCCCAGGGTGCTCGCCCTGTCCCCGGTCCATCCCAATCCTGCCGCGGACGAAATCCACCTCCGGTTGGCCTTGCCTTCGCGACAGCCTGTGACGTTGGCCATCTATGATCTCCAGGGCCGTCGGGTTCGGCTCCTCAAAGACCACGAATGGATGGCTCCAGGAACCTATCCCTTGACCGTACGCACGCGAGGGCTCCAGAGCGGCGTCTACTTTTTCTATCTCAAGACCTCAGAGGGCACCCGGATCCGGAAATGGGTGCTGGCCCGTTAAGGTCGTGAAGAGTCGAAGAATTGCCGGTTTTGTCCTGCTGGGGCTCGTGGTCGGGCTTGCCGGTTGGCAATGTGCACCCCGACCAGCCGCCAAACGCTACACCGGCCCCCAAGTCCAGTCCGTGTTTGAGGCATTGTCCTCCCAGTGGTCCCTAACGTTGCCGTTCACATGGAACGGCCAGTTTCGCGCACGTTGGGGACCCTGGGGACAGATGGAAGGGACCTTCGTCTTGGAGGCCCAGCCCGATACGGTTCAGGTCACCCTGTATGGGCCCTGGGGAACACAAACGCTCTCCTGGCCCCTTTCCACGGACTTGGGCTCATCCCAGGTCCCGGCCAGAGCCTTGCTGCTCTGGTTTACTTTGGCTACCCAGGATCCCAAACGGCTCCAAGTCCAGCACCTCGAGGTCCACGAGAACCGCTATCGATTCCAGGGGATCTTTGAAGGGGTGGCCGTGGAGTTTGTGCTGGACTCTGAGGGGCGGCCGCTCTGGATCCAGACAGAGGGGGAACGTCTGGAGATCCAGGCGTATAATGGGCAACAACCCATAGCCATCCACTATGAGATGGGGGGTGGGACACTGGATCTAAAGATTCAAAGCAGCGAAAACGAAAAACATAGATGAAAGGAGGCATGTATGGTTGCATGGCTCATCTGGGCGGTGCTCATGGGCCAGGTCCCTGGCACAGCCAGTGGCCCACCTGAAGGGACACCCCCACCCGACACGACCCAAGCCACCATGGTCTGGGCGGGGACCCTGGCCGGCATCCTCCAGGCACAGGATACCCCGAACGACGCGGGGAAATCCATCACCCTGACCTGGCGGATCCCGGAGGACCTTCCCCCCATCAAGATCACCGAGGTCTACCGAGGGACATCCCCGGAAGGCCCTTTCGACCTCGTCACCCGGATCCTCAACGGCAGTACCCGATACATCGATCAGGTCCCCAAAGACCGCACCCCCTATTACTACCGCTTGACGTTGATCACCCAGGACCAACAAAAGTACACGACCGAAGTCGTGGGGCCGGTTATGGCTTCGCCCCAGTGGTTCCACACGGGCCGGATCAATATCCTGCTTGGGGTCATCCTCTACGTGGCTTTGCTGTTGTGGTATATCGTTCGGGCACGGCGAGGGGAACGGCTCTTCTTGAGGAAGATCCCTGGCCTGGAAGCGGTCGATGAGGCGATCGGTCGAGCCACAGAGATGGGCCGCCCGATCCTCTATGTCCCCGGCCTCTCCACCATTGATGACATCGCAACGATCGCGTCACTCAACATCCTCTCGCATGTGACCAAAAAAGCGGCAGAATACGAGACCCCGATCATCGTCCCGAACCGGAACCCGGTGGTCTATACCGTGGCACGGGAGGTGATGAAGGAGGCCTACACCACGGTGGGTCGGCCAGACCTGTTCAACCCGGACAACGTCTTTTACGTGACCGATAGTCAGTTCGGGTATGCCGCAGCGGTCTGTGGGATCATGGTGCGAGAGAAACCTGCGACGAACTTCTTGATGGGGATGTTCTGGGCAGAATCCTTGCTGCTGGCCGAAACGGGCGCAGCGACCGGGGCAGTCCAGATCTCCGGCACCGACGCAATCACCCAGTTGCCGTTCTTCATTGTGGCGTGTGACTATACCCTGATCGGCGAAGAACTGTATGCCGCTTCCGCCTACCTCTCCAAGGAACCTCTCCTGATGGCCACCCTCAAAGGACAAGACTGGATGAAATTCATCCTCGGCCTCATGATCACCGTTGGCTCGGTCCTGGGGCTCTTTGGCATCCGTTGGATCCATCTCTTCCTGAGAGGAGGCTAATCCATGGCAGCCCGTACCATTCCCTTGTTCCTTGTGTTTACCTTTGGAGTCTTGATGACCATCCAGTTCTATGTCCCTCACCCCATCTCCCAGAGCCTTTACCGGATGGTTCTGGACTGGATGAATGGGGTGATGGGGATGGCGATCATCCTCGCCGTAGGAAGCCTTTTGAAGCACCACTGGAACAAGATCCGCCGCCGGGAAAACCTCATCTTCTCGACCACCACAATCCTGGGGTTCGTCTTTATGTCGATTCTGGGGCTCTTCTTCGGCATTGGCGAGCAGAGCCTGTTTCAGAAGATCTTCCAGAACGTCCAGGTCCCGCTCCAGGCCACGATGTTCTCCCTGTTGGCCTTTTTTATGGCGTCCGCGGCGTATCGGGCGTTCCGTGCTCGGAACCTTGAGGCGACCCTCCTGTTGATCTCGGCGTTCATCCTCATGATCGGCATGATCCCCATCGGCGACCTCATCTCGTCCAAGATCCCCTCCTTCGCGCAATGGGTCCTGAACGTGCCCAACATGGCGGCCAAGCGCGGGATCATGATCGGCGTCGGGCTCGGAATGATCTCCACGTCCGTCAAGATTATTCTGGGCATCGAACGGAACTGGCTGGGAGGCTAAACCCATGGAATTTCTGACTCGCTTAGCAAAACTCAACCGTCAGACGGTGTACGCCCTCTTGGCCCTGGGGATCATCATCCCCTTGATCTTTCCCTTGCGGCTGCCAGAGCGTATCACCCCGCCGGTTCAAGCCCTGTACGACTATATCGAGAACCTCCCGGAGGGCAGTGTGATTCTGCTCTCCATTGATTACGCACCGGACGTGCTCCCTGAAACCCACCCGATGGCCTATGCCGTGCTCCGACACGCACTCCTCAAAAACCTTAAGGTGATCGGGATCTCGCTGAACCCTGCCGGGGTAGGTCTGGGGTTAGAGGTCTTTGAAAAAACCGGACGCGAACTCAACAAAAAGAACGGGGAAGACTGGGCCTACCTTGGGTTCAAACCGAACATCACCGCCACGATCTTGGGGCTGGGCGAAGAGATCCGGACGGTCTTCCCTACAGACTACTACGGGACCCCGGTGGACTCTTTGCCGATGTTCCGGTTCGTACACAACTACAACGACATCAGCCTTGTGGTCTCCTTTGCGGGCTCTTCCCTGCCCGAGGCGTGGATCCGATACGCCAATGCCCGATACCACGAAAAGATTGCCGCTGGCGTGACGGGCGTGATGGCGGCTGATTTCTATCCGTATCTCCAGACCGGGCAACTCGTGGGTCTGCTGGCCGGGATGAAAGGCGCTGCGGAGTATGAGGTGCTGGTCGAACGGCTCATGAAGGAACGAAACCTGAAGCCGCCCCCGGTGATCGCGGTCCGGGGCATGGACGCGGTCTCCATCTCCCACCTCGTGATCATCCTCTTGGTCCTGATCGGCAATTTGGGATACTACCTTGAAAAGAGGAGGTCGGCATAATGCATCTCTCTCCAGATCCCTGGGTTTGGCTCGCGGCAATCCTTTCGTTGTTCATCTTTTCCTTCCTTTACAAGGACAACCCGTTCTACAAATTTGCGGAACACCTCCTGGTAGGAGTTTCCGCAGGGTACTACCTCGCCATCTACTGGCACAACAGCATTTATCCCAACATCATCGCGCATATCCGGGTCGGTGAATTCCTCTATCTCTTTCCCCTCTTCCTCGGGCTCCTCTACTTTGCGGTGTTTGTGCCCAAATACGGCTACATGATCCGGTGGCCGATTGCGTTCTTGCTTGGTGCGGGCTCCGGCGTTGCGATCCCTGCAACGTTTCAGGCCAACATCTACAAGCAACTGGAGGGAACTTTGCTGAACCCTCCTTCGTCCTATGCGTCTACTTTGGCCTTTACGAACGCCATCATCATCTTCCTCGGTGTCCTGTTCGTGCTCTCGTACTTCTTCTTTTCCCGGGAGCAGAAGGGCGCGCTGCGGATCTCCAGCCGGTTGGGCATCTGGATCTTGATGATCGGATTCGGTGCATCCTTCGGCTACACGGTGATGGCCCGTGTTTCGCTCCTCATTGGTCGGCTGCATTTCCTGCTGGGCACTTGGCTCGGCATCTTGAGGTTCTAAGTCAGTCATGTGGTGGGTCCTGGGGCTCCTGGCGGCCTTGAACTTCCCGCTCGATCCCAGGTTGCCCGCCCTGGCCTGGCGGCAATGGGAACACGCCTGGACTCAGGGCCAAGCCCCCAGGCCCGGTCTGTGGACCCGCTATGCGTTCCAGGCCCAGGACCGCCCCGGACCCACCCCTTCCCTCACGGTCTTCCCTGAAGTCCTCGGCTACTTCACGGACTCATTGGACCTCTACGAAGTCCACGCTTCGTTGCATTTTCGGTACCAGTGGCGGCTCTTGCCGTTCCTGGAGATCCAGGGCCAGCAGACGCTCTTCTCTCTCGGTCCACTCCCAGGCTATCCCGCGTACGACCCCCTCTACCTTCCCGATTTCCGGCTCTATACCTTTGACCCCGACCCCATTATCGGCGAAAAGGATCTCTTTGAGGCCCGGTCGGACCAGGCCTTCGTCCGCGTTCGACTCCCCAAGGGCTTTGTATTGCTCGGCAAAGACCGAGTTCGGCTGGGGCCAGGATACCGGGGCGCTCTCCTGCTCTCCGGCTTTGCGCGCCCCCTCACGTACCTCTACAACGCCCACTTCCAGACCACCCACTGGACCTTCACGGCCTTCTATGCTTGGCTCCCCGATACCTTCCCTCAACGCCGGTTTGCGCTCCAGCGCGTGGAGTTCCACCCCTGGCCCTGGCTCTCTCTCGGTGCCACCGAAGGGGTCCTGTTCTCCGCCCCGGAAGACCCTCTGAAATACCTCAACCCTGTGGACCTCTTCTACATCATCCAACGAAGAGGCCGATCCAACGACGACAACCTTCTTGCGTCCGTAGACATCAACTGGCGCATTCGGCCCGGCCTCCGTGTGTACGCCGAATTCCTGGACGATGATGTCATCATCAGTGGCGAGACTGTGCGGAACCGAAGCCTGTGGGGCTACCTGACCGGCCTTCATCTCACCCACGGCTTGTATGAGGCACGCCTTGAATTCTCTTGGATCCGAAAATGGACCTATACCCACTATACCCAAAGGAACAGCGTAGCTTTCTGGGGGATTCCTTTAGGACACTGGATCGGCCCGGACGCCCGGGACCTCTATGTGGAACTTTCCCGACTCTCGACCTCCGGGGTCACCGCGGCGTTCTTTGAGGTCCTGGAACACGGCGAAGGTCGTCTGGACTTGCCCCTGGAACAGGACCCGTCTGCCGAGACTTATCACAAAACGCCCTCCGGCGTAGTGGATCGCCGGATCGGCAGTGGCATTTATGCCCTCCAACACCGCGTGCTCTGGGGGCTCTCCTTGGGCGCTCTCCTGCGCATCGATGTCATCCAAAACGAACGGAACCGCAGAGGCCAGGACGATCTCCGGGTCACCCTTATGTTCTGGGCAATGCACCCGGGGAAAACCGTCCACCTCAAGCCGTAAGTCTCAACTGTTCGGCTGAAACCGCTCCCCGCACTGGCATGGCGAGTGGTGGCATTTCGGGCACCCTTCCCGGTACCGTTCCATGGCCTCGGTCATGTCCACCCCGGCCAGGTTGGCAAGGGAAAGGAGCCAAGCCAGGGTATCCGAGAACTCCATCAAAAGGCTCTCGCGGTCCTTTTTCCGAAGGGCCTGGGCCAATTCGCCGACCTCTTCCACAAACCAGAGGAAGGTCCCGGTGAGGCCGCGTTTCTGGTCTTTTTCAAAATAGGTTCGCCGAATGATGTCCTGGAGTTCTTTCAAGGTCATCCGCCCAACCTCCCTAAAAAGAGCAAGATGAGGTAAAAGAAAGGCACCGCGAAGTAGTGACTGTCAATCCGATCCAGGACCCCGCCGTGGCTCCCCAGCATGTGGGATGCGTCCTTGACCCCAGAGTACCGTTTGAATCCGGACTCCACAAGGTCGCCGACCTGTGCAGCGACCGGGAGCAAAAGTCCGCTCCAGAGCCGGACCTGAAAATCCAAAAGGGGCACCAGGAGTGCGAAAGTTAGGGCCACCAGATAGCCCCCCAAAAACCCTTCCCAGGTCTTCTTTGGGCTCAACCGCGGTGCCAGGAAATGCCGACCCAGCCATTTGCCAAAAAGAAAGGCCGCCGTGTCAAAGACGATGACCACAAAGGCAGGGAAGAACACGTAGAACATCCCGAGATGTCGGAGCTGGAGCGCCATGGCTGCCGGTACGGTCAAGTAGAGCAGCCCGAACGCCCAGAACGCCGCCATGGGGGCCATGCCGACCCCGTGTAAAAGCAACGATGCAAAGGCCACCCAGAACACCGCCACCAGGACCGAGAGCCAGAGATTCAAGGTGACCTGTTGATAGGCCATGTAGGTCGTCACCCCGATAAAGAGCCACGAGACGATCAAGATGGCAAACCGTCGGCTCGGCAAGGTCAGCCGGATGTACTCGAGAAAAGCCAGCCAGGTCACCAGGAGGATGAGCGCATAGAAGATCCCGTTCCCCGCCCACGTGCACCCTACAAACACAAAAAACAGAAGCGTTCCAATGACCACCCGTTGACCGAGCGGGGACCTCACTTGGGCAGGCCTCCGAACCGCCGTTCCCGGCGACTGTAGTCCTCAATCGCCTGGAGCAGTTCCTTGCGTCGGAAGTCCGGCCACAGCGTCGGCGTGATGTAGAGTTCGGTGTACGCGATCTGCCATAACAAGAAGTTGGAGATCCGCATCTCGCCTGAAGTACGGATCAAGAGATCCGGGTCCGGCAGTTCCGGGTCATAGAGGAAAGACCGGAACACGGTTTCGGTAATCTCTTCGGGCCGGATTTTGCCCTCTTGAACTTCTCTGGCGATCCGCTGCACCGCATCCACAATCTCAACCCGTCCCCCATAGGATAACGCCAGATAGAGTTTGAGTCCGGTGTTGTTCCGGGTGATCTCCATGGCACGGTGGAGTTCCTCGATCACATCCTTGGGGAGTTCCTCAATTCGGCCAATGGCCCGGATGACCACGTTCCGTCGGTTTAACTCCTCCACCTCCCGCCGGAGCAAATGGCGCAGCATGCTCATGAGGGTATGGACTTCATCGGAGGGGCGTTTCCAATTCTCCTTGGAGAAGGTGTAAAGTGTGAGATACTCAACGCCTAAGGACGCACATGTTCGAACGATCTCGCGAACGGATTCTACCCCCACCCGATGCCCGTAAATCCTCGGAAGCCCCCGCTGCTGGGCCCATCGTCCATTGCCGTCCATGATGATTGCAATGTGGCGGGGGACTTCCAAATCGGGTTATTCCTCCATGATTTCGTGTTCTTTCTTCTCTGAGGCCTGGTTGATTTCCTTGATATACTTGTCGTGGATCTCTTGGATTTTATCCTCGGCTCGGATCCGATCGTCCTCCGAGATCTCCTTATTCTTTTCCAGGGTCTTCACATGGTCGATCGCGTCACGTCGAATGTTTCGGATAGCGATCCGGGCCTCTTCTGCCAGTTTTTTTACCAACTTCACCAGATCCCGACGCCGGTCCTCGGATAACGGCGGGATCGGGATTTTCAAGACATTGCCGTCGTTGACCGGATTCAGCCCGAGCCCGGACGACCGGATCGCCTTTTCGATCTCGCCGATCACGTTCTTATCCCAGGGCTGGACCACCAACAGTCGGGGCTCCGGCGACGCAATGGTCGCAATCTGGCTGAGCGGCACCGGGGTTCCATAGTAATCAATGCGGATCCCCTCCAAGATCGCAGGGTTCGCGCGGCCGGTCCGGATCTTCAAGACCTCGGTCTTGAAGGTCTGGAGGGTCTTGTTCATCCGGGTCTCCGCATCCTTCAAAATCGCTTCAATGGATTCCATGGTCTGACCTCCCCTTTACTCATGGTTTCGGATCAAGGTCCCGACCCGTTCACCCTTCAGAATCTTAATGATATTGCCCCGTTGCCAGAGATTAAACACGACGACCGGGATCTTGCTGTCCCGGAGCATCGCCGCTGCTGTCGAGTCCATGATCGCCAGTTTCTCACGCAGCATCCGGTCAAAGGTGAGTTCAGGGATGAACTCGGCGGTCGGGTCCTGAACGGGATCCCCGGTGTACACGCCGTCCACTTTGGTTCCCTTCAGCAGAATCTCTGCATTGATCTCGTTCGCACGGAGGGCTGCTGCAGTATCTGTCGAGAAGTAGGGGTTGCCGGTCCCGCCCGCAAAGATGAGGACTCGTCCCTTTTCCAGATGTCGGAGCGCCCGGCGTCGTACATAAGGCTCGGCAACGGCCCGGATCTCAAAGGCGGTCATGACCCGGGTCTGCACCCCTCTCCGTTCAATGACATTCTGGAGGGCTAAGGCATTGATTACGGTGGCCAACATCCCCATGTAGTCGCCCGTCACCCGGTCAATGCCGATCTGTTCTGCCTGTTGTCCGCGGATGATATTGCCACCGCCCACGACAATCCCCATTTGGGCTCCTAAGGCATGGGCCTCACAAATTTCCTCTGCGACGGTTTCCAGGACCTGTGCAGAAAGACCACCACCTTCCCCGCCCAGGAGTTCCCCGGAAATTTTGAGAACTGCCCGTCTATATCGGAGTGAAGTATCCATAATCTCGCATCCCCGTCCTATGGACAGTCAGCGGAGAACAAGGTAAACCCGAGATTCCTTCCTACTCTTCCCCGATCTTGAACCGGCAGAACCTGCGGACCTTGATGTTCTCCCCGAACTTGACGATGTACTCCTTGATGAGTTCCTCTACGGTCTTGTTGGGATCTTTGATGAAAGGCTGTTCCAGGAGGACGTTGTCTTGGAAAAACTTCTCCATCTTCCCCTCAACGATCTTTTCAATGATGTGGGGCGGCTTCCCGGAGTTCTCCAACTGTGCCCGGTAAATCTCTTTCTCTTTTTCAATCACCTCAGGGGGGATATCCTCCCGGCTCACTGCGATCGGGTTGGATGCCGCGATTTGGAGCGCCAGGTCATGCACCAGCGCCCGAAACTCCGGGGTGTTCGCGACAAAGTCCGTCTCACAGTTGACCTCGATCAGGACCCCGAGTTTTGCCCCGGCGTGGATGTACGCGTCAATGATCCCTTCCTTTGCTTCACGGGCCAACTTCTTCTCCGCCTTGGCCACCCCCATCTTCCGCAACTCCTCAATGGCCTTTTCCATATCCCCACCCGTCTTCTCCAACGCAATCTTGCAATCTAAAAAGCCCGCACCGGTTCGGTCGCGTAACTCTTTAATCAACTTCGCAGTAATCTCTGCCATGGCTAAACTGCCTCCTTCTTCTCTTCTTCATCATCACCCCCGTGAGATGCCTCCGGGGGTTCCTCCTTTGAGGCTTCCTCTGATGTCGACTCCGCCTCTTCCGGCTTTCCTGTTTCTTCAGAATCTGTGGACTCCGACGGAGAGGCCTCAGCCTCTATCTCTTTGGTCTCCGAAGTCGAGGTTTCAGTCGTTGTTTCGGTGGACTCCGGTTCCTCTTCCGACGTAGAAGGAGGCATCTCTGTCACAACCGCTGTCTGTTCCCCTTCAACCTTCTCCTCGGCCGTCTCAAATTCACGTTCCGGCACCAAGGCATCTTTACCCTGCTTGCCGGCAATCACTGCGTCGGCCAGGATCCGTGTGATTAGCCGAATGCTCCGGATCGCATCGTCATTCCCAGGAATCACATAGTCCACCGAATCCGGATCCCCGTCGGTATCCACCAGGCCGATGACCGGGATGCCCAGTTTCCGGGCCTCTCGGACCGCAATCTCCTCCTCCCGGACGTCCACCACGTACATCAGATCCGGGAGTTTCGTCATTTCCTTGATGCCTCCAAGGACCCGTTCCAGTTTTTCTTTCTGCCGGAGGAGTTGGATGGCCTCCTTTTTCGGCAACAACTGAAGCCGGCCATCCTGCTCCATCCGTTCCAGGTCCTTGAGATACTCAATGCGTTTCTTAATGGTTTGAAAATTGGTCAGAAGCCCCCCAAGCCAGCGCTCGGTTACGTAAAAGACGCCGGCCCGTTTGGCTTCTTCTTCGACGATGTCTTTGCCTTGGCGCTTGGTACAAACAAAGAGGATCCGGCCGCCGTCCCGGGCCACTTCCATCATCTTTGCATACGCCCGCTTCAGGAGTTCCAGCGTGATTCGGATGTCGATGATGTGGATGCCCTGCTTCTCTGCAAAGATGTAAGGCCGCATCTTTGGATTCCATCGTCGTCGCTTGTGGCCAAAGTGAACACCGGCCTCTAAGAGATCCCGCAACGTGACAGGAAGATCAACGCTTGGAGTACTGGGGTGCCTTTCTTCTCTTGGATAATCCATACTTCATTCTCTCCTTCTCTCTGGGGTCTCTCGACAGCATGCCATACTTTTTCAAGGTATCCCGCAGGTCCGGATCATACTGGACCAGGGCCTTCGCCAAGGCCAGCCGGAAGGCCCCAGCCTGTCCCGCTAAGCCCCCTCCATGGACCTTGACGACGATGTCATACTGCCCCTCACGCTTGGTCACACGCAGGGGCTCCAATGCATGAAGCACCAGATCTTCGCGCTTAAAGTACTCCAAGGGCCGCTTCCCGTTGACATAGATTCGGCCTCTGCCTTCAGGCTTAAGCCGGAGCCGGGCCACGGCCCGTTTCCGTGAACCCGTGGTGAAAATCAACTCTGCCATAGACAACCTCCAAATGGATTATCGAAATTGACTCAGATCCAGGGGCTGAGGTTTTTGTGCCGCATGGGGATGAGCTTCACCCGCATACACCTTCAATCGCTTCAGCATCCGTCGTCCGAGTTTGTTCTTGGGCAGCATTCGTTTGACCGCCAACTGGATCAGCCGTTCTGGATGCGTCTGTCGCATGCGCTCCGCCGTGATCGCCTTCAGCCCGCCCGGATAGCCCGAATGCCGATAATAGACCTTTTGTTGCCACTTCTTACCGGTCAGCCGGACCTTCTCGGCATTCACCACGATGACAAAATCCCCGGTATCCAGATGGGGGGTATACTCCGGCTTCCGTTTCCCCATCAAAATCAGGGCAATCCGGGAGGCCAACCGTCCGAGGACCTGGTCTTTCGCATCGACCACCCACCAGTTTCGCTTGATCTCCTTCGGTAGATACGTTTTCATCCTCTTTTCCCTCGTCCTTTTCCACGTTTCGGGAAGTCCTTGAAAGCGTAAACCTTATAAAGGACCCTCCCAT
>CAYQZW010000043.1:0-13827 GCA_964422065.1 uncultured bacterium | reverse complement strand
TAGTTACGGCCGCCGTTTACCGGGGCTTCGGTTCGGGGCTTGCACCCCTCCCCTTAACCTTCCGGCACCGGGCAGGTGTCAGACCCCATACATCCTCTTGCGAGTTTGCGGAGTCCTGTGTTTTTAGTAAACAGTCGCCAGGCCCTGGCCACTGCGACCCATTTCCGCTACTCACCGCGAGGGCTTTCACGTACTCTGGGCGCCCCATCTCCCGAAGTTACGGGGCCAAGTTGCCGAGTTCCTTAGCGGGGGATCACTCGCGCGCCTGAGCATACTCGGCCCGCCCACCTGTGTCGGTTTGCGGTACGGTCACCTGAGGTTCAACGTCCGCGAGGCTATTTCTTGGCAGCGTGGTCCGAGCCAGTTCCCCCGACAGAGTCGGGGTCCCCATCACCCCTCAGGGTTGCCCCGACCGAAGTCGAGGCACGCCTCCGGATTTGCCTGGAGGCGCCCCCTAGAGGCTTAGACCGGGACGTCCAACACCCGGCTGGCCCTTCCCTTCTGCGTCACCCCCCGGACTCCCCTCAGGTGGCTCCCGAATGTTAACGGGATTCCCATCGGCTACGCCTTTCGGCCTCGCCTTAGGGGCCGGCTAACCCTGGGCGGACGAACCTTCCCCAGGAAACCTTGGGCTTACGGCGAGGAGGATTCTCACCTCCTTTATCGCTACTAATGCCTGGATTCTCACTTCCCAGCAGTCCAGCGCCGCTCACGCGACACCTTCCGCCCGCTGGGAACGCTCCCCTACCACTCCGGCCGTCCGGAGACGACCGAAGTCCGCGGCTTCGGTGGCAGGCTTGAGCCCCGTTACATTTTCGGCGCAGGGGCGCTCGGCTGGTGAGCTGTTACGCACTCTTTAAATGATGGCTGCTTCTAAGCCAACATCCCAGCTGTCTTCGCGCCCCCACCTCCTTTCCCACTTAGCCTGCACTTGGGGACCTTAGCCGGCGGTCTGGGTTGTTCCCCTCTCGCCTACGGAGTTTATCCCCCGCAGGCTCACTCCCGGGAAGCATGCCACGGCATTCGGAGTTTGGTTGGGTTCGGAGGATTACCCCCCTAGCCCATCCAGTGCTCTACCTCCGTGGCACTCATTCCCGAGGCTGCCCCTAGAGGCATTTCGGGGAGAACCAGCTATCTCCGGGCTCGTTTAGCTTTTCACTGCTACCCACAGGTCATCCGAGGACTTTTCAACGTCCACCGGTTCGGGCCTCCACGGAGTGTTACCTCCGCTTCACCCTGCCCATGGGTAGGTCGCCCGGCTTCGGGTCTACCCCCGCCGACTCAACGCCCTGTTCGGACTCGCTTTCGCTCCGGCTCCGGCCCTGAAGGCCTTAGCCTCGCCGACGAGGGTAACTCCCAGGCTCATGATGCAAAAGGCACGCCGTCAGGCCTGTAGGCAGGCCGCTGAGCGGCCACCTTCCTACAGGACCCTCCGACTGCTTGTAGGCGCCTGGTTTCAGGTTCTCTTTCACTCCCCGCACTGGGGTACTTTTCACCTTTCCCTCACGGTACTCAGTGCACTATCGGTCGCCAGGGAGTATTTAGCCTTGGGCGGTGGTCCGCCCGGATTCCCTCAGGGTTCCACGTGCCCCGAGGTACTCGGGAACAGAGCCCAGGGAGACCGTTCCTTTTCGCCTACGGGGCTTTCGCCCTCTATGGCTCCCGACTTCCACGGGATTCGGCTAAGGAACGGTTTTGTCACTCCCCGAGGAGTCCGTGGCCTCCTCCGGCTCTGCCCCGCGACCCCGCTGCCGCAACGCCCACGGGCTTCGACACGGCAACGGTTTAGGCTCTTCCCCTTTCGCTCGCCGCTACTCAGGGAATCGATGTCTCTTTCTTTTCCTCCGGGTACTGAGATGTTTCAGTTCCCCGGGTGTCGCCTCCCGACTAACGTCGGGATGACAGGGGTTTACCCCTGCCGGGTTTCCCCATTCGGGCATCCCGGGATCAAAGGCTGCTTGCGCCTCCCCCGGGCTTATCGCAGCTGGCCACGCCCTTCATCGCCTCCTGGCGCCGAGGCATCCACCAGGCGCCCTTAGTAGCTTAACCACCTTCTCAATCTTTCTCTTTTTCAAAGACCGATTCGAATCTCATGCAGCGCTCATTATTATCGCCGCCAAAATTCCCGCTGTCAACCCCCGAAATCCCTTGACTTTTCAACGTTCTGGAACTCAAGGACTGAACCGCGGGCCGATAATCATAAAGGGTCAACCCCCTCTTGACAACCCCCGGACCCATCCCTTTCCTCGGGGCGTAAAATTAAGGCAAATCCTACAAAACCCATGAAAGACAAATCGCCACACACCCGGATCCTCGAGCGCCCGATCCAGTATTTGCCCGGCGTCGGCCCAAAACGCGCTCGCCTCCTCAAACGACTGGGCGTATACACCGTGGAAGACCTCCTCTACTTGATGCCCAGAAAATACCTGGATCGACGCTTCTTCAAAAGAATCCACGACGTGAAAGAGGGAGAAGAGGCCACAATCATCGGCAAGATCTTCACAAAGGGGAAACGGAGAACCAGAAACCGTGAAACCTTCACGGTTGTTGTCGCCGATCAAACCGACTGGATGGAACTCACCTTTTTTACGGCCCGCGGCTTGGATCGCATTTTTAAGGTGGGAGATACCGTGGTCGCATCGGGTAAAGTCTACCGATACCGGGGCGTCAAAGTGATGTACCACCCGGACTGGGAAATCCTCTCCCCCGACCAGAATCAGCCGCGAAAGGCAGGCCGAATCATCCCCGTCTACCCGGCCACGGAGGGCCTCAAACCTGCGGGAATCGAGTCCCTCATCCAGAAGGCTCTGGAACTTGCTGAACCCGAACTCAAGGATTTGATCCCTTTGTCCATCCGGAAAAAGCGGGGCCTTCTCTCAAGGCTCCAAGCCCTGCGGATGCTCCACGCCCCCCGGATCCTCCGGGAGGCTGAATTGGCCCGGAAGACTTTGGCCTATGAAGAATTCTTCCTCTTCCAACTCAAACTTCGCTTGAAACGGGCTGAATACGAAGGCCAGGGGATCCCCTTTGACCTCCAAAGGGCTGAACTCACCCGGCGGTTCCTCCAGAGCCTCCCCTTTGAACTTACCCGAGCCCAACAGCGTGTCCTTCGCGAAATTGAACAAGACGTCACCCAAAACCGCCCGATGCACCGCCTCCTTCAAGGAGATGTGGGATCGGGGAAAACCGTGATTGCCGTGTATGCCATGCTCCTGGCCGTGGATAACGGCTACCAGGCTGCGCTCATGGCCCCCACGGAACTCCTGGCAGAACAGCATGAACTCGTGATTGCAGACCTACTTAAACCGCTCGGGCTCTCCCCGGTACTTTTGACAGGACGACAGTCCCGGAGAGAACGCGCACGCAACCTGGAAGCCATTGAAACCGGGGAGGCTCGGATCGTTGTCGGCACACATGCGCTCATTCAGGAGGGTGTGCACTTCAAAAACCTGGGTCTCGCCGTTGTAGATGAACAACACCGGTTTGGTGTTCTGCAACGTGCACGGCTTCTCGAAAAGGGCGTCCGCACCCCACACTTTCTGGTCATGACCGCCACCCCGATCCCCAGGACCCTCGCAATGACCGCCTACGGAGATCTGGATGTCTCCTATCTCGACGAAAAGCCCCCGGGACGTCAAGAGATCAAAACCTACTGGCGAACTCACCGGGATCGCAGAAAAGTCTATGATTGGCTTTTTCAAAAAGTTTTGGCTGGGGAACAGGCATACGTTGTGGCTCCCCTCATCGAAAAATCTGAGACCCTTCAGGTCCAATCTGCAGAAGAACTCTTCCGTGAACTCCAACGCCTCGCACCGGAGGGGATCCGGATTGGCTTGATCCACGGTCGGATCCGGAAAGAAGAACGGCAACGCCTCATGGAGGCCTTCCGCCGAGGGGAGTTCCAGATCCTGGTAGCCACCACCGTCATCGAGGTGGGGATTGACGTCCCAAACGCAACGTTAATGATCATTGAGCATGCCGAGCGGTTTGGGCTCTCTCAACTTCACCAACTCCGAGGGCGCATCGGGCGCGGGGAAAAACCCTCCTACTGTGTCCTCTTAACCCCGGAAGAGGTGACCGAAGAAGCCCGAAAACGGTTGGAGACCATGGTGAGCACGACGGACGGATTCCGCATCGCAGAGGTCGACCTGGAACTCCGTGGGCCAGGCGAAATCTTGGGCAAAGAGCAACACGGATTCCGGGGCTTTAGAATTGGAAATCTCTTACGAGATGCACCGATGATCATGAAGGTCAGAAAAGACGTGGACGAACTGCTGAAAGTCGATCGATACCTCGTACGCCCGGAACATCGGGCACTCCGCGAGTATCTTCTCCAGGAGGAGGAACGGGAAGGTGAGGTCTATGTGGGGTAAAATCCTGCGATACGCTGTGCTCAGTGCTGCCTTGGTGGTCTTCATGTGCAAACCCTTCAAGCGGTATGGGAAGGGGGATGTTCGGGAAGTTGTGGTCTTCTTGGACGAGCGGGACCGGTTACTCCCGGTTCTTGCCCAGGTCCTGGCAGACACATTCTATACCCCTCACCCGGAACCCCGGTTCCGGCTTTTGGTGCCCCCTTTGGACAGCCTGACTCCTTACATGGGGTACCGCAATACCCTCCTCATCGCAGCCCCGGGCATGAAGACCTGGCCTCTATATCAAAAGATCTTCAAGGCGACCCCGGGGCTCACCTTCCAGCGAGGGGTCATTTACGAGGATGATCATTGGATTGGGATCGGTGCTGAACAGTGGGGCGCCTTAGAGAGTCTTCTACAGTCTGCCTTGCCCGTAGTCCAAGAGAGCCTCCAGTCCTGGGCAGAACAAAGTTACCGGGAACGCGAGTATTTCACGGGCCACAACAAAAAAATCCGGAACGTCATCCGTGAGCGGTGGCATCTGGATCTGGATATCCCTGCAGGATGGGCATTCTTTGCGCAGGACACGAACTTCTTTGCACTCGCGAAACACTATCCCGACCGCTTCTTCTTCATCTACCGGGAATCTTTTACGCGACCCTTAGAGCCCCAAGCGATCCTGGATCTACGTGACCAACTCACAAAGGTATACTATCAAGGCGACTACGTAGACCGTTCGCACGTTCGAGTAGAGAAAACCACCTTTCTGGGGTATCCCGCGGTTCGCATCTACGGGGTCTGGCAAAACGACAGTCTTTACATCGGAGGCCCTTTTCTCCTATACGCTTTCAACCGAGATCACCGAGCCTTCTACCTCTTGGATATGGCCGTCTTTGCTCCGGAAAAAGACTACAAACTCTCCTATCTCTGGCGCACAGAAGTCATTCTGAAAACACTTAAGTTTCTCGAGTAAGCCATGTTTTCTACAGACTCGTCCCACACGCCCACGATCCCCCTTCAGGACCTCTTGGTTCCCTACTTCTGGATCGAGGCCTATCACCTCCTGGACCCCAATACGTCTGTCTATGTGGGCCAGCTGCTTGGGGATCCTCACGAAACTTCAGAAAAACTCTTCGAGGTCCTCCAGGCTGCTGGCTATACTCCCTTTCTGCGTCCGTTAGGAGGTGAAACCTACGAACTCGTGGTGATGCGAACCCCGATAGACCGCCCAAGCCGTCTCTGGATTCACGTCCTGCTTCTCCTTTTGACCTTTCTCACGACATTGTTTGCTGGTGCACTCCACGCGAACGTGAACCCCCTCACGCATCCCTGGCTGATCTGGAAAGGACTTCCTTTTTCTCTTGCGTTAATGGGGATTTTGGGGGCCCATGAGATGGGGCATTACCTGATGGCCCGCCGGCATCGTGTGCGTGCGACACTCCCCTACTTCATCCCTTTCCCTCACCCATTGTTTGGAACCCTGGGGGCTGTCATCCGGATCAAGTCACCGATCCCGTCAAAAAACGCCTTGCTGGATATCGGGGCCGCGGGTCCGATTGCGGGAATTCTGGTCGCCATCCCGGTCACTCTCTTTGGGCTTCACCTCTCCCAAGTCGTTCCCGCGCAGGGGCTTGCAGGGGTGGCAGTGCTGGGAGATTCCCTCCTCTTCCGGATCCTGGCCTACATTGTGAAAGGCCCGATCCCCGATGGCTATCAACTGTTGCTCCATCCGATCGCCTTTGCGGGGTGGATCGGTTTCTTTGTCACTGCATTGAACCTGATTCCCATTGCACAATTAGACGGTGGCCACATCACATACGCACTCCTTGGCACCTGGCATCGGTGGGCCTCCCGCGCGGTCTTTTTGGCACTCCTGGCCATGGGGTTTGTCTGGCCAGGGTGGTGGACCTGGGCCTTATTCATCCTGATCTTCCTCCGCTTTGACCATCCGGCTCCCCTGAACCAGGTCTCTCGGTTAGACCGACGCCGAATGTGGATCGGAATCCTGTGCTTGGTCATCTTTGCGTTAACCTTCACACCGATCCCCCTCTCCTATCTGCCCACAAGTCCATGACCCCGAGGTTCTGGGCGACCCATATTGAGAAAAATCGTGCCATCTTAGATCCCCAAGAGAGCCACCATGCGATTCGGGTTCTCCGGTTGAAATCTGGGGATCGGGTCTTTGTTTTTGACGGGAAAGGAACAGAGTGGGAGGGTAGGATAGACCGGATCGCCCGGGATTCAGTGGAGGTGCTCCTGCTTCGGGCACTTCCTGGCCCCGCGCCAGACCCCAAGGCCCAGGTCTACGTGATGGTCGCACCCCCCAAAGGACAACGATGGGATTTCTTGCTGGAAAAACTCACTGAAATCGGGGTTACGGGCATTGTGCCTGTGGTCACCGAACGCACGGTGCGGAGGATCCGGGACCAGCGCCCCCGATGGTTTCGCATTGTGCTTTCCGCGGTCAAGCAGTCTGGACGCCGTACGATCCCCACCATCTTTTCCCCATTCAATCTGGAAGAGGCCCTGGAATGGGGGCAAGCCCTGGATGTCCGGTGGGTGGGTGTCCCCGGGGCCACGAATGCCTTGGTTCCATCGGAGTTAAACGAGAAGGCGGGAATCCTCATCGGGCCCGAAGGAGGGTGGAGCCCCCGCGAACTTCAACAGATAGAAGAAGCGGGATTCCGTCCGTTTTCTTTAGGGCCACGGATCCTCCGGGTGGAAACCGCCGCATTGGTCAGTGCCACCCTGATCCTACATAGGGAACTTGCCCCTTACGGAAGCGTCTGAAGGGTTGACCCTGGGACCCCCTTGGTTCCACGGCGATAAAGCAACTTTGCTCGGACGTGTTCTTCAAAAGTTCGACTGAAGTAATGCGTACCGTCCCCCTTCGCCACGAAGTAAAGGTAGTCCGTTTGGGCGGGGTGCAAAACGGCCTGGATCGACTTGAGGCCCGGCGAACAAATGGGGCCGGGTGGGAGACCGGGGTTGAGATACGTATTGTATGGAGAGGGAATCTTGAGGTCTCGATACGTCAACACAGGCTTCCGACGAGGCAAAATGTACTCAATGGTTGCACAAGACTCTAAGGGACGCCGTAACTTCAAACGGTTGAGAAATACCGACGCAATGATTGGGCGCTCCCGGTCATATAACGCCTCTTTTTCCACTATGGATGCCAAAGTCAGGACTTGGTGAAGCGTAAAACCGGTGGAGTCTACAACCGGCAGGAGGGGACGCAGCACCTCAACCGTGTGGCGAAAAATGGTCCGCAACACCACCGCTGGAGGTGTGCCTTCGGAGAAATAGTAGGTATCGGGGAAGAGATAACCTTCTAAGGTCGGAGGGGGAGGAACCTCCGGAAAGTATCGGTGGAAGAGGGATGCGATCCAGGCGGAATCTTGAGCAAGGCTGAGGACTTCCAGGGAGTCGATTCCCAAGGTCCGGGACACAAGACTTGCGATTTCTTTCAGGCTCATGCCTTCCAGAATCCGAACGGGTGTCCCCTGGTCAGGTGCCCGTAAAAATTCCCGAATGGCGTAGAGGTCATGGAGGCCGCGTCGGAGCCGGAACCGGCCGTACTTCACCCGCTTGTCTTGGCCGGTAATGCGGAGATAGAAGGCCGCCCATTGGGGATGATGAATCACACCGGCCTCTTTTAGGATCTCTAAAATTTGTGGAAGGGGCGTGCCTTTTGAAATTTTGACCTCCACCTCGTCCTGAACCAGGCGTGGGACCACGAGGCCGTGCCAGCCGATATACAAAAAGGCCAGGAATCCAAGGGTAAGGCTTTTAAGTCTCATTGTTTTTCCGACTTTGGAGATAGGACTCCAAGATGATCATCGCCGCGACGGCATCAATGCGTCCCTTATCCCGTTTTGTGCCACCGATCTCCTTCAGACGTTGTTGGGCCTCTATGGAGGTCAAACGCTCGTCTACCAGAATCACGGGCAACGCAAACCGCTGTATGAGTTCGTCTCGGAGTTGGCGAATCTTCTCGGCAGCAGTTCCGATCTGTCCATCCGTACGCAAGGGGTCGCCCAGGACGATGACCTGGATATCATATTCCCGGATGAGGTCTTGGAGTGTGGTCAAGAGATCCGCTTTTCGTGTGTCCACGGTTTTCAGTGGAAAAGCCATCGTTTGTTCGCGATCTGAAATGGCCAATCCTATGCGTCGCTCGCCATAGTCAATCGCCAGGACTCGTCCCTTTCTGGAACTCATGCAGCCTCCTCAAACAGTGCCCAAGCGCCCATGACTCCGGCCTTCATCCCCAGTTCTGCGCGGACCACTCGTAGGTTTCGTTCTGCGTACCCCATGACGTGGGTTTTCAGGGTTTCCAACAAGGTTGGGGCAAAGGCCTCAAATGCGCCAGCGACCCCGCCGCCCAACACCACCACTTCAGGGCCAAAGAGGTGAACAAAGTTCACAATGCCGATCCCCAACCAATACCCATATTCCTTCCAGAGCGAGCGGGCCACAGGATGTCCCGAACGCGCGAGGCGATAGAGGCGTTCGGCGTCCAACTGTTCAAGATCAGGCAGGTGTGGGTCCTGTTGTTTTAACGCAGTTCGGGCTCGTGGAATAAAATGGACTGTGCCGAGGAAGCTCTCGAGGCATCCCCGGTTCCCACAGTAGCATGGGGGGCCATTGGGATCCAGGATGATGTGTCCCCCTTCGGACCCACGGCCCTGATACCCCCGAACGAGCCGGCCATCACAGATGAACCCGGTCCCTATCCCGGTCCCGAGGGTCAGGACAACTGCGTGCCGGCTCCCTCTGGCTGCTCCAAATTTCCATTCCCCCAAGGCGATCAAGTTGGCGTCATTCTCAACATACACAGGTACGTGCACTCTTTGTTCAATGGCCTGTTTCAAGGGGAAGCCGTGAAACTTGGGGAGGTTGGGAGGATGATGGATCGTCCCCTCTTCATCGACCATCCCTGGCACACCGATCCCGATGCCCCGAATTCCCGGATGTTGCCGAACGGTCTCGTGTACCCAATCGACTAAAGTCTCTGGCTCTTCAGGGGTTTCCAGCACGTAAAACGCATGGACCCCTTCCCTTCCGACCCAACCCCACTTCACCTGGGTCCCACCAATGTCAATTCCCAGGACGGGGCTGTCCATAGGGGTCGAAGGGTATGCCACGGTAGATCCCTCGTTCACGTGCATATTCTACAACGTCCCAGTACTCTTGACGAGTGATGCGACGGGAAAGTTCCGGATATTCCCACGCACGGTACATCGGATGATACTGGTCCATGAGGTTGAGGTAGGTATGGATGGAGATTTCTTCCACCAAAAAATCAATGACCTCGCGGCTTCCTGCGAGCCCCTCTGGGAGCACCAGGTGTCGGACCAACAAGCCGCGGACGGCAACCCCATCCTGAATCACAAGATCTCCCACCTGACGGTGCATTTCCCGAATGGCCTTTTGCGCAACTTGTGGATACCCGCGGATCCCGGAGTATTTCATTGCGACCCTCTCGTCGGCATACTTGAAATCCGGCATATAGATGTCTACCAGCCCCTCCAGGGCTCGGAGCGTTGCTACGGAATCATAGGCAGACGTGTTGTACACCACCGGCAGACGGAATCCCTCGGCTTTTGCGATTTCGAGGGCTTCTACAATCTGGAACACCACATGCGAAGGGGTCACAAGGTTAAGATTGACACAGCCCATGGCTTGGATTCGTAAAAAGATTTCCGCGAGAGTCCTGGGCGTCACTTCCTGGCCGTAAACTTTCTGGCTGATTTCGTAATTCTGACAGAAGACACACCGAAGATTACACCCCGAGAAGAACACCGTCCCAGATCCAGCGTGGCCCACCAGGACCGGTTCTTCTCCAAAGTGAGGGCCAAAGGAGGAGACGATGGCGTATCGGCCGACCTGGCACTCCCCGATTTCCCCTTCGAAACGTTTTGCCTGACAGACTCGGGGACACAAAACACAAGGGGAAAAGCGTGGTCGCAGGGTATCCAGGGCTACCCCATACGTATCATCAGCCTGGCTGGCGACGGAAGAACTCCCTGAGCACTTCCGCCACCTCCGGACGAACCATCTCCGGCGGAGGGGTCTCCCCTCTTTTGAGCATCTCTCGCACCTTCGTCATAGAGATCTTCAGGCGTTGGTCATCGGTATGGCCACAAGTCTTGTCGGAGGCCATCCCGCCGCAAGCGTAGCAATAGAACACGTAGCCGAACTTGATGATCTGGACCCCAATCTCCCCGTCTTCAAACTCCTCAAAGATCTGCTGAGCAGCAAAGGGATCGTAGTAATTGCCGACGCCGGCATGGTCCCGCCCGACCATAAAGTGACTGGCGCCGTAGTTCTTGCGAACGATGGCGTGGAACACCGCCTCTTTGGGCCCGGCATACCGCATTGGGGTAGAGAGACCTCCAAGAAAGACCCGGTTTTCGGGAAAGTAATGGTCAATCAGTGCCCGATAGGCCTTAAGGATCGTCTCGTTGTCAAAGTCACCCGGTTTTTTAGACCCCAGGATAGGTTGAACAAAAAGGCCGTCTGCGATTTCCAAGGCCACGCGTTGCAGGTATTCGTGGGCGCGGTGCGGTGCATTCCGGGTCTGGAATGCCACTACGGTAGACCATCCCCGCTTTTGAAAGGCCTCCCGGGTCTCCTCAGGGGTCAACTCAAACTCACGCCAGGGGTGCGGGACCGGGTTCAAGAGCAGGATCTTACCTGCCAAAGCCCAATCACCTCCCTGAAGAAGACGAGCAACCCCGGGATGAGCCTCGTCTGCGGTGCCAAAGGTCTTCACGGCCACCCACTCCTTATCCAATCGGAACTTTTCTTCAACTTCCATCACGGCAATCGGGGTTTGATCGTCGTACCATAGGCCCACCCGTTCGCCCTCTTTGATGGGAATCGCGGTGTCGTCATCCACTTGAAAGAGAATCGGCAGAGACCACACAAGGCCATTGGGAAGGTGCATCGTTTCCAGGACTTCTTTCAGTTCGCGATGGGACATGAAGCCTTCCAGGGGGCTGAAGGCCCCGATCGCAATCTTTTCGGCATCCATAAGGACGTCCAAGCCGGGAAAGATCCGTTTAAGGGACCGGACCTCTTCCAGGGCCTGTTCGAGTTCTTCTCCTCGAAGCCGCCGGTCCACCAATTTGCCACCGTGTGGTTTCACTAATCCTTTCATCCGGAATGCCTCCTCAATCGTCGAAGTGGTTTCACGTAAAGCCTTGAGGGGGACGTTTCCGTCACCTCCTGCAAGGGCTTAAAATTGTAAGGCTCCACGTAGTAGGCGCAAAGTCAGAAGTTTCGATCCGTCCAGATCGTTCAGAAAAGGGAGTGAACGGTGCAACGAATCCTGATTGCAAATCGTGGAGAGATCGCTGTCCGGATCCTCCGTACCCTCCACGAGATGGGCTTACAAGGGGTGGCGGTATATTCAGACGCCGACCGTACGGCCCTCCATGTGTTGCTGGCAGATCTCGTGATGCACCTCGGCCCGGCAGAGGCCGCCCGGAGTTATCTTGACATGGACCGAATCCTGGAGGTCGCCAAGGAGATCAGGGCTGACGCCATCCATCCGGGCTACGGGTTCCTCTCCGAAAATCACATCTTCGCGGAAAAGGTCCGCCAGGCGGGCTTGACGTTTATTGGGCCTTCGCCGGAGGCCATGCAGCGGATGGGGGATAAAATCGAGGCACGGAAAATTGCGGAAAGGGCAGGGGTCCCGGTCATTCCGGGGACTTCGGAGGGGTTCTTGGATACCCAGCGTGCGCTGGATGCCGCAAAGAACATCGGGTTCCCCGTGCTCCTGAAAGCCCGGTTGGGAGGTGGAGGGAAGGGCATGCGCGTGGTCCACAACGAACAGGAGTTCCTCACCCTCTTTCCGATGGCCTCGGACGAAGCACAAAAGGCCTTTGGAGATGGACGGATCTATATCGAGAAGTTCATTGAAGACCCACGCCATGTGGAAATCCAAGTTCTCGCAGATCATCATGGAAATGCCATCTACCTTGGGGAACGGGAATGCTCGGTTCAACGGCGGCATCAAAAGGTTCTTGAGGAATCTCCTTCCCCTGCCCTGACCGAGTCCCTCCGTCAAGAGATGGGGGAGGCAGCAGTCGCCTTGATCCAGGAAGCCGGATATACCAATGCCGGAACAGTGGAGTTCCTGTTAGACTCGCAGGGGAAATTCTATTTCCTGGAGGTCAACGCACGGCTTCAGGTGGAACATCCGGTGACCGAGATGCGGTTTGGGGTGGACCTGGTGAAATGGCAGATCCTGATTGCACAAGGCGTCCCACTGCCCTTCCGGCAAAGAGATTTATCCCCTGTCGGACATGCCGTTGAGGCTCGAATCTATGCGGAAGACCCGTACCACAACTTCCTCCCGTCTCCAGGGACCATCCAATTTTTAGTAGAGCCTGGGGGACCCGGAGTCCGAGTGGATTCGGGCATCTATTCCGGGTACACGGTGCCGATGCACTACGACCCGATTCTCTCCAAGGTCATCGCGTGGGGCATCCATCGAGAGGAGGCCTTCCAACGGCTCAAACGGGCACTTCAGGACTACATCCTGCTTGGGATCGCATCCAATCTCCCATTCCATCAAGTCCTTTTGGAGCATCCAGACCTCCGGTCTGGCGAATATACCACCCGAATTCTGGAAAATTTCCAAATGCCGAAACCGGACCCACGGGAAGCAATTCCTGGTGCGATTCTCAGCCAAACCTTCACTCCTATGTCCTCACCCCGACCCTCGGTTGGGGGCAGCAGGTCGCGTTGGAAGAGCTCAGGGTTTCCGTCAAGCAAAAACTGGGAAGACTGGTGATGGGAAAGAACCTTTACCTTGAAGTCAATGGCGAAGTTTTCAAGGTGGTGTATCAGCGGGAGAACCACCGGTTTTGGGTCCAGGTGCAAAAGGAGGGGCAAAAGGCTCTTTGTCCTCTCGAAGTCATCTCTCTGAGCCCGGGGGTTTACCTGGCTCTTCATGGAAACGCCCCCCTTCTTTTTACCATGCGAAACCAGAAAGGGGTATGGACCCTCCAAACGACGAGGGCTATCTACCGGATAAACGTGCGACGGTTTCAGTCTCAGGGGAATCAGCAGGGTGTGAGGAATCACAGTATTGTGCGGGCTCCGATGTCTGGCACCGTCCTTATGGTCAAAAAGGAAGTGGGAGAACAGGTTTCAGAGGGTGAAGGGATTCTGATTTTGGAGGCGATGAAGATGCAGAACGAGATCCAAGCGCCGATGGATGGCGTGCTTAAGAAAATCCATGTACAGCCCGGTCAGGCCGTCACCCACGGGATGCCCTTATTTGAGGTGGTCCGCCCCGAATCCTCACCCCAGGATTGAGGCATGAATTCCTTTGTCTCCCAACGACTTTTCGCAGGGGTTGACAAAATTTCGAGCCGAGGTTATAAATATAGTACCATCCCCATCCAACCACCCCCTCCTGCCCCAGGGAGTCTGTCCCCGCTCCCTGGGGTTT
>CAYQZW010000042.1:0-14306 GCA_964422065.1 uncultured bacterium | reverse complement strand
GCCGTGACCCTTCGGAACGGGGCCGGATGTGGATGGTGGTGCGTAAACGAACGGCAGAATAAAGAAAAAGGGGCGACCTCAAGGCCGCCCCTTTGCGTTCTCCATAAGCGATGGCTTAGGGCCGCACCCCTCCCCAAGTCCCGCCTCCAGTATGGGACCCAGTGAGGGCCCACGTGCCTGCAAGCGAATCGGGTGTCTGGTAAGTGATGATCATCTTCAATGTGTCACCGAGGTTCCCAATGACTTGGAAAGGCGAGGCGGGAAACGTTACGCCAGTGGCAGAGAACTGTTCACTGTAAGTGGAGACATTCGAAAGCATTGCGGTGAAGGTTCCGCTTGTCCCCTCATAACTCCAGGCAGAGGATGGGAAGGTCAGGGGGAGGAAGTCCACGGCTCCGACGAAGAGCCCGGTCCAGGACTCTCCGGTTCCCCCTCCGCCACCCTGACCCACGGTGATCTGGACACTGTGGAACGCGCCTACGCCGATGGTCGAAACGCCATAAGGCGTAGACGCGTCACCTTTGGGTACAAGCAGGTTCGGGAAGGTGACGTAGCGGTAGGCATAGACCGTGACATCCGCAGTCCCATCCATGTTTAACCAAGATCCGGGGATGGTATAATTCGTGGTTGAGCCGCTCAGGTCCAGTGCGTCATAGGCCGTATCCCCATTGTCGTACGCGAACTGCAGGGCAGCATAGCCGTCATTGGATCCGCCGAAATATTGCCAGGACACTGCCAAGTCTTGTCCAGTCGGCACCTGATCGCCGTCCTGGGGTTGTGTGATCCGTACCGAATCGATGGCAGGTGCGGTGAGGGTCGCGTGGGCCGAGCCGTAGGTGCCCGCGTCCACGTCAATCGTGTAGGTGGCACCGTTCTGGAACTTCACCGTACTGTCGAAGTAGGCTTGCATGAGGGCAAAGTAGGGGATCACGGTGTTGTTGATTTCGACGGTCGCGTTTGAGATTGGCTGGCCTAAGGAGTCTTGCACATAGATTACAGTTCCGACTTCAGAGATCAAACCGGAGAGAGCAAATCGTCCAGAGCCTTCTCCTTCGTTGCCGCCTTCCCCTCCGGTTCCGGTCGTGGTCTTTTTGCATCCCGATATCGCGATGATTCCGATCAGGGCGATCAGGACAATCCTTTTCATGAACAAACCTCCTTTTGGGAATGTTTTTGGAGGCGTTAAGTATACGTCAGTTGACCAAAAAGGTCAATTCATCGCCGGACCTTAACGATCAGGGTTTCCCCATACATATTGCATGACTTTCCGTGCGAGCATAAAATTTGAGGGCCGTGCCGGCGTAGCTCAGTCGGTAGAGCAGCGCATTCGTAATGCGCAGGTCGGCGGTTCGAGTCCGCCCGCCGGCTCCACAAAGGATCGATGAGCCTTATTTTTTCTGTTTCCGGCTTGCGGGGGACGATTGGGGATGGGCTGACCCCTCCGGTGATTCTGGACCATGTCGTTGCCTTCCATGAGGTCGTCTGTCCCCAGAGGGTTCTGACAGGCCGGGATCCTCGCCCTCATGGTCTCTGGATTCAGGCCCTGACAAACGCCACCCTCAACGCCCTGGGGACCGAGGTGATGGATGCCGGGATGGTCCCGACCCCCACCCTCCTCTTTCACGTCCGCCACGGCAGGTTTGACGGGGGCATCGTCGTGACCGCTTCCCATAACCCCCTGGAATGGAACGCACTGAAATTCGTCGGTCCTGAAGGAGTCTTCCTCACCCCAAGCCAAATCCAGGCCATGAAACAGGCCCTTGAGCACCCCAAGCCTGCATGGGCTCGGTACGACCGAACCGGCAAGACCCTCCCGTTTCCCCATGCCGTAGAACAACATGTAGACGCGATCCTGAAGCATTTTGCGCATCTCTTGGAACCCCTTAAAAGTCAACGCGTTCGCATCGCCGTGGACTGTGTCAACGGGGCGATGTCTAAGGCTCTGCCTTACCTCCTGGAGCGGGCCGGCGCAGAGGTCATCCGCCTCTATTGCGATGGCACAGGTCAATTCCCACATCCCCCGGAACCCAGGCCTGCACACCTCAAGGAACTGGACACTCTGCTTCGCAAGGGCGAGGCCGTATTGGGCTTTGCGACAGACCCGGATGGAGATCGCCTGGTGTTTGGGACTCACCGACACGGCGTGTTGTCCGAGGAATACACCCTGCCCGTCGCCATGTACGCGGTTCTTCAGCGGGAAAAGGGGCCTGTCGCCGCAAACTTCAGCACCTCCATGAAGGTCGAATGGGTGGCCCGGCAGTTTGATGTCCCGCTCACGCGGACCCCGGTGGGGGAGATCCACGTGACCCAGGCCCTGATCCAGAACCAAGGCATTATCGGCGGTGAAGGGAATGGCGGGGTCATCTACCCCCGCCTCAACGCCACGCGGGACGGCCTGATCGCCGCAGCCCTGGTGCTCTCCGTGTTTGCCCAGGGGGAACTCGAACGCCTGGTCGAGGCCCTCCCCTCGTATCCCTTGATCAAGGCCCGGATTAAAGGGGTCCGTACATTTGACCCCACCCCTTTGATTCAGCGGTTCCCCGATGCCGAGGTCCATCGGGGAGATGGTGTCTATTTGCGATGGCCGGAGCAATGGCTCCATGTCCGACCGTCCAACACAGAGCCCATCCTTCGCATCTATGCAGAAGGGCCGGATCTCAAAGCACTCCAAAACCTGGTCGAACAGGTCCAAGCATTGTATGGTGGGTGACCTCTCCTTGTCACAGGGCAAGGGGCTTCGTATAATTGGGGCAACGGTCCAAGAAAGGAGGTTTTATGGCTGCGATCAAAGAAGCAAAATACATCTGGATGAACGGTGAGTTTGTCCCCTGGAAGGAAGCAAAGGTCCATGTCTTAACCCATGCCCTTCACTATGGTTCGGCGGTCTTTGAGGGGGTGCGGTGCTATGAGACCCGACGGGGTCCAGCGATCTTCCGGTGGAAGGAACACCTCGACCGGCTCTACGCCTCCGCCAAGATCTACCGCATGGAGATCCCTTACACGCGGGAACAATTGACGCAAGCAACCCTGGAACTCATCCGGAAAAACGAATTGAGGGCGTGCTACATCCGGCCCATTGTCTTCCGGGGTTATGGCGACATCGGGGTCTGGCCCGGCAACTGTCCGGTGGAGGTCGCGATCGCGGTGTGGGAATGGGGGGAATACCTTGGGAAGGGGGCGCTTGAGAATGGCGTAGATGTGATGGTCTCTTCCTGGAACCGAATGGCCCCGAACACCTTCCCTCCAATGGCCAAAAGTTCTGCGAACTACGCCAACGCACAACTCATCAAAATGGAGGCTGTGGAATACGGCTTTACCGAGGGCATTGCCCTGAACCCCTCGGGCTCGGTCTCCGAAGGCTCAGGCGAGAACCTCTTCCTGGTGAAAAACAAGGTCCTGTACACCCCCTCTCTGGACGCCATCATCCTGCCCGGGATCACCCGAGACACGGTCATCACCCTGGCCAAAGAGTTGGGCTTCCCGGTCAAAGAGACCCACATCCCGCGTGAGTTCCTCTATATTGCTGACGAGATGTTCTTCACCGGGACGGCGGCGGAGATCACTCCAATCCGTTCTGTAGACCGGATCCTGGTGGGCGACGGCAAGCCCGGGCCGGTCACGAAGGCCCTTCAAGAGAAGTTCTTCAAGATCGTTCGCTGGGAGGAAGAGGACACCCGGGGCTGGCTGCTCCCGGTGTACGACTGAACACCCCAAAAGGCTTTGTGCTGTAGCCCTGCCCCCGCCCTCAGACGGGCCGGTTAGGGCTCGGGCTGAGGGAGGATCTGGTGCTTGCCATTCTGGAGGGTCAGATACCCCCGTTGGGGATCACGGTCGTGTTCCAAAACCAGGTACCACCGGTTTTGGAGGATTTCCGCATAAAGACGTTTCCGGACCTCTAAGGTCTCCAGGGGATAGAGGTCATAGGCCATGATCCAGGGCAAGGGGGCATGGTGGATCGTGGGGCAGATGTCCCCCATATAGAGCACACCCCGGCCCTGGGTCTCAAACAGCACCACCTGATGGCCCTTCGTGTGTCCCCGGGTCCGGATCACCCGGACTCCCGGTGCGATCTCGTGGTCACCGTCCACGACCACCAGCCGATCCCGGATGGGCTCGATGTCTTCTGGCCGGTACGACGCCCGATTCCGCTCATTCGGATGTTGATGCTCCTCCAGATCACCCGCCTGAACGACATAGCGGGCGTTGGGGAACGCCGGCCGAAGGTCAAGGGTCGTGTTCCCCCCGGCATGATCGAAATGGAGGTGCGTCAGGACCACCAGGGTCACATCCTCGGGGCCATAGGGGAGATCCGTCCAGGGGTCTTGAGGGACAATGGCAAAAATCTGTCGGCCCTTCTCATCCCAGTGTTCCCCCAATCCGGTATCCACCAGGACGAGATCCTTGTCCGTTTTTACCAACAAGGGGTTGGTGGCCATGGGGATCCGGTTCTTGTCATCGGCTTGGATCTTGCGGGACCAGAGCACCTTGGGCACGACGCCAAACATCGCGCCCCCATCCAAGGCAAACCAATGGGTCTGGATGTGCCAAAACTCAAAATCTCCCAATCGAAAGTGCATAGAACCTCCTTTCAGAATTCTTTGAGAAAGAGCACCCGGAGGCTGTTCTCAACGAGGTCTTCCATCGCCTTCTGGATGGCGTCTTCCTCGGTCTCCGTATCCACGTCATAGGTCGCCCATCCGGTATACGTCCGCTTTTCCAGGTAGTATTTGTTGTTCTTTACATCAAAGAAACCCAACTCTGCCTGCAGGGTGATCTTGTAAGAGATGACCTTCCCGGACGCATCATACTCAAAGGGTTCGCGTTTGTAAGACGTCAGGGCCCCTTCAATCTTCAAGGCGGCCTGGGATTCGGGGACAATGCGGAGCCGGCCGTCCTGCTGGATCGCCGTGATAAAAGCCCGGGTCGCCGCCTCCTCCAGGCCATACCGGTTGGTCCTGTTCTCAAAGATCGGGACATAGGCGTTCCGGAGTTCGGCCGGGAAGAAGCCTGAGAAGGAATAGGTACACGCCCATATGAGGGTGCCTGCGAGCAGGGCCCCCAGGGTTCCAATCCATCGAGCCCGAGGGTCCAGGGACTTGGAAATCCACGATGTGGTGCGTTTGAAGGCCATCAGTCTGAAGATTATACTTTACCGACTATGCCGGAAACAACTACAGAACCCCGCGTTTCCAAAAAACGCTCCCTGAAATCCTCCATCGAATCCTTCGCATGGACGATATTGGTGGTCCTGGTCATCCGCCAGTTCTTTGTCCAGGCGTACAACATCCCCACGGGTTCCATGGAAGACACTTTGCTCCCGGGCGACTTTCTTCTGGTCGCAAAGTTCATCTATGGCTTTGAAATCCCCTATACCAACATCCGGTTTTTGGACTTTTACAAGCCGCATCGGGGCGAAATCGTGGTCTTCCCGTACCCGGTGACGATGCGGAAGGACTTTGTGAAGCGGTGTGTCGCGTTACCCGGGGACACTGTAGAGATCATCAATAAGCAACTGTATATCAACGGGAAGCCGGTGGACGAGCCCTATGTGGTCCACAAGGACCCACGGGTGTATCCCCCGTTGTATCGGCCCAAAGATCCTGCGGCCATTGAAGAGTACACCCGGGCCTGGCTGGCCCGGAAATTCATGCATGAGCCCCGGGTTCGGGACAACTTCGGACCCGTGGTTGTCCCAGAAGGCCATATCTTCGTCATGGGGGATAACCGGGACTACTCTCTGGATTCCCGGTTTTGGGGGCCGGTTCCCCTGAAACTTGTGAAGGGGAAGCCCATCATCATCTACTTTTCGTGGAACCCGGACCCTCCGCTCCGGGAATTCTGGAAAAAGGTGCGCTGGTCCAGACTGTTCCGCATCGTGTGGTCGAGTTAGGGCTCCACAGATCGGCCCGCCCATACATATTCCAGGGTCTCCGCACAAACCTTCCCTTGTTGTTCTAAGGCCGAGACGAGTTCGATGGCGATCCGGTCGGCGACCAGCACCCCCTCGTCATTGAGCCGCAAATAGCCGTCTGCCCACTCTACATAAGGCCAGACAGGATCGGGGACCCAATCTTTGCGGAAAGGGATGCCTTCGCGTAAGCGAATCCCCAGAAAGATCCGTTCGGTAAGGAGTTCGGGAACCCCCAGGCGTTCTTTCTCCTCAGCAGAACCAGGGCGCTGGAGATACCGTTGGAGGTCTCGCGGCTGGGTCCAACGCACGGCCCGATCAGGGGCCAGATAGACAAAGGAGGCTGCGGAAGGGCCGAATCCTAAATATTCGTGGTGGAGCCAGTAGATGCGGTTGTGCCGGCACGCATAGCCGGGCTGGGCGAAGTTTGAAATCTCGTATCGTTCATAGCCATGCTCCCCCAAGATTGCGTCTCGGACACGATACATCTCGACGAGAGTCTCCGTGGACGGGAGCCGCAGAGTGCCCTGACGATGGAGGCGCTCGAATGCCGTGCCCGGCTCAAGGGTCAGGCTGTAAGTGGAAAGATGGGTCGGGGCCTGTTGGACAGCCCATTCCAGAGTCTGGACCCAGGAGTCTACGGACTGCCCCGGAATGCCAAAAATCAAATCCAGATTGAGATTGGAAAAGCCGAGGCGATGGGCCAGGGAGATCGTGTATTCCGCCCGGCGCCGGTCATGGATCCGGCCCAAGCACCGGAGTTCCTCGTCATTCGCGGACTGCACCCCCAGGCTCAAACGATTGACCCCAAAATCCTTCAATAGGCGGAGCAGGTCCTCGTGGACCGACTCCGGGTTCATCTCCACGGTCCACTCCGCGGGTTCACGGAACCGAAAGTGTTGGTGGAGGCTCGTGAGGATCTGCTCCCAAAAGGGCAAGGGGAGTGTGGAAGGGGTTCCACCCCCAAAAAACACCGTATCCACCGGTCCTGGATACTGTCTGGACGTCTCCTGAATCTCCTGAATCACTGCCTGGACAAAGGGCTTGAACGCATCGTCATCTGCAGGCACGGTATAAAACCCGCAGTACCGACATTTCTGACGGCAGAAGGGGATGTGGAGATACAGGCCTCGGCGTAGGGTCATGAAAGGTCGGGAGTGTACACCACGATTTCCCCCTCTGGCGTCTCTTGGATCTCCTGGATCTTGAAGGGGTGGCCCAGGGAATCTGTGAGGTAGAAGACGAGATCCTGGGCGTGTTCTTCAAAGGAACAGTTGCGACACGCCGTACCTGTGATCTTTACGGTGATCTGGGTGCCTCGGACATTCACAAGGGAAGCCCGGGCTTCAGGTTCTCGGTACCGATTAAATTCTTTAAGCACCTGGAGGATCTCACTGCGCTTCATCGCTGAAACACAAGTTGACCCTGGACGTAGACCTCTCGAATCCGGTGCTCCGAGCCCAGGAAGACCAGGCGAGAGAGAACCTCCTCAATCGGGGCATCTGATGTGATCTCCGGCGGCAGATCGATCACCACGAAATCGGCAGATTTTCCGGGTTCTAACGTGCCGAAGACCTCTTCCATGCCCAGGGCCCTGGCGCCCGCGGTCGTGGCGTGATAGAACAGCCGGGCAACGGGGACCGGGTTGAGGTAGAACATGTCCCGCATGACGTCAAAGGGGCTCACCGACGGGCCCGCGCCCACATCACTCCCCAAGGCAAAATCGACGCCTGCCCGATCATACCGCTCCAGCGGAAACCTTCCACTGTGGAGAAAGAGATTGGCGGAAGGGTTGTGAACCACGTGGCTCTGGGTCTGCTTCAGGATCTCGAGGTCGTGATCCGAAACATGGATACAATGCCCGAGAAGGGTTCGGGGCCCCAGGATCCCTAAGTCCCGGTAATACTCGGTGTATGAGGCGTAGCCCGTCCGTTTTCGGAGTTCTTCCACCTCGCCCTGGGATTCCCCGAGATGGGTCTGGAGATAGGCGTGTAGAGTCCGGACGGTTTGGGCAACCTCACGCCAGAGATCGGGGCTGACGGCCAGTGCAAACCGAGGAGAAAACACGTAAAAGATGCGGTTCTCCCGGCCGTTCCACTCCTCGAAGAGTTCCCGGCTCTCCTGGAGACTCTGGTCGGGATGCTCCTGAAGCCCCGGTGGGGCATGGGTATCCATCATCATTTTGCCCATGAAGATGCGGAGGCCAGACCGGAGGGCCTCCTCAAAGGCGACTTCCGTCGCTTCGCGATGGATCGTACTGTAGACCACCGCCGTCGTCACCCCATGCCGTGCCAACGCAAAGAAAAACGACCGAGATACCCGTCGCGCTTTGTTGACGTCCGTGTAGGTCTGTTCCTCAGGAAGGATGTACCGGTCCAACCACCGGAGCAACGGCCATTGTGCGAGGCCGCGGACTGTCCATTGCGGCCAATGCGTGTGGAGATCCACAAAACCGGGGAGGATGAGTGTTCGGGGAGGCTTGCCGGTCCCTGGGCTGATCCGGGTAATTTTGCCGGTCTCGGGGTTCCAGGTGATCTCCCCGATCCGAAATTCCCGGACCTTCCCCCGTTCAGGAAAATCCACAATCCGGCCCGTTCGATACTGTTCTGCCATTCGTGTCCTCTGTGTGGGTGCCTCGGTTATGTCGCCGATTCTTCTGACTTCAAAGCGGCATGGGCCGCAGCCAGGCGTGCGACCGGGACACGGTACGGGGAGCAGGAGACATAGTTCATCCCAACTTTGTGACAGAACTGGATGGACGCCGGATCGCCACCATGCTCCCCACAGATCCCCACCTTGAGGTCGGCCCGGGTCTGGCGCCCCCGTTCAATCCCGATGCGGACCAGGTCCCCGACGCCGGATGTGTCCAGGGTCTGGAAGGGATCTGCCGGCAGGATGCCCATCTCGATGTACCGCGGCAAGAACTTCCCGATGTCATCCCGGGAGAAGCCAAAGGTGGTCTGTGTTAAGTCGTTTGTGCCGAAGGAGAAGAACTCTGCGACCTTAGCGATTTCGTGGGCCGTCAACGCCGCGCGCGGCAACTCGATCATGGTCCCCACACTGTACTCTACGCGTGTCCCCTTCTCCCGGAAAACCTCTTCTGCGACACGCCGAACGATCGAGACCTGATTCTCCAGTTCCCGGAGTGTGGAGACCAAGGGGATCATGATCTCGGGCTTCACGTTCACGCCTTCTTTCTGGACCTCACACGCGGCCTCAAAGATGGCCCGGGCTTGCATTTCGGTGATCTCCGGGTGGGTAATGCCGAGTCGGCACCCACGATGGCCCAGCATGGGGTTCTGTTCTTTTAACTCCCGGACACGCTTCAAGAGTCGTTCTTTTTGGGCGATCTCCTCTGCCAAGGCCGTGATCTCCTGGCGGTCCTTGGCTTCCCGGAGTTTCAGGTAGAGATCCGAAAGTTCTCCCAGCAATTCTTCCTCTTTGGGCAAGAACTCGTGGAGCGGCGGATCCAGGGTTCGGATGGTGACGGCGTAGCCGTCCATCGCGCGGAAGAGCCCTTTGAAATCTTCGCGCTGGAAGGGCAGGAGTTTCTGGAGCCATTTCCGGCGTTCTTCCGGGGTGTCCGCGAGGATCATCGCCTGCATGATCCGAATGCGGTCCCCTTCAAAGAACATGTGTTCGGTACGTGCCAGGCCGATCCCCTCTGCACCAAACTCCCGGGCCTTTCTGGCGTCTTCGGGCTTGTCGGCATTTGCCCGAACCCCCAAGGTGCGAAACTCATCAGCCCACTGGAGAAGGGTCTCGAACTCCTCAAACATCTGGGGTGGAACCAGAGGAACCTCGCCGAGATAGACCTTTCCGGTGGTCCCGTCAATGGTGATCGTGTCGCCCTTCTTCACGATGAGTTCCCCGACCCGAAAGACCTGGTTCGTGTAATCCACGCTGATCTCTTCGGCGCCGGCAACGCAGGGTTTGCCCATGCCGCGGGCGACGACGGCAGCGTGGCTGGTCATGCCACCCCGGCTGGTCAGGATCCCTTCCGCCCGTGCCATCCCGCGGATGTCGTCCGGCGAGGTCTCATGGCGGACCAGGATCACTTTCTGGCCCTGTTCCGCCAAATCTGCCGCCTCTTCTGCGTCGAAGATCACGATCCCGCGGGCCGCCCCCGGCGATGCAGGCAATCCCTTGGCAATGGGCGCTCCTCGAAACTCCGGATCAATCATCGGGTGCAGGAGTTGCTCCACCTGCTTCGGCTCCACCCGCAAGACAGCAGTTTTCTTATCGATGAGCCCTTCTTTGACCATATCCACCGCAATCTTGACCGCAGCCCGAGCCGTACGCTTCCCCACACGCGCCTGAAGCATGTAGACCTTTTTGCGTTCGATCGTGAACTCCAGATCCATCATGTCCCGGTAATGCCGTTCCAGACGTTCAAAGATCTCCACAAGTTGCTCGTATGCCTCGGGCATCTCCTGTTTGAGTTCTTTCAGGGGCTTGGGCGTCCGAATCCCCGCAACCACATCCTCCCCCTGGGCGTTGGTCAGGTACTCGCCGTAGACCTCTTTGACCCCAGTGGAAGGGTTCCGTGTGAACGCAACGCCGGTCGCGGAGTCGTCGCCCATATTGCCGAAGACCATGGTTTGGACGTTGACGGCAGTACCCCAGGTATCCGGGATGTTGTTGAGTTTCCGGTACTCGATCGCCCGGGGGTTGTTCCAGGAATTGAAGACCGCCTGGATGGCCATCCAGAGTTGTTCCTGGGGATCCGTGGGAAAGTCCTGGCCGGTATGCCGGCGATAAATCTCCTTAAATTCCTGGACCAGTTCTTTCAAGCCGTCCGCTGGGACTTCAAAATCTTGGGTGACGCCAAACTTCTCTTTTTTGGCCTGTAATGCGTGCTCAAACTCCTCCCGCGGCACCCCCATCACCACGTCCCCAAACATCTGGATAAACCTGCGGTATGCATCATAAGCAAATCGTTCGTCTTGCGTCAGTCTGGCTAACCCCTGGACCGTCTCCTCATTCAATCCCAAGTTCAGGATCGTGTCCATCATCCCGGGCATGGACACCCGCGCGCCCGACCGAACGGAGACCAGGAGAGGATTTTCAGGGTCCCCAAACCGCTTTCCGGTCACCTCTTGGAGTTTCTGCAGGGCCTCCTGAACCTGCTCCTCTAAGCCCTCGGGAATTGCCTGATGCTGGAAATAGTACACACAGGCCTCAGTGGAGATGGTAAACCCCGGAGGCACGGGAATCCCTAAATTGGTCATTTCATGCAAGTTGGCTCCCTTGCCTCCTAACAGATCCCGCATCTGGGCATTGCCTTCCGCTTTTCCACCACCGAAAAAGTAAACGTACTTTTTGCTCATGGGTTGTCCTCCTTATTGCACGATCGCAAATTTGAACCGAATCACTTGATTGCCCTTCCGCGCGACCCCGATGTAAAGTCCCGGAGATAGGGACTTGAGATTGTACACCACAAATCCGTCGGACCGGGTCTTGAAACGGACCGAAGCGATCCGATACCCCGAGAGATCAAAAATGGCAGCGGGTTCGAACCCCGGAATTTGTGTCACAAAAAGGGAATCCCACCCCGGCGGCACGGGATTGGGATACACCCAGGGGGTGAGGATAGCCTGTCCTTGTTGGAAGAAGGACGGATCCGTTGTGATCCGCACCAACCCCTTGAGGGTCCCCATCCAGATGACGCCGGAGTCGGGAAGGATTACCAGGGCGTTCCGGGTCTGGAAGAGATAGGGGTTGCTTTCCTCTTGACCTGGCGTATCGGGCAAGAGCGCATTCTCCGGCGTGATCGAATCCAAGACCGTCCCCTGACGATCCAGAAAATACAGCCCTCGTTGGGTCAGCACACCGATCACGCTGCCTGCAGGATCGATATCAAACACCGGACTGGAAATCTCCTGGATCCAGCGAAACCGTTGTCCATCGTAGGCGGCCAACCCAGACCAACTCCCGATCCACAACGTTTGTCCATCATCGGCGAAACATGTAATGTTCCACATGGACAAGAAGTTGCTGGAATCATTGACCATTTCAACGACCTGACCGTCCTGACGGAGCGCCGTGTAGTCCAGGGCACGCAGGCCGCTCGTGGTCCCGATCCAGAGCCAGTTCCGGTGGTCAATGAACAGACTCAGAATCTCGGGTTCGTCCAGCGGATACAGCACAAAGGAATCCCGATCCACGATATACCGGCCTAAACCGATTTGCCAGAGTGAGAGCACGGCGTCACCTTCGTTGTCGAAGATGAAGGTCATAATGTCTTTGGGGTTGGACAGGGGCAATGTGACTTCGCGGATCAACGTCCGGCTGGAATCAAAGGCGAAGAGGCTCACATCGTCTGGGACCAAGGTGTCCGGCGGGTTGTTTAAGAAGTTATTGAGCCACAGTTCGTCATCTCTAAGGGCCATGGCCGTGGCGCCGGCGACCCTTGCGCTGTCTAAGAGTGGGAGCCATTCACCACCCCGAAACGCAAAGGTCCGATCGTAGAACCACCAGGCCATACGCTCCTGACGGCCCTGGAGCCAGAGCGTGCCATCTCGGTACTCCACGTATCGAATCTTCTGGATGAAGGGGCCGGCATAGTGTTGGATCCAAAGGGAATCTGTAGAAAGGTCCAGGATCCCCAGGCCAAAGCCGTAATTGTATGCCTCGTAATCCAGGTCCATATCCGCCCATCCGAAGCCGAACAGGACACGGTTTCCCAGCGGGTAAATCACCCGAACATCCTTGATCCGACCAGGGAAATCCACAATGCTCTGCTGTCCGGTGGAGAGATCAAAGAATCTGGGGTTCACGAAATTCCGTGCTTCTGCGTAAAGCGTATCGTTTCGGAAGGCCAATGCGGGCACCCACCACCCTGAGCCACAGAGGTAGCAAGCCCCGGTTTCCCAGACCTTGATGCCGTTGCCCGTGCCAATAAACGTCCGGCCTCCAGCCCGCAAAACGCTGTAGACCACCGTGTCCGGGAGCCCCTCGGACCACAGGGCCCCTGCCAGAGGATCTGCCCAAGGGGCGACGTATAGCCCTTTTTCTGTGCCGATGAACAAGGAATCTCCAAAGACGCGGAGGGTATGGAATGACATCGCCCCTTGCAGATAACTGCCATAAAGGAGTACGGAATCGTCCGAGGGGTCTGTCGGTGTCCCCCGCAGCCAAAGATAGGCGAGGTAATTCGGCCCCAATAACGCCAACGTATCCCCGTGGATCGCGAGATCGATGGCTTGATCAAAGGACGGGAGATACTGCGGAGGACGGTAAGGGCTCAGGTGCCCCTCCATACGATCCCACACAAACACCCCGTGGTTCCATGTTACCCCCCAAATGAGTCCGCGATCATCCCGAAGGAGCCGGAGGACGACCGGGTACGGCAATCCATCCGACCGATCCAACCGGTCAATTTCCTCAAGGCTGGCGGAGTCTACCACCAGGATTCCTGCAGAGGTAGCCAGATACAGTACATGGGGTCCCGGGAGGATATCGCTAATGAGGTTCGGGTTCCCGTAAGTTTGCACCTGGAAATGTGCAGCCAGTAGCGCGTTGAACAGGCCTAAGGCCAACATAACAACCACTCCTCGGGGACACTTTCCCCCCTTTCTCGTTGTAGATGGGTACCCTCTCATCCACTCGGGTACGGTGTCCTCGCTTATTCCTCCTCCCAGGTATCAATCTGGGCCCGTTGGAGTCGGCCCGAAAAGTCAATATACACGGATTTCCATTCGGTAAAGATCTCGTACACGGTCCACCCACCCTCTCGGTGTCCGTTGCCGGTGGCCTTCACGCCCCCGAACGGCAGGTGGGTCTCCGCACCAATCGTCGGGGCGTTGACATACGTGATGCCCGCTTCGATCTCCTCAATGGCATACATCGCTTCCAGAAGGTCTCGGGTGTAGATCGACGAAGACAGCCCATACTTTACGCCGTTTGCGATCTCAATGGCCTCTTCCAGGGACTTGACTTTGAAGACCGAGAGGACCGGGCCAAAGATCTCTTCCTGGGCAATGGTCATGTGGGGCTCCACATCCACAAAGATGGTCGGCATGTAGAACCACCCCTTGTCGTACTCCTCGCCCTTGAGGGGTTCCCCGCCATAGATCAGTTTTGCTCCCTCTTGCTTGCCAATCTCCACATATCGGTGGACGGTCTCCCTCTGCTTTTCATTGATCAGGGGCCCCATGTCCGTGGATTCATCCAGCGGATCGCCGATCTTCATCTGCTTCACGCGCTCCACGAGCATCTCAATAAACTGGTCATAGATGTCCTCGTGGAGGATCAGGCGGGATGTGGCGGTGCAGCGCTGTCCCGTTGTGCCATAGGCGCCCCAGATCACCCCATCCAGGGCCAACTCCAGGTCTGTAGAGGGCATGGCGATCATGGGGTTCTTGCCGCCCAACTCCAGGGAGACCTTCTTGAGGTG
>CAYQZW010000041.1:0-14388 GCA_964422065.1 uncultured bacterium | reverse complement strand
GTGCTTCCGCTTACGAAGGATATCCAGGAGTTCTTCCACCTCAATTCCCAGGAAGGTTCCCCACTCCTGGGCTTCTTGGAGGTCTGAGTCTTCCAGGGGGCGATTGCGCAGGGCTTTGACCCGCCAGTTGGGTTTGGCGAGCGAGCCGATTTCGTGTGTTAAGAGCGGATGGATCATTTCAGTGCCTCCTTGACCTGAGCCAGGAACGCGGCCTTCTGGTCGGCCACCGTTCGGGGCAAGAATTCAAAGTCGGCATGGCCGGTAAGCACCAGGAAACGGGGCCGAAGGTGCTCCTGGATTTGTGTGAGGAGGGCCTGGACGTCAGCAAGTTGTTCCAGATAAGAGTTTTCCGTATCCACAATGCCGGCGACCAGCCCCTTCTCGGGGTCCCACCCCTGTTCAATGATGTCTTCTATGGCATTTGCTTTGAAGTCAATGCCGATCCCATCGGCTTCCGATTGGAGCAACGCTTTCTGAATCGGTGCAACAGATCCGAAATACGTGTTGACGATGAGAAGGCCCGGCTCAATGAGGTTCCGGACGTGACGGAGGAAATCCGTGTAGCCAGGAGGAAGTTCAGATGCCCGGGAATAGACCAACTCAGGCTCCTGGAGGTAAAACACCTGGTACCCCTTCTTCTTGAGGGTTCCGATGACTTCGGTCAAAAGGGTGTAGATCTGGGGAAGATTGAGCCCCTCGGAAAATCGTGTGAAGAGGGTAGGTCCTGGGAGGATGGCAAGGTTCCCAAAACGAAAATACCCATTCAGCCAAGAGTCCCAATCCACGTGGAGGGCGAATTTGGGGAACGAGAGGAACCGGTAAAAGGTGTTGGTTTCGTAATATCGGACCAGGCCGAGCACCTGGGTCCCGGGCACGAGTTCTGCGAAGGGGCGCAGGAGATCTTGCCACACGAGCAAGCCGTCGGACCTCCATGCCCAGCCGTTTTGGAGGGTACGGACCTCCTGGTAGTCTGAGGCATAAGCCTGAGCCACGGCTTGGGTGTCGGCCCGCCCCCGATCATAGTCCCGGGTGACCCGAATCAGTGCTTCACTTCGGGGATACTTGCCGTTCAATGACACGTAGAGTTCCATTTTTCCATCTCCTGGATACAGTGGATGGCGTAGGCGGCCACCTGGAGGTTGTTGTACATCACGTGTTCCACGTTGAGCCCAATCGGGCCGTCCAGGCGCCGAAATCTCTGGACCAGTCGCTCCATCAGGTCCAGGCTCTTCCGTTCCATCTTCCGTTCATCTTCTAAAAGCCATTGCTCGGTCTCAGGAGGGATATAGACGCCGAGCCACTTGAGGAATTCCAGGTCTTTTTTACGCGACACAGGGGCCACGCTGATGTAGATCTTGCTGGGGGCGATTCCGAGTTCTTCGCAACGTTTCCAGTAGGATTGGAGCACAGACTCAGCCGTTTCGGGCTCAAGGACAATTTGCGAGATGAAGGCCTTCATCCCGGCTTGGGTCTTCCGGATCAGACGATCCACTTCGTGGTTCCTTCGGAAGATGGTGATGCCATAAAGATGGGAAAAATAGCGCTTTGCGATGTGGGCGGCTTCGATCGGATGATACCCAGGATACTGGATTTTACTAGATTCCCCACCGACCAGGACCAGGTGCTGGAACTCTGGAGCGTGGGTCTGGAGCCACGTTTCAAAATCCTTTTTTTCGAGGACAGGGACCACTTTGTCTAAGATGACCGTGACTTCCGGAGCAAAAGATCGGATCAGTTGACCAAACTCTGCGTTGTCTACCTTCAGACGGTAGGGGATTGACCGCTGGCCGCGGCTCTTTTCTTCAATGACTTCGGGGATGTTGAGGAGCGTGAGTCCTAAGAGTTTGGCAATATTGGAGATCTCAAAGGCCTTTCGTTCGACCTTTGTTTGGTCCCATTCCTGGGGCGGCGGGATCACTGTCAGAATGAGATCCATCGTTCCACATCGCAGGTTGACTGTCCATGGCTCACCTCTTCGTGTTGCCCCATAACTATAACCAAACCTGGACCAAGAATCAATGCAACGATTTGCTTTGTAGTCTATTTAGCAAGGACTCTTGACCCGATCGGTCCTTTCCAAAAGAAAGGCCCGAGAGGGGTGCGCCTCTCGGGCCAAAGAACTCAAGGTCGTTGTGGGGGGCCCAGGGGTCCCTGGGCTTACTTCCTCCCCTCTTTGTACTTCCAGAGGCGTTGCGCGTTCAGGGCCACGATCACGGTGGATAAGGACATAAAGAGTGCACCCATGGCAGGGGAGAGGAGGATACCGAGTTTGTAGAGGACGCCCGCCGCCAGAGGGATTGCAACCACGTTGTACCCGGTGGCCCAGAGAAGGTTCTCTTGCATCTTCCGGTAGGTTGCCCGGGAGAGTCCCAGGATCGCTGCGACATCTCTGGGGTCGTTCCGGACCAGGACGATATCCGCCGCCTCGACCGCGACATCGGTTCCAGCGCCGATGGCGATCCCAACATCTGCCTGGACCAGTGCAGGGGCATCGTTCACGCCGTCTCCGACCATCGCAACGGTCAATCCCTGTTTCTGGACTTCCTTCACCTTCTCGGCCTTTTCGTGTGGCAGGACCTCCGCGAAATAGGCATCGAGTCCCAGTTCTTCTGCGACCCAGGCCGCCACTGCCTTGCTATCGCCCGTCAGCATCATGACCTGAAGACCCATGCCCTTCAGGCGTTTCACAGCTTCTCTGGATTCCGGCCGAATCTGGTCCGCCAAGGCAATCGCGCCCATGACTTCCCGGTCTTTGAGCAGGTATACGACGGTCTTTCCTTGTTCGGCGAGTTTCTGGACCTCAGGACTTTCCACGGAGATCCCGTTCTCCCGGAGATAGCCCGGACTCACGACCCGGTAAAACGTACCCTGGACTTTCCCTTCCACCCCTTTGCCCGGGATGGCACGGAAGTCCTCGATGGGATAGAACTCCAGCCCACGGGCTTCCGCGGTATCCGCGATCCCTCTTGCAATCGGGTGTTCGGAAGACCGTTCCAAGGACGCAGCAATTTTGAGCACTTCTTCGTCACTCAGGTCTCCTAAAGTCACCACATCACTGACGCCGAACCGGCCCTCGGTCAGGGTTCCGGTCTTGTCAAAGATCACCCCCTGCAGGTCTTTTGCACGTTCAAAGGCTGTGCGGTCACGAATCAATAGGCCGTTCCGGGCGGAGAGGGCGGTGGACACGGCGACCACCAGAGGCACCGCCAGGCCCAGGGCGTGGGGACAGGTGATCACCATCACCGTCACGGTCCGTTCCAGGGCAAAAGCAAAGTCCTTTCCAAGGAGCAACCAGGTGACCAAGGTGAGGGAACCGATGCTGAGGGCGATGATCGTGAGCCAGAAGGCGGCACGGTTTGCCAGGTCTTGGGTCCTGGAGCGGGTCTCTTGAGCCTTTTGGACGAGGTCAATCACTTGGGCGAGATAGGTGTCTTTCCCGGTCTTCTTCACTTCAATCGTCAGCGCACCCTCCCCGTTGATCGCGCCCCCGATGACTTCATCGCCAGGCCCTTTCTCCACAGGCTTAGACTCGCCCGTGAGCATGGCCTCGTTCACACTGGACCGTCCGTCCACGACAATCCCGTCTACCGGAACCTTTTCGCCGGGACGGATCAAGACCTTGTCCCCAGGCTTCAGTTCGGATACGGGAACGTCCTTAATGCTCCCATCTGGCAGTACCATGTGTGCTTCAGCCGGCAAAAGTCGAACCAGTTCCTCCAGTGCCCGCGATGCGCCCAGGACGGATTTCATCTCGATCCAGTGCCCTAAGAGCATGACATCAATCAGGGTGGCCAGTTCCCAGAAGAAGACCTTGCCTGGAATGCCGAAGACCACAAAGCTGCTGTATGCGTAAGCGACAGAGATTGCCAGGGCGATCAGGGTCATCATCCCCGGCTGCTTTTTCGCCATCTCCTGAAAGAAGCCCTTGAGGAATGGCCAGCCCCCGTAGAAGAAGACCGCCGACGAGAGTCCCCAGAGGAGCCAGATGTCGCCAGGGAAACGCAGGGTGATTCCGACAAGCCGCTGGATCATCGGCGAGAGTGCCAGAATCGGGATGGTCAGGATCAGAGAGATCCAAAACCGCTTCCGGTAATCCTTCACCATATGCGCATGGTGGGAATGTTGCCCTCGGTGTTCCCCATGCTCATGAGCAGGCCCAGACCCCTGGTGTTCATGGGTAGGAGGGTGTTCGTGTTCTGTATGGTCGTGCCCATGTCCTTGATGGGCATCCTGGGGCGTATGCCCCTGATGCTCGTCATGAAGATGTTCTTCATGACCTTGATGTTCGTGCTTCATCGTATCCACTCCTTTTCCAGTCCATCAACCCCCATCGTTCCCTTGCCTTTATCCACAGATCCCCTTCCTCTTTGGCACAAGGGGCATCCCCTGTCTGCTGCTGCCGATGTTTTCGCCTTTGAGCCCCTATGCCTTGGTCGCCCTGTCCAGAACAGGTCGTTATCCCTTTCCCCTGCAAGAGGGGATTATGGGATTTTAAGGGTTGCCCTGGACTGTAATCCAGAACGGGCCCGCTTTCGTAGGGTAACGTTGGACCACCTTGAAGTCCGGCAACGACACTTCGACCACTTCGTTTTGGAGCGCCAAGGCTACAAATGCACGATCACCGGACGGTGTCGCGCGAACCCCATGGGGGCCTTTCCCTACAACCACTGTCTTGACCCGCTTTAGGGTCTTCAAGTCAATGAGATTGAGCGTGTCAGCGCCAATCCCGGTGACCAGCGCATAACGGCCGTCCGGGGTGATGTCCACACCATGATGTCCGGGACTGACCGGGATCCGCTGAATGATTTTCCATGCTTCCAGGTCAATGACCGCCACATCGTTGCTCTGCATGTTTGCGACCAGGAGCCGCTGGTCATCCGGGGTGATGTCCAGGTTGTGGGGCGCACCGTCAACGTTGATCGATCGGAGAACTTTGAAGGCTTGCAGATCGACTTCGGCGATGCGATCGTCTCCTTGCACGGTGACATAAGCCCGGGTTCCGGTATGGTTAAACACGATGTTGTGCGGCTTCGTTCCTACCGGGATCTCCCGGATCCGTTGCCAGGTCTTGAGATCGATTACGCCCAATGTGTTGTTGCCTTCCTCGGCCACGAGGGCGATCTGGCCGTTGGGGCCAGCTTTAATCCCTTTAGGGGTCTTTCCTACAGGGATGATCTGAATGGGTTTACCGGTGAGGGCAGAAAGCACATAGACTCGGTCTTCCGCTGGACTGGATGCCAAGATCTTTTGGCCGTCGGGAGTGATGGTGAGGTAGGTCATGTTTTTGCCAGCGTTCCAGACGCGGGGGGTGCGGGCCTGAGCAAGCATACCGATAGCACCCTCGCCACGCAGAGTATAAAAGACCGGGGGCTGGGACGCCCTTTGTCCTTGGATGAGTGGGTACCCGGCGCCTTGCCATTGAACGATCCCCAGGCCGTTGAAGACGAAACGGAATCCCTGCTGCTTCAAGAGGTTTTGGACGATGCCCGCCCGATGACCGGTCCGGCAATAGACCACCACCGTGTCCGTCTTCGGATCCACGGGCACTTGTACTTTGCCCATCTGGAAATCCTGGAGTGGGAACAGGGTGTCTGTCCCTGGGATGAATCCATTGGCGTGTTCCCCAGGGGTTCGGACATCGATCAGCAGGAAATGTCGGGTTCCTTCGGTACGTTCCCGGAGCCACAGTTGCAGGTCCGGTGGGTTGAGCGTCTGCCCCGCTGCCCCTTGCAGGGGGAGCATCAGGATGGCGAAGAGAAACCGGGATCGAATGTTCATGGTGCAAACCCGTGTTCAAGGTTGAGAAGGGCCTCCCGGTCCGTGGAAGACGCGTTGAACGTCGTCTCGTATTCAAAGGAAAACACCATCATGGAGTGCGAAGCCCACGACACCGGTCCCTTTCTTCCGAGTGTGCGGTGCGACGCAATTTCCTGAGCGAAGAGGGGCTTGCCGGAAGATAGAAAGGTTCCCTCGGCCAAGAAAAACATCACCAGCACAACGGGGTGGAAGGTCCTTTTCCGGAAGGGGAGGAATCGGGGAACGGTTTCCAAGTAGCGGCGATAGGGTTCTCCAAACCGCTGAAGCAGAACGCGTTCTTCTAAAAATGGGGCAAACGCGTACCAGAGTGCATGAAGGATGCCGGTGAGAAGGGCCATCCAGGAGGCGGTCCAGAGTCCATAGCCCACAAAGGCCGTGATGATCCCGACATATTGAGGATTGCGGGTGTATCTGTAGGGTCCGGAGACGTGGAAAGTCCCGGGAAGACCCGAAGAGCGGCGGAGACCCAGGGAGGTCACCCCCCAGAGGCTGAACCCTGCTCCCGCCACGAACAGGGGGAGTCCAATCCATAGCCGGATAGCTTCGGCGAGGGGAAGGCTTCCCCCATCTCGAAGTCCCAGAATCCCCACGCCAAGATAAACGATGGGGAAGAGAACCCAGTTGAACCAGAACTGCCAGGAGCGTCCACTGGGAGGCGGCCAAATCTGGAGTTGAGGGCGTTTCCATGTCGCCCAGAGTCCGATCAAGAGGACGACTTCTGCCAAAAGAGTAAGGAATAAGATCCAAGTCGTAAGGTTCATTTCGATCTCCTCCATTGATCGAGGCTGACCATGGGCTCCGAGCCTTCCCGATCAGCCATTTCTTCGTAAGAGAGAGCGGGCAACATGCCCCCGGGATCGATGCCACTGTTCGTCACGCGGGGGGTGATGGCGCCGTGGAATGTCCAGTAGCCTGGGGTGTCGCCTTCGATGATGGCTTTGGTCTGACCGAGAGCAATATCCATCGGGTTCATTTGGGGGGTTGGAGAACAGGTGAGCCCCTTTTGGGAACAACAAGGCCCCTGCGGTCCCGGCCGTGGCCATCTTCAAGAAGGCACCACGACCGGGATTCTCAGGAGCCAATGGGGAGGTCTTGGAAGAAGATTTCTCCCTCATTCTCCCCATCCACGTTACAGGATCTTCGACTCAAAGGGGATTGCGTGGCTTACGGTATAGGCTGCGGGGCACTTCTCGTTGGCGAGTTTTCGGATTTCTTCCAGGACCTCGCGGGGTGCGTCGCTTTCAATTTCCAGTTCAATCCAGACCTTTTCGATGATTGGGCCTTCTTCCACATCAAAGATGGCCTTCATGTTGGCGACCGAGGCGCCCTTTGCGCGGAGTTTCTTGATCTCAATCCCTTTCTGCGTCGCAATCGTCACGAAGGTCGTCGCATAACACGAGATCATGGCAAATACGCAGTACTGGACGGGATTGGGGGCTCGGCCCTGTCCACCACTGGGTGGGGGCTGGTCCGTGACCAGGGTCAGGGTTCCTGCAGGGAACTCTAAGGTCGCCTTGAACTGGCCTTCACCATCCAGGAGCCATTCCCCTTCGACCACGAACGGTTTTTCTGTCGGGACCTCACCCCGCTTGATTTTCTCCTGCGTTTCTTGAATCGCAGACAAGTTCATATTGTTTTTCATGATTGAACCTCCGGTTATTTGCTCAGGTATTTAATCAGGGCAACGATGCCCAGGACCACCAGGACCACAACGAGGATCCAGAAAAAGGACATCCACCAGCCGTGCATCCCCCAGCCTCCCATGTTCCAATTTCCCATCATGGTTGTAACCTCCGTCAAGTTTTATGAACCAATTGTATGGGCTAATTGCCCACCAAAAAAGCCTGTGATGGACACAAGAGCGGCGATTCCAAGTCCAATCAGCCATGCCCACCTTCGTGTCCAGTGCCATCGCATCAGGCCGATCCAGGTCAGGAATCCGACCACAGTTGCCCAACCCAGTCGTTCATGGGTGATCATCAGGGATTCCTGGGGGGTGCCCAAGAACTCGGACTTCTGGAATTCCCCGAGGACGACAGTAACGATAGATGCGAGAAAGCCAAAGAGCACCAAAAGTTCGGCGGAAATCCGAAGCGCCGGCCAACGGAGCGCCAGAAGAAAGAAAAGAAAAGCGAAGATCCCCAACGCGATGGGGAAGTGGACCACTTTGTTGTGGGGGTGAGAAAACAGGGCTTCCCAGAATGTAGGATTTTTTGCTGCACCTTGAACTTCTTCAAGGCCCTCCCCTTGTAAGACCTGGGAGGTTTCTGAAGAGGGTCGTTCCGGGTCTCCGTGCGCAAAGGCTACGGCGTAGGACCCGACGGACAGGACAAGGGTTAGGGTCAAAATCCGCCTCATCCTTCCCCTCCTTTCGAGGATTTGGCGACGATGAGACGCACGACCCCATCCCGGGTTACAGAAATCACACGTTCGATCTCGAGCCCTGCACGAACGACGTTGTCGACAGTGCGTCGGTTGATGTGGTCGCCAATGGTGCGAAAGACCAGAGGATTGAGCCGGTCGAAGAGTTTTGCCTTCCATGGGGTGTGAGGAATCATATGCTCCAGAAAATAGGCTCGGCCTCCAGGCTTTAATACCCGAGCAATCTCCCGGAACCCTTGCACGGGGTCCGGGACATTACAAAATACAAAGGTGGCGACAACGGTGTCAAAGGTTGAGTCCGTAAAAGGAAGAGATTCGACATCGGCAAGGAGCAGGTGGACCGTTGTGGGGGCGTGTCGGAGTTTCTGACGGGCGCGTTGAAGCATGGAAGAATTGATGTCGATTGCCCAGACCTCTGTGTTTGGGGGGTAGTGTTTGAAATTGTTCCCAGTGCCTACGCCGATCTCGAGGAGCCGTTTCGTGGGTTGCTCAAGGTTACGCCACAGGACCCTTCTCCATTTGGACATGACCCAACGTTCTGGAAGGTACAAAAAGAAATCGTACCATTTTCCACTCCAGTCCGCATGGAGGGGAGTGACTTGAGACTTGTCATCCTTGGGGATTTCATATTTACTAAGCATATTAGTATGATAATCCCTACAGAGTGGATTGTCAAGGCATGGCTCATTTGAGATCAACAGTTAAGAAGGGGGTTGACCAAGGGGGATCTGAAACCAGGGTGGAGGAGCCCCTCAAGCGAGGGGCCCCTCGAGTCCGATAAAGCCGTCTTTGGTGACATACGAACGATACCGCGGTAGCGGACGAGGGGGAGGACCTGCGATGTTGATCCCATTCGCATCATAACGGCCGGCATGACAAGGACAGAAGAACTCCCCTCTTTGGGGTATCCAGCGGACCAGACAGCCGAGATGGGTACAGACCGCTGAAAAGGCTCGCATTTCCCCTTCGTATCGGATGACAATGGTGGGTTCCCCGTTGATACCGATCCCGATCACCGAAGGTTCTGTCTTGAGTTGGTCGGCGGGAATCGGTTCACCGTCCCCGGTACGCAAGATATGGCTTCCGGCCTGTTCCTTCTTGGGGCGAAAGTACGCTACGATCGTCCCCAGGAAGCTCAGGCCCGTCAGAGTGCTTACGATCCCGAGCAATTTCTGGATGAATCCCCGTCGGGTCGTGTTCTCACCTCCTTTCCTTGGTTTTGTTTTTGAGGTTAAAAAGCATAGTGGACCCCCACAATGCCTCGGCTGTCTGAGGGCGTAGAGAGGTTCCGAAGATACTCGACGATGACCTTTGCGTTCATCGCCAGGTAATATTGCCCAAAGAGGTCTACCCAGACCCCGTGGTCGGGTAACGCACCCCCCTGGACCTCGTGAAGAAGTTGAGGCATCGAACTTTCCGATTCCTGACTGAGATTTTGATAGGTTTCTGCCCGTGTACCGATCACGACATTGGGGCTGACATGGAGATCGAGTTGGAGGAATCCTGCCCAAAAGGTTCCGGGGTCACCATCTCCGTGTGGGTTCGTGTCTCTACCATACATCGCCATCCCATAGAGTTCGGCCACCGTGGAGAGAAGGTAGTCAAAGTCTGCCCCCACCCGATAGTAGCGATCTTGAAAGGTCGAGGAATCCACCGAAGTTGCCTGTCCGTATTGGAGAAAGGCCCCGATATCATAGGTGAGCATGGATCGGGAGAGGCGGGTAAAGACCGCTTTGAAGTTCTCCATCTGGTAATAGACCGTTGCCCAACGCAGGCCGTCTGTGGGGGCAATGGTCAGTTCCACGCCTCGTTTTGAATTGGCCAGAAGATCGGGGTTTTCTCCCAGGGTTGCGGTGTACGCCACATAGCCGAAATGCGTGAGGATGGTCTTACCTGGAGAGTTTGCGAGTGGCAGTTCAAATTGGCCGACCTTCACGAAGGCCGGAACTTTAGGGACCTTCCACTGGAGCCAGGCCTCGTGCAGTTCACCGGGGAGATCCTCCATGACGAGGTGGTGGTGGAGATACATGACCAAGTTCGGACCGATGGCCCCTCCGGCAAAGATCTGGAGGCCGTTGATGGAGAAGGTGCCGTCTGTCAGTTGGTTCTCCTGGAATGTATATCCCATAATCCCTTGAAAGGCAATGGGATAGAAGTTTTTCCAAATCCAAGGCCCTTGGAACGACTCCGGGCCGGTGAGGGTGTAGCCCTTGGCCTTAAAGGACTTTCCGAAAGGGTTCAGGCGTGGATAAGAGGAATGGCAAGTCACGCAGCTCAATCCGTTTTGGCGTGCAAAGGCAGGCAATCCATAGACAGAGGTCGTGGTGAAAAGAAGGAAAAGCCCCAGACTCAGGGGTCCGGGGCGTCGTAAGAAGGATAGAGAAGGCCCATTCTGCCGGGCTCTCAGTGTATCCATTATGGACCTCCAGGAGAGGAAGACGTGGTATCGGGTTGGGGGGTCTGAGGGATTTCCGGGAAGCCTGCACGCAGATAGAGGATGATCTGCCAAATCTGTTCTTCACTGAGGCTTGCGCCCCAGGCAGGCATCGCGGTCCCAAAGGCCTGCCCCCCTTCCTTGATCCGCCAGAACAGGTAGCCATCGGTGGTCATGGGCATCGGAACAGTAAGGGCCAGAGGCGCGGGAGGAGGGTTCAGGGTTTTGCCGCCTGGGCCATCCCCTCGGCCCGTTGGACCGTGACAAACTGCACAGGTCTGCTGGTAGAGTTTCCCACCGGCGAAGATATTCTCCTCAGTGGGCTTCAGGGGGTTTTTCAACCCCTGATACTCTGGGGGCAGGGAATGCATGGCTTGCATGTGAATACGCATCCAGGGATTGCCACCCATCATGCCCTGACCCATCATCATCCCCTGGCCCATCATGCCACCCATCATCATCCCCGGCCCCATCATCACGTTGGCCTGGGGAGTTGGAGTGAGGGCGGAGGGAGGCAAGGCCTGAGCCAGCCAGGGGCCCATCAGAACGATGGCCAAAAGCCCACCCGCCAGACCTAATGAAGTGTTTCGAGTCAAGAATCTCCTCCTTGAGTCTTAGTGGCTACAACAGCCGTGGTGCCCACCCCCACCATGGTTATGTCCTCCTCCATGGTGTTCGTGGTGTTCATGGGATCCGTGGTGCATGTCATGTCCATGGCCACCTGTGTCTGCAGTTCCGTGGATGTACTTCTCCGGGTTCTCCTTAAAGAGATGGAGACAGCCCGGTGCGCAGAAGTAATAGGTTTTGCCTTGATACTCGATTTTGGCTGGGGCCGTTTCCGGATCGACCCACATGCCACAGACCACATCTTTGACTTGTGCCATGATCAACCTCCTTTTTGGTTTTCTACTATGATTTTTAGTATTTTCCTGCTGAGGGAAGGGTTTGTCAAGGGGGAAAGGTTATGGCGGATTGGCGTTAGGAACCCTCCGTTTCCGAATACCAATCCAGAGAGCGAGGACAAAAACACCTGCCCCAATCACCCATCCCCACGGGAAACGACGATGCCCAGGGTAGTCATGCGGATCCCCTGGAGAGGTTCCAGCCTGGAGTTCTTGGGCATTCGTGAAGCCATCGTGGTCGGAGTCTCGGTCCAGAGGGATCTCCAGGCCTTCGTCGTAGTAATCCTTGCCAAAGGCATTGAGATCTGGTCCACTCCGGGTCGTGTGACAGACCAGGCATTTTTTGAGGCGTGGGGGGAGGTCCTCCAGATAAAGTGGGCGAGCGTGGGTGAGGCCCAGGAAAAGCCAGCCCAGGGCCAGGATCCCAAAAGCCACGTTCAAGAGATGTCGATGGGAACTAAACGACGACATCGTCCAGGATCTCCATCAGAGAAGAGATTTCCTGGATCTGGAAGGGGTCGGGGTTCGGGTGCCGGTCACGGTTCACCCAGAGGGCTTTCATGCCCACGTCCTGCGCGGGAAGGACGTCGTTCTCGATCGAGTCGCCGACGTGGAGGATCTGGGAGGCCGGGACTCCTGCAGTACGAATGGCCAAATGGTAAAACGCAGGGTCGGGCTTGTGAACGCCGACGTGTTCTGCAAAGAGGGTAAAGTCAAACCAGTGGGCCAGTCCGAGGCGTCGCGGATCCGTGTTCCCGTTGCTGAGGAGCCCTAATCGGAAGCGACCATGGAGAGCTGCAAGCGCCTTGGGGACTTCAGGGAAGACCTTGAGATGATGGTCTTTCAGGTTGAGATAGAGATCGGTGATCTCTCGGGCTAAAGGTTCGGGGTTTGGGACCCCCATTTGTCGAAGCGCTTCCAAGAAACTGTGGTATCGGATGTCGATTAGGGTGTGGGGACGGTCCTGGAAAGCCAGGGCGACTTGGTCGCGGATCTCGATCAGCGCATCCACGGTCCAGTTTTCTGTGATCCCAGGAATTCGGGCTTCCAGATGTGCCAAACAGGCCTCCAATGCGAGGCGCATGGCCGAATGGAAATCCCAGAGGGTTCCATCGCCGTCAAAGGTGATGACTTTGATATCTGACAGGTTGAAGTCCATGGTCTAAAGGGGGAGTTGAGCGGGGGCCATAGAGCGGCCCCCGCCGATCCCAGGTTGCCATCGGCCTACTGCTGAGAGGGTCCCTGTGGGGTGCTCATCATCATGCCGCCTTGGCCCATCATCCCCATCGGGCAGGGGAAGACTTTGCCAAAGGTTTCCGAACCGACGGTTTCTCTCAGGGAGACAAAGCCGTTCAAGACTGTAGATTGGAGCGTAGCTTTGGCGTCCATGACTTTTTTCATCGCTTTCTTCACGGCTTTCGGATCAAAATTGGGATCGGATAAGAGATCTTTGAGTTCCATTTGTGCGATTTGGACCTCGGCCTTCTGCCGGATCACCTTTTCCATAACCTTCATCTTAAGACTTCGGATCTCTTTCTTCTTTTCCGGGTCTGTGGTCATCATCATCGCTTTCTGGAAGGCGTGTTTGAGGTGCATGGTGGAGAGGATGTGCTGTCCGCCCATCATCCCAGATCCCATCATACAGCCCATCATTCCGCCCTGGTGGCCCATCATGCCTTGCATCATGCCGCCACCCATCATTCCAGACATCATTCCGCCCATCATCCCCCCTTGCATGCCCATGGCACCTTGACCTTGGGCGCTCTGCGGGGACTGCTGGGATGCCGTTGCCCCAGAGTGCATGCCACCCCCTTGGGATGTCTGCCCATAGAGGGGCAATCCTGCGGTCAAAACCAGCAGGCTACTTCCTATGAGGATTTTTCTCATCATTGCTTCAACCTCCTTCGTTGAAAAAGCCATTTTCTACTATCGTTGATAGTATATAGGGGGCCATGAGGGAAGTCAAGTGCAGAAATCCTGGCCTGCGAACGGGACTTCTCCAGGCCTTAAAATTATCCAATGCAGGCCAGACCTTCACGTCGGCACCGAATCGCCCACAAAACCTTCGCCAATCCCTCTCTCGAAGGGAATCTTTCGTTTCATTTGTTGTCCTTTGATATCCAGAGGACTCCTGAAGGAGGTTAAACGATGCCCGTATACCGTGCAGAACTTTTGGTTTATCTTCGTCCCGATCTTTTAGACCCTCAGGGACGAGCCGTTCGACACGCGTTGAACACCCTGGGATTCCACGAAGTCCAAGACGTACGCATGGGAAAAGCGATCCGGATCCGACTTCAAGCGGATGACGATTCTCAGGCCCGTCAGCGTCTGAAGGAGATGGCCGAGAAATTGCTCACCAACCCCGTCATTGAGGACTATCGAATCCTCTCCCTGGAGTTGGAATCATGAAGGCTGCCGTGGTCGTGTTCCCCGGGACCACCTGTGACTTTGATGCTTACGATGCACTCCAGCACGGACTGGGCGTGGACACGGACTACGTCTTTTACCAAACCCCTGACCTCTCTGCCTATTCCTTAGTGGTATTGCCGGGCGGCTTTACCTACGGAGACTATTTGCGTTCCGGCGCCATCGCATCCCGAACGCCTATCCTGGAGGCCGTGCGCACCTATGTGGAACGGGAGTGGGGCTTTGTGGTCGGCATCTGTAACGGCTTCCAGATCCTGACGGAATCCGGAATCCTGCCCGGCGCCCTGACCCGGAATCACACCAATGCCTTTATCTGTCGTCCCGTGGGCCTCCGGATCGCCAATGCCGAGACCCCTTTTACCGAAGCCTTTGAGTCTTGTCTTGAATTGTCGAAGAGCAACATCCACAAAAACAAGGATTGAAACG